>JBJKQT010000135.1:0-40271 GCA_046705065.1 Desulfocapsaceae bacterium
TTGCGGCTTCATGTTATCTGTCCGCAGGAGACGCCGTTATGGTTTTCACCGTATCCACCGTAAGGGTCACGGCCCCGAAATCCTCTTCAACACGCCCGGTGAGCAAGTAAGGACGGCCCGGAGCGAGCAGGTGAGCATACCGCCGGTAGACCCCGGGAAAGAAAGTCGCTTCCGCCAAACCCGTTTCATCCTCGAAAGTCAGAAATTCCATGGCCTCGCCGGTCTTGGTGGACACGAGCTTTCCGGTGAGCAGCCAACCGGCAAAGCGCACCCTGCGGCCGACGCAACCCGGTAGAGAACGCGCCGTCGTGGCCCCGTTTCCGTTTTGTTTCACCAGACTGAGCGGATGTATCCGGCAGAGAAAGCCCAGGACTTTGTATTCACGGCGAAGTTGTTCGCGCGGTTCGGGTGGCGGCAGCCGAGGCGGTGGTGGAAGGTGAATATCGAACAAAGAGGCGTGGGTGAGGGATTCCTGGATCCGGCGGAAGACCGCCAGCTCCCAGAGCAGCATGGCCCGGTTGCAGGATTTGTCGAGAGCGTCCAGGGCACCGGCATGGATCAACGCTCGCGCCTCGTCGTCTGCCGGACGGACCCGTGTGAAAAAGTCCGTGACGGTGGAAAACCGCCGCCTGGTGCGGCAGCGGACGATCCGTTCCATACACGCATCCGACAAGCCCCGTACCGCCTGCAAGCCAACCAGAATCTCGTGCCCCTTTCCCCGCCATGCTTTCTCGCTTCGGTTCACGTCCGGCGGTATGATGACAAGGCCCAAACGTTTGGCCTCCGAGACATAGGCGAAGGTGGAGTAGTACCCGCCGCAGTTGGAGATCACCGCGGCCATGAATTCGGCCGGAAAATGGACCTTCAGATAGGCGGCCTGAAACGAGACTTTGGCGTAGGAAGCCGAGTGCGGCTTGCAGAAGGAGTAGCCGTCGAAACTGAGAATCATCTTCCAGACGGCTTCGATGGCCGGAGGCTCCACTCCGCGGTCTGCGCAGCCGGCAAAGAATTCGGTCCGGTAGTCGCGCAGCCTGAGTTCCCGGTCTTTTTTCGACAGAACCTTGCGCAGCCCGTCGGCACGGGCGTGGCTGAAGCCGGCCAGGCTTACTGCCACTTTGGACACATCCTCCTGATAGACCATGAGGCCGAAGGTCTCGTCGAGTACGTCGCCGATTTTTTCGTGCAGGGGTTGCCAGGCTCCGCCGTGCAGTCTGCGGACATACTCGCGGATGAATTCGTTGGCCGCCGGCCGGATGATGGAGGACTGCAGCACCAGTTGTTCGAAGTCGCCGCTGGCCGCCTTTTTTTGCAGCAGGCGCATGGCTGGGCTCTCGATATAAAAGCAGCCCATGGTGAGCCCCTTCGACACGGCATTTTGGGTTCGACTGTCGTCTTCAGGCTGCCAGTGCTGCTCATCGAAGGTGATCCCTTGAGATTTGACGGCGGCGACGGCGTCCCGGATCACCCCGAGGCTGCGGTTGCCGAGGAGGTCGATTTTGACGAGCCCTGCCTCCTCGGTGGCGTCTTTCTCCCACTGGATGATCGGCACGCCTTTGGCGGCGGTCTGGACCGGCACATAATCGCAGATGGGGTTCGGCGTGATGACGACCCCGCCGGGGTGGACGGACAGATAGCGCGGAATGCCCAGCAGCCGCTCGGCAAGAGTAATGATTGAGAACCACGGCTCGGAGAGGTCCTGGTCTTTAAGCGACGGCAGTTCGGACATGCGGGTTGCAAGGTCACCGCCGCCGAACGGCAGCCACGGTATTCGTTTGGTGAGGCGGGAGATTTCGTACTCCGGCAGGCCGTAGACCTTGGCGGTTTCCCGGATGGCCATCCGCGGCTTGAAGCCGATGTGATTGCAGACCATGGCCGCATAGCCCCGATGCTCGTTTAAGACGTCGGCGATTATCTCGTCGCGCTCGTCCCACGAAAAGTCGATATCGATATCGGGCGGATCCTTGCGTCCGGGGTTGAGAAAACGTTCGAAGTACAGGTTATGCTTTATCGGGCAGACATTGGTGATCTGCAGACAGTAGGCAACAAGGGAGGCCGCTCCGGAGCCGCGGCCGCAGATTCTCCGTTTTTTACGGCTGCCGTCCGGCTGCAGACGGTGGACAATGTCCCGGACCACCAGGAAGTAGGAGGAAAAGCCCATGGCGGCGATCACGGAAAGTTCGTATTCCAGCCTCTTCACTACAGGCGTCCCCGGATTGTCGCCGTAGCGCAGCCGGGCGCCCCGGTAGGCGACAGTGCGCAGGGCCTGTGCCGCATCGATTCCGGTTTTCCAGGGTGGCATAACGGTACCGAATTCGGGGCCGGTGAAGGCGCAGCTTGCAGCCAGGGCGTCGCTTGCATCGACGGCCTCGGGCCAGACGGCGAACCGCTGCCGGTAGATCTCGGGCCGGGCGAAAGGTTGGCCTCCATCCTCTATCTCTTCTCCGGTAAGACGCGACAACGTGGTATTGCCGGCCACCGCTCGCAAAAGACGATAGAGGTTGACGTCGTTTTGTTCCGCGATCCCGCAGGCGGGGGTCGCTACGACAGGAACTCCTGCCTGTTGCGCCAATTTTCTGAGTCTGCCTGCGGCCTGGGTGGGCCGGGATCCGAGATCGGCCGCCACCGTCACCCCCCGGGACAAGAGTTTTTGTAATAGTGGACCGTCCTGCGCCAGGACGGTCAATCCTTCGTGCAACTCGGCAACATCTTTGTCGAGCTTGAAAAGGGGGTTTTGGTGACGTTTGGTGATCAGGTTGCAGAGCGTCCGGTAGCCGCGCTTCTCCCGGACCAGACAGACCACCCGGCGTTGTGAGCCGGGTTCGGTAATCTCGGCCCCGACAACGGGCCGCAGCCCTTCGCGTCTGCAGGCTGCCAGAAAAGGCAAGAGTCCGTAGAGGTTGTCCGTATCCGTCAGGGCCAACCCCTCATAGCCGTAGGATCGGGCCAGGGCGCAGAGCCGGGCGGGAGAGGCGGTCCCTCTCAGCATGGAGAAATGGGAGCGGAGGTGCAGGGGGAACATGGCCGGAACTCAGAAATCAGAGGGCAGGAAATAGAAAAAAATAGAAGAAAACGGCGAGATTCACCGGGTTATTGCCGGACTTTTCCTGCGTGTCATCCCGGTTCGGATCAGCTCATGGCCGAAACGGGCTCTGATGGCGTCCAACGCCCGGCAGGTTCTTTCCTGGCGGAGTGCATCGCCTGCAGCCTCCGGGAAGAGCGGCAGTTGGGGCGATTCTCTTTGCAGCCGGTCGCAGATCAGGCGGCAGCACCGGATTCGGGTGCGGCGGGTCCAGGCCCGTTTCAAGGCAAGTCCTGCCAGGTTCCTGAGCAGGAAATCGGTTGCGGTTCCCCGGCGGCTTGATACCTGCCTGACCGATGTGCCTCCGTCGGCATACGTAAGACGGATTATCACACGCCGGGCCACCTGCTTTCTCCTGCGCAGCTCCCGGCCGGCCTTGGCAGCCAGATCCGCCACCATACCTGCGACCTCTTTTTGGTCATTGGTGTCGCCGGCGAAAAGCTGCTCGAAGGCCAAAGGGGCAGTCCGGGGTGTTTCGGCTTCGATCACGCTGTTGTCGATGCCGTGGCTGGCCTCGTACAGGAAGCCGGAACGGTTGCCGAAGGGCACCAGCAGCTGTTGTCTGCTGAGCATTGCCAGCTGGCCGATTTTGACCAGATTGAACTCGCGCAGCCTGCGGATTTCCTCCGGGGAAAGGCCGGGGAGCAGCGGCAGGGGCAGGGGAGCCAAAAAGATTTCCTCTTCCCCGGCGCCGACGATATACTCCCCCGTGGGCTTGACCAGTCGGGAAGCCACTTTGGCCACCAGCTTGTTGCCGGCAAGGCTCCATATGGGATTGATCCCCAGGCCGTCGCGAACCTGTTTCCGCACCCGGAGGCCGATGTCCGGAGCCGGCCCGAAAAGTCTGTGCGTTCCGGTGACGTCGACAAAAATATGGCCGTCCACCATTCCGTGCTCGACGAGCGGTGAATAATCCCGGACCCGGCCCAGGAAGGCCCGCATTGCCCGTTGATACATATCGGGGTGCGGCGGCAGAACGGCGGCGCCGCGGCAGAGACGGGCGGCATGGCGCAGGGGCATCCCTTTATACACTCCGCAGCGGAAGGCCTCCTCGCTCATGTCATAGACCACTGCCCGTGCAGCTTGAAAGGGGGCGATGATTACCGGCCTTTTGCGCAAGGCGCTGTCCACGATGCGTTCCACCGCCACAGCAAAATTGGCGACATTGAAATGGATGATGGCCTTTTCCCGGGACATGGTTTTATGTTCAGCAGGTTTCGACAAGGACTTGACCGTTTTGTACGAAAGAGTTTGGCCAACCGGCTCCGCAGATGTTGGCCATGCTTGGAAACCCTGTCATCTTTTCTTTTGGACCGGCATCGAAAATTCGGGATTTTTCCCTCGTATCACACCGATCACCTTGCCTTGAACCAAAAGGTCGGCAAATGAGTAGCGCATCACCGGGAAGGCGTCGTTTTCCGGCCGCAGTTCGATGTGATCTGACCGAAGGAAGAAGCGCTTGACCGTGGCCTCTTCGCCATGGATCAGCACCGCCACGATCTCGCCGTTTTCGGCATACTGACGGGGCTCGCAGATCACCAGGTCGCCGTCGAGGATGCCGGCGCCGCGCATGGACTCGCCTTTGACTCGGAGACAGAAGAGGTTGTCGCCGGCGAAAAGCCCGGGGTCCACCACCACCGTCTCCTCCCATTCCTGTTGGGCATACATGGGCAGTCCGGCGGTGATACGGCCGATGACCGGGACTTTGCGCCCCGCAGCCTCAGTCGCAGTCTCCGGCTCCTCTGGAAGCAGGCGGATGGTACGGCTGTAATGGCCGCCTCTTTCCAGTACGCCTTTTTTCTCGAGCTGGCCAAGCATCTGGGCCACGGCGGTATGGCTGATTTTCATGTCCCGCGCCGCCCGGCGCAGGCTGGGCGCACGTCCGTCCTCCTCGATTCTCTCTTTCAGATACTGCAGAAACCGATCTTGTCTGCCGGTAAGTTCCATGGGGCTGTTTTGTTTGTCCATATATTTTATTTCTCAAGATATTTTCTGTTGTGTAACACAAATATCATGGGAAGTTCGAGATGGTAACATGTACCTATACATTGATTTACAATATCTACAATTTGCTATAATGTCAATTTACATTTGTGGTTTTTTTTGTGTTGATTTGAGGGCAAGAATACGACAACACTGTGTCGGCAAAGAAAAAATCCGGTCGTAGAAAAGACTTGCGGAATCCGGATTGAAAAGATAGTTTATATGCACTTCATTTTTTTGGATCCATGCAAAAAAAGGCGGTTTACCCAAGACTTCTGAGAAAACGATGTCTTATCACCTGTTAAACAAAGATGCGGTATATGCCAGGATCCAAGAGTCCGGAAACCTTCCCACTCTCCCCGAAATTTTAGTCAAGTTACTGGAAGCCTGTGAAGATCAGACCACACCTCTTCCCGATATAGCGTCTCTTATCAGCAAAGACCCCGTCCTGAGCTTCAAAGTTCTGCAGTTGGTGAATTCCGCCTACTACGGACTTCGCCAGATTTTCACCGGCGTCGAACAGGCTGTCATTTATCTCGGAGCCGACAGCATCAGAAACGTGGCAATAACGACATCGATTCAACAGGTCTTCGAGCATAAGCGCTTCGAACAGGTCAAACAGTTCAGTTTGGGCAGATTTTGGTGGCACTCGCTCATGTGCGCCACGCTTGCAAAGCGGATAGCCATCAAAACAAGATTCGGCAACTATGACGAGGCCTATCTGTCGGGCCTGCTCCACGATATGGGACGGCTGGTGTTGGTTTCAACATTTCCCAAAGAACATGAGTGCATCCTTCTCGAAACCGAAGATGTCCGGAATATGGTTTGGGCGGAAACCCAACTGATCGGCATCGGTCATGATGAAGTCGGGGCGTGGGTCGTTGAAAAATGGAAGCTGAACTCGTTGATGACGGAGGCGATAAAGTATCACCATGGATCTTTGGAGCAGATCAAAGAGAGTTTTCCCTTGGTCAAGATCGTATTTCTCTCTAATTTGCTCTGCGAAGAAAATCCGGGGGAAATCGGGGGTAAAGATGCCGCAAAGCTATTGCTCAATCTGACGGAGGCGGATGTCGAAGAAATTGTCGACGGAGCAACCGAGGAGGTGACGGACATCGCAGAGAGCCTCGGGATCAAGGCGTGTCCTCCTGTCTCGGATGAAGCCCTCCAGACTGAAAACGAGCAAAGCATCAAAGAGAGGGAAGCAGCTTCCGTTGAGGAAGAAGAAAGAGATACGGCCGTCACCGCCTGTTCGGGCAATGTTCGCGCATGCCCGGAAATCATAACGGCACAGAGCGAGCTGACCTCCCGGATTAAAAGCATCACCTTGCTTTCATCATTTTTAGAGAATCTTATCAAAGCAGGAGAAGTCGAGTCGGTTATTGAAGCTTTCGAACAGTGCATGGCTGTGCTGTTCGATATAGAAAAGGTGATTTTTTTCCTTCCGGACAAAAATGGTGTCGTCCTGAAAGGAACAACCTCCGCGGCCAATATCCTGCAGTATATGAGCCGTGGACTGATTCTGCCCGTCCAACGCAGCACAAGCCGTATCATCAAGACCTATCTTGATGTTGAAACCTCAAATCTTACGGCAACGGATGCCGACGCCAATATTATTGACAAGCAACTTCTGTCAGCTTTAAAGAGCGCAACCGTTCTGCTGATTCCCATTGTTGCGGAAGCGAAGTCCATCGGGATCATTTTGCTGGCCCTGCCGGATTCCCTCCCCGCCCTTTCGAAGAGCGACCGTAAGGTTTTACAGGTTCTTGTGCGGCAGGTCGGACTTTGTCTTCATCTGGAACAGGTCAAAGCCAAGCAGGCTGAAGAGATCGAAGCCCAACGAAGGGCTGCCATATCGATGACTGCGAAAAAATTCGCCCATGAGATCAACAATCCTCTTGGCATACTTGGCAACTATTTAACTTCGTTAAGATTAAAGATAAATCAGGAAGAAAGTCTCGGAGAAGAGTTCAAAATCATCGACGAAGAACTCAATCGTATCTCGGCGATGGTCAACCAGTTGAATTTCTTTTCCCAGTCAGCGTACGGTTCTACGGACTTGGTTGATGTGAATGAGGTCCTAACGAATATAGTTAAGATCTTCAAGTCATCTCTACCGGCCGTCCCGCAAATTACCGTCTCACTTGTTTTGGATCCTGTTTTGCCGCAAATACAGACATCGCAGGATTCTCTTAAGCAGATCATGTTGAATTTGCTGAAGAATGCCTCGGAAGCCATGGAGACGGGCGGTCGTATCGAGGTCAGGACACGAAAAGTTGCGCAAGATGGAAACGGCAAGGAGAAAGAAGAAGTCGAAATTGTTGTAAGAGACAATGGTCCGGGGGTACCTGATTCGGTGAAAGAGAATCTTTTCAAACCGTTTCATTCGACTAAGGAACAAGGGGGGCACGTGGGACTTGGTTTATCGATCGTTCACAGAGCAGTCAAGGACCTCGGGGGTTCCATCTCCTGTAAAAGCCTGCAGGCAAAGGGGACGAGTTTTTCCATTCATCTTCCCGCTGGGAGAGCTCTGAACTCGAAAAACAAAAAAGCATATGCAACTAAAGCCCAGAATTCTTTTGGTTGATGACGAGGTACGCTTTGTTGACAGCTTACAAGAAATCCTTCGACATTATGACTATGACTGCACAAGGGCGCTAGACGGTCAACAGGCCATTGGTTTGTTGAAGCAGACCTGCTTTGATGTTGCCATGGTCGATGTGGGGCTGCCCGATATGTCGGGGGTTGATATCGTAAGCTTCATCAATCGAATACGAAGACAGACAACCGCCGTCATGCTGACCGGCATGAATACGGTGGAGACCGCCGTTCAGGCAATGAAAGAAGGCGCTTATGATTTTCTCAGCAAGCCGGTCAATCACGATCTGTTGATAAAAACCATTGACAAGGCCGTGGAACATAACAGGCTGCAAAGGGAGTTGAAGGCAAGCAACATGCGTTTTCAAACGCTTGCCGAAGTGGCTTGGGAAGGCATCGCGATTCACGAGGACGGACGCCTTGTTGAGGTAAACGAACAGTTTTTCCGTATGTTCGGATACAAAAAAGAAGAATTCGATATGGATGGGTTTCTCGAACGAATCATGGATTCGGCGGATTTTGAATCTGTGAGACGGTCGCAACTGGTAAACAACGGCCCGGCCGGTTTTGAATTCACCGGGGTCCGAAAAGATGGAACCACATTTCCTCTGGAAGCCAAGTCCCACACAATGGATTATTACGGCAGGCCGGCCCATGTTCTGATCATGCGGGATATTTCCGAGCGCATAAAAAATGAGCGGATAAAACTCGAACTTCAGAGAAAACTGGCGACTGCAAGCAAGCTCAACTCATTGGGAATGATGGCGGGTTCGGTGGCTCATGATCTGAATAACATCCTCACCGCCATCGTAAGCTACCCGGAGTTTCTTTTGAATCAGATGCATGAATCCGATCCGTATTACAGGGCGATAAAAAAGATACAGGAAGCCGGTGTGAGGGCCGCCTCCGTGGTTGACGATCTGGTTTCCATTGCACGGGGCGGGGTCGAGGAGTCATCCATTGCCGATCTCAACGATATAATCCTAAACCATTTCGATTCAATCGAGCACAGCGAACGTCTGGCCAAGTTCTCCAATATCCTTATTGAAACAGATCTGCAGCCGGATCTGAACCACATTGCATGTTCACCGCAGCACATCAATAAGATTCTCTTGAACTTGATAGGCAATGCCTTGGAAGCGGTTCAAAATAACGGCACCGTTCGTGTCGCAACGGAGGATTTTCAGCTTCGGAAGCCGGTTTCGAGCAAACATGTGACATTCAGGCCAGGGAAATACGTCAAATTGACGGTGGCCGACAACGGACCGGGCATCGGGGAGATGAACCTGGATTATATTTTCGACCCGTTTTTTACAACCAAAAAGAGGGGAAAGAGCGGAACGGGACTTGGTCTAACCATTGTCTGGAATATTGTTCAGGAACATAAGGGCTGGATTGAAGCCAAAGACAATAATCCCGGGGCGGTCTTCGAAGTTTATCTGCCGGCTGCGATCCAGGCCGTGGATGAAACCGCAGGACCTGCCGGGAAAATCTCGTGCGCTGGTCGTGAAGAGACCATTCTTCTTGTGGACAATCAACCGGAGCAGAATGCGGTGATGGGGCAAATGCTCGGTTTGTTGGGGTATAAAACCCATTCCGTTACCAGCGGGGAGGAAGGGATCGAGTATCTCCGAAAACGGTCTGTTGATCTCGTACTTCTTGATATGATTATGGAAGACGGTCTGAACGGGTGCGAAACATATGAAGAAATGATAAAGATACAACCCGGACTGAAAGCGATCGTCGTGAGTGGTTATTTCCAAAGTGAAGAGAGAAGAAGAGCCCGCGAACTTGGAATTTCCATATTTCTTGATAAACCGGTGATGCTCCCAAAACTCAGCCAGGCGGTTAAGCAGATCTTCGAGGAAACGACCCAGCATTAGTTAGTTTCCATCCGAAAATTAGGAATTTGGTTCGAGATCGAGGCATGCACAAATTTTTACCGCAGACATATATCTGATATTCCGAGGATAAAAATTTGCGCATAACGAAGATATCGGGACAAATAACAGTTTTCGGACGGAAACCAGTTAATCAAAGCACCGGAGAATGTGGACGAAAGCATATAAGCCGCGGCCTTTTCCGCGGCTTTCGCAGTTATCAGGGCGAATCGCCGGGAATCCATGCTTTTTGCCATCTGGAGCAACTCAGGAAAAATGCCTAAACGAAAGTCAGAAAAAGAGAACGGCGCCTTGCAGGAAATCGGCGATTTGACGGAGACCCTGTTTGCCGATAGTCCGAAGGCCCCCTTGTATCATTACACCACCTTGAGCGGTCTGCTGGGCATTGTCGGCAGCAGAAAACTCTGGGCAAGTGATATCAGATACATGAATGACTCCGCCGAACTCAAGCACGCGGCGGATCTCATCCGGATCGAAGTTCAGGACCGGATCAACCGGGGAGACGGCAAGGCCGATCTTCTCGGACGGTTCATGGACTGGATCACCCATCGGATTACAAACGGGCATATGCTTTTTGCCGCCTCCTTTCGCTCCGAGGGCAATCTGCTCAGCCAATGGCGCGGCTACAGCTCTCATGGTAAAGGAGTGAGTCTCGGTTTTGCCGCCGAGTATATCTTGCAATGCGCCAAACAACAGAGATTTCAGATCGGCAAATGCATTTATGAGCCGGCCATGCAGCGCAAGCTGATCCGCCGGGTGGTGGACGCCGTGGAGGCCGACGGGGAACGTCATGTCAAGGAAGCGACTCCGCGCCAGCAGATTTCGGAGATTTATCAGAAAATCTTCGATGCCATCGAAATCGATCTGCTTCGCATAGCCGCTGTCCTGAAACACCCCTCTTTTCGCGAGGAAAAGGAGTGGCGCATCGTCTCACCGGTTTTCACCGACGGAGCGGAATCACCGGTCCGTTTCCGGGAGGCCAACGCCATGCTTGTTCCCTACATGGAATTCGATCTTCAACTTGCCGCAGGCCGACCGATGCAGCTTGAGCACCTCTATCTCGGGCCGACCTCGAATATCAATATCTCCATGAATTCGATGACGATGTTTCTTGCCCAAAACGGTATCGTGCCCACCCGCGGCATCGACTATTGCCAGATTCCTTACCGGCAGAGGTAAAATAAACGACCGCGGATGCTACATTTTTTTCAAGACACTTCGATAGATATCCCAGAGTGCGGCTTGCTGCGTGCTCCCCGGCTTGATTTCAAGGAAGGTCACCGCACTTTGCAGTACCCGGTCGCCTTTGCGAATGACCACAACGCCTAGGGAGCCTTCGCTTACCGACATAAGCCCTTCGTCGCCGAGATCGGTAATCTTCACCAGCTTGATATGCGAGGGTATGGTCTTGGCGAAATACTCGCGAAGCGGACGGTTGACGTCATGGACGTTGATGTCCATATAAGCCATTGCTCCCGGTTTTTCGCTCCAGAAACAATCGTTGGTATGGGCGCTGGGGTAGAGATGCTTGCGGTACAGTTTCGTCAACTGTTCGGCGCTCACCTGGTTGCAGATATCGATTTTGTCACCTGCACTTTTAGCAATAATGGGGGTGAAACCGACAAGCAGGCTTATGAGCATGACCGCCAATGCTCCGCATTTCCAAGTTGAAGCTTTCATGCCGTCCTCCTTGAAAGAAATTTTGAAACAACGATTTTTTCGGGCTTGAAGAAGAGATAAGCTTTTTGTTGAAGAGATCAAGGTTTTCCTGTTATTTAAATGAGTTTGCGGCTGAATGCAAAATAAATTTGATCTTTTGACTTTCCTCCAAATTGACAAAGTGTTTATAAGAAATGCGGGATAAAGGCAGCCGGCCAAAAGGAGAAACCATGCAAGGAAAACAAAGCGACTGGAATCCAAATCTTTATCTCCGGTTTGGAACTGAGAGAATACAGCCCACCGTCGATCTTGTGAACCGCATACCTTTGAGTACGCCGGATCGAATCGTCGATATCGGCTGCGGCCCCGGAAACAGTACCGAGGTGTTGGCCTGCCGCTGGCCGGATGCGCACATAACGGGAATCGACTCGTCAGAGGCGATGATCCAAGCAGCCGGAAAGCGACTTCCCAACGTGGAGTGGCGCGTAGCCGATGCGCAAGAACTTGGCGCTAATGAAATGTTTGATTTGGTGTTCAGCAATGCGGTCATTCAGTGGATTCCCGATCACGAAAAGCTGATTCCGGCCCTCTTTCGAATGGTCAAACCCGGAGGAGTTCTGGCGATCCAGGTTCCGCTTTCTTCTGAAATGCCCATTGCCCTGGCCATCGAGAAATGCTATGAAAGACTCCGTCTGAAAAACGATTTCAGTATAGGGGCCTTTCTGCAGTACAATCCTGTGGAAACCTACATGGATATTTTGAGCTTGCTTTCAGGGAAATTCGATGTCTGGGTGACAAGCTATTATCATGTGATGGAATCAAGCTTGGGAATTTACGAAATGATGAAATCCACGAGGATCAGGCCCTATCTTGACTCCATCGAAGATGAAGCCAAAAGCAAAGCGTTTGAAGAGAGCCTTAAGAAAGAAATTGCCGATGTCTACAAGCCCCTGAAAAACGGGAAAGTTATTTTTCCCTTCAAAAGATTGTTCATGATGATCCTAAAAGAGCAATAAAGTATGACGGATTCGGAATCGGCCAGTCAATGGCAAAGATCATTTTTGGGCGTTGTCGCTCTGGTATTGTGGAGCACGACCGTGGCCTCCGCCCGTGTCTTGTCCGAGCAGGTGGGGACATTCACGGCCGGCAGTTACTCTTATATCATCGGCGGCGTGCTGGGGTTGGCCTATCTTGGTGCGAATCGCGACAGGATACGGAATCTTTCGGCATTGCCGCGCGGGTATATGGCTGTCTGCGGCGGCCTCTTTGTCTTGTACAACATCCTGCTTTACCTGGCGATAGGTCTGGCCACTACGCGTATGCAGGTTCTTGGAGTCACCCTCATCAACTACCTGTGGCCGTCGCTTATGTTGATTTTTGCCGTGCTGGTACTTAAACGAAAGGCCAACGTCCTTTCCCTCGGCTTGGGCCTGGTGATATCTTTTATAGGAGCCTATTTTGCCGCAAATCAGCATTCGGACGTCTCCTGGTCGACGCTTCTGGCAGCCACGGGGGCAGGCCCGGCGCCCTATCTCCTGGCGCTGGGAGCGGCCATTGCCTGGGGGCTTTATTCCGTTCTCAATAAACTCTGGATGGAAAAATCAAATATTTCGGAAGGCCATCTCCTCGTTCCCCCGGTATTTCTGCTGTCTGGAGTGTTGATGTTGGCTGCAAAGCCGTTCTTTCAGGAAACATCCGTCTGGACGCCTTACTCGCTGGCTGCGCTTATATACCTCTCGCTTTTCCCATGGCTCATCGCCTATCTTCTTTGGGCGATGGCGACCCAGAAGGGAAAGATTGTCTTTCTGGGCATTGTTTCCATGTTTCTGCCGTTATCGTCTACCCTTGTCAACTGCCTGTACCTGAAGGTGGCCCCAGGGCCTGCGATCTGGATATCCTGCGTTCTTATCATGGCGGGTGCCGCCGTCTGCATGAAATCCGTCCGCGATTGATTCGCCGTGTCGCGTGTTTCCAACCTTGCCGTTGTCTCCATCTGTTTTATATTGATTTAATCAATCGATTGATTTATAGATGTCGTCCTCCATACCGACAATTGTTCAAGGCAGAGAAAAATGAAGACAAAAGTTCATAAATCAACTTCTCCAAAGCAGGACCGCGGCAGTGATGCCAGACAAAAACTCATTGATGCCGGTCTGAAAATTTACAGCGAAATCGGATATGAAGGAGCATCAACGCGTAAACTGGCGTCAACGGCGGGTGTGAACATAGCCGCCATTCCTTATTATTTCGGCAATAAGGAAGGGCTGTATCTTGCGGTCATCGAGCATATCATCGGATATTACAAAACGCATCTGGGAGAGGGGCTGGCCGAAATCAGGAGGGCACTGGCAAACGGGAATGCCACCTGCGCCGAATATTGTGCCCTGCTTGACGGCTTTATTCGCAGGCTCGTTCATTTCGTTTTGCAGGAGAGCAGCGAATGTTCCCGGATCTCGAGGATTTATATGAGGGAACAACTCGATCCGACTTCGGGGTTCGACCTGCTGTTTGAAAGTTTTATCAAGGAGTTGCGGGAGACCTTGGAGTTATTGGTGGGCGCCATCTTGGAAAAAGATGCTCAATCAACGGCGATAAAGCTTATTGTGGAAACGTTGATTGGGCAGGTAGCCATCTTTAAATCCTCGCGGGTGACGGTTTTGCGCAATATGGGTTGGAAAAATTACGGAGAGACGAGAATTGCCGAGATTGAACGCATTGTGACGTTCAATGTGGCCACTCTCATACAGGCCTATCAAAAGAAGGACGGCACGGCATGAAAAACAGCGGCGAAGACGATATCAAAAAAAACTGGATGGGAAGACATCGGCGCTTCTTTATGGTCGGGATCCCGCTGATATTGGCGGTGGCTGGACTTCTCTACTACGCATTGGGAGGCCGGTATGTCAGCACCGACGATGCCTATGTCAAGGCGGCCCGTGTGGCTGTGAGCACCGACATTTCCGGGCGGGTCATTGAGATTCCCTTAACCGATAACCAACTTGTCCATAAAGGCGATGTCTTACTGAAGCTCGACGACAGGCCGCTTGTCATCGCGGAGCGGGAAGCCGAGGCGAAGCTGGCCAATACCCGCCTGCAGATTGCCGCAATGAAAGCCAACTACAAGCAGAAACTGGCCGATCTGGAAGCTGCCGAAAACACGCTTACCTACCAGGAACAGGAATATAATCGGCAGAAAACACTTGCACGTTCGGGCATTGCATCCCAGGCGCAGCTCGAAAAGGCCTTGCAGATGCTGCAGACCGCCCGGCAGGATGTGGCTGCCAAACGGCAAGGTGCGGATACGGCCCTTGCGGCCCTGGGCGGCAATGCCGATATCGCCATAGACGACCATCCTTCGGTCAGGGCGGCCCAGGCCCAGCTGGACCATGCCCAGCTTAACCTGTCCTACACCGTTGTCCGTGCGCCCATGGACGGATTTGTCACTAAAGTCGAGAAGGTCAGGGTGGGCGATTACGTGACGAAGGCCGCACCGCTTTTCGCCCTGGTCTCCAACACCGATGTGTGGGTCGAGGCCAATTTCAAGGAAACCGCCATCACCCATATGCGGCCCGGGCAAAACGCGAGCGTCGAGGTCGATGCGTTCTCAGGCAGGAAATTGGCCGGCAAAGTGGCCAGCTTAAGCCCAGGAACAGGCTCATCTTTTTCGCTTTTGCCTCCTGAAAACGCCACCGGAAACTGGGTGAAGGTCGTCCAGCGCGTGCCTGTGCGCATCGCGCTCGACAAGACGGCCGGCATACCCCTGCGGACGGGGTTGAGCGTCTCGGCCGAAGTGGATACCAAACACCGGCGAATCTCGCTGGGAGAGTAAACGATGTCTCGGGCAGCCGACTTTACGCCTGTGGAAAATCGTCTCCTGATCACGTTTTCCGTGATGCTGGCGACGGTCATGCAGTCGTTGGACAACACCATCGCCAACGTGGCGCTGCCGCATATGCAGGGATCCTTTGCGGCGACCCAGGATCAGATCGTCTGGGTGCTGACGTCCTATATCGTGGCGGCGGCGATCTCCATACCGCTGACAGGCTGGCTGGCGACGCGCTATGACCGCAAGAAGGTTTTCCTGGTCTCCATTGCCGGATTCACCGTCACCTCCGCGTTGTGCGGCGCTTCCTTGACTCTGGGACAGATCGTCCTTTTCCGGTTGTTGCAAGGAGTGAGCGGCGCCGCGCTGGTGCCTCTGTCCCAGGCTATCCTGTTCGATATCAACCCGCCGGAAAATCACGGGCGTGCCATGGCCTTCTGGGGAATAGGCGTGACGCTGGGCCCCATCCTCGGACCGGCACTGGGCGGGTGGCTCACCGAATATTACAACTGGCGCTGGGTGTTTTATATCAACCTGCCCATCGGTGTGCTCGCCTTCCTCGGGTTGCTGTTTTTTCTCCCGTCAAGCTCGAATCGCAAAGAATACCGTTTCGATTTCTTCGGCTTCTTTGCTCTGAGCATTGCGGTAGGCGCCTTGCAGATCATGCTGGACCGCGGGGGCCTTAAAGATTGGTTTTCCTCAACCGAGATCATCGTAGAAGGCATTGTGGCCGTGAGCGCCTTTTACTTTTTCATCGTTCATACCGCGACGTTCAAGCGCCCGTTTCTCAATATCGCCCTGTTTACCGACGCCAATTTCCTGGTGGGCAATATTATCATTTTCATCATGGGAGTGGTGATATTCGCGATTCTTGCACTTCTTCCGCCAATGCTGCAGGACCTCATGCATTATCCCGTCATTACAACGGGATTGGTCACGGCTCCGCGCGGAGTCGGCCTGATGATGGCGATGATCGTCGTCGGCCGTCTGGTGGGGCGTATCGACACCCGGGTGCTGATGGCCTCCGGTCTCTTTATGACGTGTATCTCGCTGCAGGAAATGATGCACTTTTCCCTGCTGATGAATGAATGGCCGGTGATCTGGTCGGGTTTTTTGCAAGGGTTCGGCATAGGGTTTGTCTATATCCCCCTTGCCACGGTTTCTTTTGCGACGCTTCCTGTGGCGCTGCGTACCGAAGGAACGGCTTTTTTCAACCTGCTTCGCAATCTCGGCAGCAGCATCGGCATATCCATTGTCCAAGCCTTGTTGACGCGCAATATCCAGATTGTCCATGCGGGTCTTGCCGAGCGAGTATCACCCTACAATGCCGGCGCCGATTTTGCCATGCAGGCGGCCCATATCGATCTTGCAAGCCGGCATCAACTCATGATGTTGAACGGCGAGATCACCCGTCAGGCAGGCATGATCGCATACATTAACGATTTTAAACTTATCATGGTGATGACTCTTATGCTGGCTCCGCTGCTGCTGTTGTTCCGGCGCGGTCGCAAGCCCCAGAGTGGACACCCCGTGGCTGTGGAGTGAGTATGCATATGATTCCATTCAGGCGCTGCGCCTCTTTTTGGATAATGATGTTCGGATGCGCGCTGTCAATGTCGTCCTGCACGGTGGGGCCCGATTTTGTCGCTCCTCCGCCACCGGCAACAAAAGCGTATACCGTCGAGGGAGATACGGGCATGCACGGCACCCAACACATCGTAGCAGGTGAAAAGCCGGCTGTGACATGGTGGCGTGCCTTCGGATCTCCGGCGCTTAACCAGGTAATGACCCAGGCCTTGCACGACAATAACGATCTTGCGGCGGCCAGGGCAAGACTTGCCCGAATGCAGGAGGAGGCGAGCGCCGTCTCCGGCTCTGCATTATGGCCGCAGGTTTCCCTGGCAGGCGAGGCAGGGCGGAAAAAATACGGTGTCGCCCTGTTCGGTCCAAGCGATATCAGCATTCCTCCCTTTACCTACTATTCCCTTGGGCCGCAGGTCAGCTATCTGCTGGATTTTGCAGGTGGAGAGCGCCGAACCGTGGAGAGGCAACAGGCGATTGCCGAAATGGAGTCCCATAAACTCGCAGCAGCACGACTCACCCTTGCCGGCAACGTGATGGCGCAGGTGTTGGAAATCGTCTCGGCAAAGGCTCAGGCGGCTGTCCTCGATAACATCATAAGCGACGATCGCCAGAATCTCGATCTCGTGAAGATAGCACGCAAGGCCGGCTCCGCCACGTTAACCGATGTGTTGAGTGCGCAAAGCCAGCTTGCCAGAGATCTGGCGCTGCTCCCGCCCATACATCAGCATTTGAGCCTGGCCGAGCATGCCCTGGCGATTCTTGTCGGCAAGGCCCCGGCCGACTGGCGAGCGCCTGACTTTACGCTATCTGCGCTTACCCTGCCGCACGATCTGCCTTTGAGCCTGCCCTCCGAGTTGGTTCATGACCGGCCGGACATCAGAGCGTGGGAGGCGCAACTGCATGCCGCCGGAGCAGCCGTCGGCATTGCGACCGCCAGGCTTTATCCAAGCATCACGCTGACGGCCAATACCATGCAGGAATCCCTCACTCCCGAGAACCTGTTCAACGCCTCCGCCAACACGTGGGCCTTTGCCGCGGGGCTGACGGCTCCGATTTTCAACGGAGGGAGCCTGCGGGCCCAAAAGCGGGCCGCGGAAAATGCCTATAAGGAAGCCTTTGCCCATTACAGGCAGGTCGTTCTGGAGTCTTTCGGACAGGTGGCCGATGTGTTGAAAGCCTTGGAACACGATGCCGATCTTGTCGCTGCCCAACGGCATGCCTTGGAAACGGCTCAGGCCTCGCTCAAACTGGCCAGGTTGAGTTACAGTGCCGGCAATATCGGAGTGCTGCAGGTCCTTGATGCGGAGCGGCTATCCAACCAGGCGCGTCTCGGCCTGACACGCGCACAAGTGCGGCAATACCAGGATACGGCACTTCTTTACCTCGCGCTTGGCGGAGGATCTTTCTCCCCGGAGCCCACATCCAAAAAGGGAAGCGTAACACTGGGGGGGAGCGCCGGTAAGAGGAAAATTCCATCTAAGTCGGGGCTTAAAAAATAGATTGTGTTGAGTCTGTCGGAGAGACGTATATAATAAGAGTATGAATTTCAAACAATTCACGAGGCGGGAACCATGTTGAAGACCATTGTGTTTGCCTATGACGGCAGTACGAAATGCCGCAATGCACTGGAGGAGGGGATTGCTCTGGCGGCCCGGCTTAATGCTACATGCCATCTTTTGGCCGTGGTTCCGGCTCCACCGGCCCTGGCCCTGGCTGTAGGACCACTGCCCGACGGTCTGTTGGAAAGGGAGACTGCCGAGAGAAAGGAGGTTCTCGACAAAGGTGTGGAAAGGCTTCGTGAAAGGGGGCTGAATATCAGTGGGACCCTGCGTATGTGGGAGGATCCCACTGAGGCCATTGCCGACTTTGCGGATGAAATCGGCGCCGATCTGGTCATCGTGGGCCATCACAGGCGTTCGGCGTTGGATCGCTGGTGGTGCGGGTCGGTGGGGCATTCACTTCTGGATCAACTGCCTTGCAGCCTCTATGTGGCCATGCCTCGAGGCGCGGATGATGAATAGTTTCCTTCTGAAAACCGGTGGTTGTCAAACTATCTCCGTTAGGAGCAGATAGCTCTGCGGCGTAAGATTTTCCCGGCATTATTGCAGATAAAGGAAGCAGTTTATCTAAAACAAGGAGGAAAACATGTCAATCAAAGGAAACTGGATCACCTATGGGGACCAGACAGGATATCTTGCCTATCCCGAACATGCTTCCGAGCCGCTTCCGGCCATTATCGTGATTCAGGAAATAGGCGGCGTCAACGCCCATGTCGAAGACGTAACCAGGCGCTTTGCCGCCGCCGGCTATGCGGCTCTAGCTCCTGATTTATTTGCCGCAGGCGGGAAGAGGCCCGAATACTATTCCCAGCAGCGGCTCGATAAGGCGATAGCATTTATCCGGACGCTGCCTCCAAATGTGTGGCGGGATCCTGAACACAGAGACATCGAGCTTGGCAAAGTTCCGGAGCCTGATCGGTCGGAGATAGGTGAAACCTGCAACCGGCTGGTTGAAGCTGTCGGCAAGCTGCCGGTATTCGTGCCTCAGCTTCGAAAAGCGGTTCGTCATTTGCGGTCCGACGAGCCGGTCACCAAGAATCAGAAGGTCGCCTGTGTCGGGTTCTGCATGGGCGGTGGACTTTCCGCTTTGCTCGCCTGCGAAGAGCCGGAGCTCGCGGGAGCCGCGGTGTTTTACGGGAAGACGCCGCCAGAGGAGAAAATCCCGGCCATCACGTGCCCCGTCATTGGATTTTATGGAGGCAACGACCAGCGAATCAACGCCGGCATTCCCGACTTCGAAGAGGGGTTGCGCTCCACCGGCACGACGTATGAAAACTATATATACGATGGAGCCAACCACGCCTTTTTCAACGATGACGGCAAATCATACAATGTGAGAGCGGTGAGGGACTCCTTCGTCCGGCTCTTGAGTTTCTTTTATAAAACACTCTCCGCTTAAAGGGCGTTCATTGCAACCTTCTTCCGAATGCCTGGTAATGGCAAAGCCCACGGGAGCTTTATGCAACATGCACTGCAGGTATTGCTATTACCTTGACAGGCGGTCTCTTTTTGCCGGAGGCCCGCTGCGTATGAGCGACGAGCTGTTGGAGCGTTATATCACACAGCGGTTTGCAGCCTCGCCGGGACCAACAACGCATTTCGAATGGCACGGGGGAGAGCCGACGCTTTTAGGGCTGGAGTACTTTCGAATGATTGTCCGTTTGCAGAAACTATGCAATCCGGATGGCCGGACAGTGACCAATGGCCTGCAGACCAATGGGCTCTTGCTGGACGAAGATTGGGCGGCTTTCCTGTCCCAAGAGGGGTTTTCCGTAGGGCTCAGCCTGGACGGGCCAAGCGATCTTCACAATGTTTTCAGAAAAACCGCCGATGGGAGCCCGACCCACTCCCGGGTAGTTGACGCCTTCCGGTTGCTGGCAAAGTCCTCTGTATTTTGTAATCTCCTTTGCGTGGTGCATGCTGAAAATGCGAAAGAGCCGGATAGAGTCTATGATTTTTTCCGCAGTCTGAAGGCTCGCTATATCCAATTTCTGCCGGTGGCCGTTCTAAAACAGGACGATTCCGCGAGCCCGTTTGCCGCCGAACCTGCGACGATCGGCAGCTTTCTCTGCCGCATCTTCGACCGCTGGATCGCAGAGGATGTGGGCCGGATCGTGATTCAGAACATCGATGAGGCTTTGCGTCCCATCTACGGTGTGCCGCATGCTCTTTGCATCCACCGAAAAACCTGCGGCAATGTAGCCGTTCTGGAACATGACGGCAGCTTTTATGCCTGCGATCACTTTGTCTCCCCCGAGTATCGGATCGGCAATATCCTTGACCGCGAGCTGGCCGGTCTAGCCTCGGACCCTCGCATGATGGACTTCGGCAATGCAAAAGAGGATGCCTTGCCGCAATGCTGCCGCGAATGCGAGGTGCTCGATGCCTGCAACGGCGGCTGTCCCAAAGACCGGATTGTCACGGTACCCGGCGGGAATCACCGCTTGAACTCTTTATGCCCCGCCTATAAATCGTTTTTCTCCCATACAAAGCCGGCTCTCACTCGTCTTGCCGCCCATATGAAGGCCGGCAAATCTCTCAGGACCTTTCGCCTGTAACCGGGGCTTTATACTGCGATCGTTTGCAGATGCGGGGACGTAATGTTTTTGCAGGGGGATGTCTCAAAGGTCGGGTGAAGGCGAAAATTCTCAAGTATCTTTGCAGATTTGTGCCGTGCCGGAGCGTAAGGGCGTACCTCTTTGAGCCGTTTTTATAATGAGAATTTTCGTTTGAAATCAGGATATGCGAAAAATCTTGACACAGGGATAGAGACGATATTCAGAGGATAAAATTTTGAGAATACCGCAGAGTTCGAGCCGGTAAGCGATCCGTCGAGAGTCCGCGAGGAATCTTTTGCACCAGGTGCATTTGCAAATACATCAGATTCAAGCTACGATGAAGAGAATCCGTCAGGCTGGAAATGCAAAACGGATTGAGTGATTCCCACTTCACCGTTGAAGTTAGGTAGCGCGTAGTGAGACGAGATGTATTGAACCGTTATGAACAGGACGGGCAGGGAAATATCATCCTCGACGTCACAGCAAGACGGGTAGAGGATCTGTACAACGACTTCGACAAGAGTGCTCCCTATATCCGTCGGGATCTTGATCAAGATCTCGCTGATTATCTGGTCGGGTGCGCTCGCGAATTGGGCCGGGTCCCGTTTATAATCCAGTTTACGTTAACACATCCTCCTGACGAGCCGAGATCGTCGCGCATTCAGCACAGCATAAACAGGTACTTTCTCTATCTCGCCGAAACAGAGATTCAGAAGATTCTGCAGATGTTTCGCCGTTCGGTGATTCTCTTCGCCATCGGCCTGGGCATTTTGTTCGCCGCTTTATCGCTGAACCGGATGCTTGGGCCTGAACGCTCCGTCACTGCCAACGTATTCGCCGAAGGACTCACAATCGCCGCCTGGGTGTCTCTGTGGGAGGCGTTGGCCAACTTCCTGGTTGAGTGGTTTCCTCACCATAAAAACATCGTGTTGTTCCGGCGTCTGGCGTTCGCCCAACTTGTTTTCCGTTCAACAGAGCTGAAATCAGATTCGGATCGGGACAGCTCCAAAATGAAATCGTAAATCAGGGATTTGCGTACAAGGCATTGAACATCAACTCCCAGGCAGCATCCCGTAGATTCTGGTACTGGTTGAGACCATCGACGATCAGGTTCGCCATGCCCCGTTCCCATTCGAAAAACAGACTGTCGCCGGATATCGGTTTCAGCCGGTTGTGATCGGCAACAAGCGATGCCCAGGTATCGAACCAGACCATTCCCGGGACGAGATCGGAGAGCATGACCCGTTGGATCCGCAGGGGATGCAGCAGGCGGAGGGTTTCCGCGGCAAGGTCGTTATTGACCAGACGGATCCAGGGGGAAACCATAGATCGGTAACAGCGGTCGGCGGCTTCTGAAAATCGTTTGACCGCCATGAAGACCGTTTCGTCCTCCATCCCACTGCCCAGGGCTTCGATGTCATGCATACCCTTCTTATGGTACTGGACTACGTATTCTCCCGGTTCATTCGGGTCCTCATCAATATGCATCTCATACAGACCGGGAGCAAGATGATAGAGCATATCGAAACTGGCTATGATCTTCCTGTGCTCGCGGCGAGCGATCTTGGCGGAGACGAAGATACCCAGATGACCGATGTTCGAGTGAACGATGTAGACGATAACCTGACCGCGGCGTTCAATCTCCTCCGTGCTCCCGTAGGTCTTGACCAGCCAGTTGAAAGCCTGTTGAGGGGGGGTGATATTGTCGCCGAAGGAGGCGAAGAGAACCACCGGATTGTTGTTTCGCCTCAGATCGACATATCGATTCTCATCGAGCCGGAATTCACCTCTCTCCAGCTTGTTGCCGATAAAGAGTCCGTCGACGATCTGATGGATTTCTTCTGCGGTCATCAGAAAGAAGCCTCCCCACCATTTCTCGAAATCGAGGTAACGTCTTTCCTCGGTGTCCACCTTGGCATACAGGTTGTACTGCTTTATCCACAGGGTGTTGGCAGGGTTGAGATGTTCAAAATTGGCAACCAGGTGGGCCCCGTCGAAAAAGCCGTTGCCTAAATCACTCAACCAGGACACCAGCCAGGCGCCGCCCAACAGTCCACCCATATAGCGCAGTGGATTGACGCCTTCTACTCCAGCCCAGTACGACAACGGCGAGCCGTTGAAGACCATCGGTCCGATCAGATCGGGGCGTTCGGCGCCGACCAGCGCAGCCGCCCAACCGCCTTGACAATTGCCGATGATCGCCGGTTCCCGCTGTCCGGGATGGAGTTCCCGCACCTTCTCGACGAACCGGATCTGGGCATTGCGAACATCCGTCAGCGTCTGGCCGGAAACGGGAAAGGTTGAAAAGATGAGAAAATAAACCGGATGACCGGCATCAAGGGCCATGCCGATCTGGGAATCCTTTTTCGAGCCCCCTATTCCGGGACCGTGTCCGGCCCGCGGATCAAAGATTATAATGGGCCGGTTGGAGGCTTGAGGGGCCTCGACGGCCACCCGGGGTTTGTGACGGTTCCGCACGGCAGCTCCTCTCCGGTCTTGAACTGCTTCTGGTAAAGGAGCAGGCGATTGCCGGCGGTCCGGTTTCAGCGTATCCCGCCGGTCGCGTATCCGGACCAGGGTGTAATTGACGGGGCGGTCGAGATCGCGGCCATCCATGACCGTATCGTATTCGAAGACCAGAACCGGCGGCTGACCCTTGTGCAGGTGAGCCAGATAGAGGTTGCCCCGTTTTCGTAATACATTCATAAAGAGGACTCCGCGTTGAACGGAATCCGTCATGTATTCAGAGAGATCTCTGATCCAATTCGACGATAGACTTGTATTCATCAGCCTCACCTTTCTCGAGTTGGCTGCAATGCATATATTTTTACGGCATACCCGGCCGGGGGCCGTTTGGCTCAATGCCCTTCCATGGAAAGGCTTTCTGTTCCCCTTTTCTCCCGTCAGAATATAGTATGGGTACGAAAAGAATTTTGACAAGCTTTTAACCTGTTACAGGTTGCAAAACCGGGTAGCCAACGGTCGATAAAGTCTTATCTTGTTTACATAATGGAGTTCAATGAGAAGCGGAGCCGCGTCTGATGTCATCGTGGCTAGAATCGGCCTCGGTTCATTACAGCCATTATTGATTAAAAGTGGGAAACGAGTGTTGGCTTTTTCTATTTATGTATCAAGAACATATTTTTCATTATCAACCATGGCGAAAAAGTGGTATAAGCCTTTCCTTTTCGTTTTTCATCGATCAAATCAAAGTAGGGTATGAGTGTTCAGACTATTCGCATGAGCCAATCATGTTCGGCGGAAGCACGCCGGGCTGTGGAGGAATTCCATCGCGGGGTGGTTCAGCCGGACATGGAATTGGTCCTCTTTTTTTGCTCAAGTGAGTACGATCTCGCAGCCGTGGCTGCGGAGATGAACCGGCTCTTTGCAGGAGTCCGGGTGGTGGGGTGCACCACTGCCGGTGAGATCGGGCCCGAAGGCTACGGCAAACACAGCATATCAGGGGTGAGCTTTCCGGCGGACAGCTTTGTTGCCGCGTGCGGGTTGCTGAGTTGTTTAAACCAATTCGATATCGGCAAAGGCAATGACTTTGTTCAAGGAGTGCTGCAGCAGTTTGAACGAAAGGCTCCGGGGGCAAATGCGGACAACAGCTTTGCCTTTATGCTGATTGACGGATTGTCCAGGCGGGAAGAGCAGGTAACGCATACCCTGCAGTATGCGGTCGGCAGGATGCCGCTGTTCGGCGGTTCGGCGGGCGATGATCTGAAATTTGCCGAGACAAGTATATATTACAATGGACGTTTCCACTCCGATAGCGTCATGCTGATGCTCGTCAGCACTCCTCTGCCGTTTAAGATTTTCAAAACGCAGCATTTTGTTCCCACCGATAAACGTCTGGTGGTAACAGAAGCCGATACCGATAAGCGTATAGTAAAAGAAATCAACGGGCTGCCTGCCACGGAAGAATATGCGCGATTGGTGGGAATTGAAGAAAAGGAACTTGATCCCGTGCATTTTGCGTCTTACCCTGTGGTAGTTATGATCAATGGCACCGAGTATGTGCGCTCTATTCAGAAAGCCGGAAAGGACCGCGGCTTGACTTTTTTCTGTGCGATCGAAGAGGGGATTGTCCTCAGAGTGGCCCAAGGTATTGATCTGATAAATAATCTTGAGCAGACGTTTGATATGATCCGCCGGGAAATCGGGATGCCTCAACTTGTTCTGGGTTGCGACTGTATCCTGCGCAGCCTGGAGATTTCCCAGAAAGGGCTGAAGCATCGCATCGGCGAGTTTTTCCGGCGCAACAATATGGTAGGATTCAACAGCTATGGTGAACAATTTCATGGCGTCCATGTCAATCAGACGCTCACCGGAGTTGCAATCGGTTT
Organism: Desulfocapsaceae bacterium; assembly: GCA_046705065.1. GTDB lineage: Bacteria > Desulfobacterota > Desulfobulbia > Desulfobulbales > Desulfocapsaceae > CAWGGS01. Next base: position 25,094 of record JBJKQT010000135.1, read on the forward strand.
TGCTCCGAACTTGACGGAGGAGTCGCGCAATGCCTGACCGCCTGGAGAATATGTCCCATGCAAGCGAGGAGGTTTTACGGGGAGAAATTGTGCGTTTGAACAAGATAATCACGGCGTTGATGAATCGGGCCGAACGCACTGCCAGTGTACAGGGATCCGACTTCAATCTGTTTCATACAGCCATCACCCTGGAAAATCAGGTGAGGAGCCGCACGCAGGAACTGGAGGCGGCGTTAATGGAAAACGAGAAAATAACCCGCGATTTGCGCCAAAGCGAAAACCGTATACGGCTCATAGTCGAACACGCCCCCATAAGCATTCATGAGATAGACATGGAGGGCCGGATATTGTCCATGAACGCGGCCGGGCTTCTCATGCGAGGGGTCACTGAGGAGAGCGAGGTGCGAGGCTCTTTTTATCTCAACATCGTCAGCGAAAGTGATTTGGATCGTATGGAAAGGTTGTTTGATAGGGCATTCGCCGGCGATATCGTCCATTTTGAATGCAAGGCGAAGGAGCCTTGCGAGAGGATTTTCAAATCGTGTCTGGTTCCCATCAAGAATAAGAAAGGCAATGTTGTCCGATTGATGGGACTGACCGAAGATGTTACCGAACAAAAAAAAGCCGAAGAACATATTCGCCAGCTCGCCTTTCACGACCCTTTGACCCGGCTTCCCAATCGTCGTCTGCTTTACGACCGCCTGAATCAGATCAAGGCCCAGAGTAAACGGACGGGACGGTACAATGCTCTCATGTTTATTGATCTGGACAACTTTAAGCCGCTTAACGACGCCCAGGGTCACGAGGCGGGCGATATGCTCCTTACTAAAACGGCACATCGCATTGCTGCCTGTGTGCGTGAAATGGATACCGTCGCCCGTTTGGGTGGCGATGAGTTTATCGTGTTGCTCAGCGAGTTGGCCGTTGAAAAAGAAGAGGCGTTTGCACAGGCGCGTATGGTTGCGGAAAAGATCCGGTCCTCACTGGCTGAACCGTATTTGCTGGCAGTTAAGATGAATGGAGAAGCTGAAAGTACGGTTCAGCATTGCTGCACATCGAGTATCGGCGTGTCGGTGTTTGTCGATCACGACACGTGCGAGGATGATATTCTTAATCGGGCCGATACGGCCATGTATCAGGCGAAAGAGGCCGGAAGGAACTGTATCTGTTTTTTTTACGATGAACCTGATGGTTGAAGAGGGGCATATTTTCAAAGCCACTTGAAAAACAACCGGCCTGTGTTCATAATTACGCGTATGACGTGGCTCAATAAGTAAAGGCATGGCAGTGAGGCAAATTCAGGTTTAATATATTCCTGAAAAAAGCAAGGATAATCAAAAAGTAATAAGAGCAGCACAAATATGAAGACCGTACTCGAGAATTGTGACCAAGGCGTTGCTGAAAAAAAGCAATCAACCAAAAAAGCAACCTGGATAAGCGATAAATTCAACCTGATTTTGGCCACGGTCGTTCTGGTCATCATCGCGATTGTTGTCGTCCCGTCGATTTTGTCGGTGCGGCATAAATATGAACTCAAAGAGTCGGCGACGGATATTATGTCAGCCGTTAAGCGGGCCCAGGCCGAGGCGGAAAGAAGAGGGCAGAATGTGGCCTTGGCAATCGATTCCGTAAGCGGAACATGCACAGCATTCATCGATGATGGAGCTCTTCGATATGAAAGGGCGCATAAGCTCCGGTTGACTCCGGAAAACGCAAACAACCTGGTCCTCGATGCCCATGAGACGAAAATATTTACAACGAAAATACAAGCGATCGATGCCATGCGAAACAGCAGGAAGCATCCGTTTCCCATGGGCGTTGTGGCCAAGACCGCAACCGGATATCCGACCGGTGGAATAACGATAGCCGGAAAGCTCTTTCCCGGCGTCGAGTTTGATGCCCATGGGCTGCCCACCAATCTGGGCTCAGGCGAAAAGGCATATGTTCCATGCCCCGGCTCTTCAGTGGCCGGTCTTTTCTCCGCTGTCGATGTGAAAAGCACCACGAATCCGGTGGACCGCTATCAGGTGGCGCTTAATGCTGCAAACGGCTCCGTTTTATTATTGACGAGCACCAACGGTGGACAATGCTATCAGTAAGTGGATCGTATTGAAATCCGGAAATGCGGGCTTACAAAACCGATTGTGATTACCAACAAAACTCAGCCATTAATCCGGGGCTGGGGCCACCTGCCTAACGGGACGCCATAAACCCATCCTTGGGGGCTTGACTGTGGCCGTCCTGGCCACAGACACCCGTGAAACAGGTGGACCCAGCCCCTTCAGACTAAAATGGCTGAGATTCATTGGTAATCACAAAACCGATTCTTCCTGCGCCGTCAATCTCTGTTTGAGATTTCTCACTTCCCGGGTCGCACGCCGGTACCCCATGATTCCGATGCCTGTCGTCCAAAGGCTGCCCAATGCCAGTATGCCGTCGAATACCGACCACCATGAAAAGCCGAACATGCGAAAAAAAGCGATGGCAATGGAGAAAAAGGCCAGGCCGGTTCGAATAAGGGCAAGATTGGTTCTGCCCTGAGCAAGACTTGTTCTCGCATTCGATAAAATGGTTCGGGAACCGGCCATGGTGGTTCGTCTTACGGAATAGGAAGTGCGCCGGTCAGCCATCTTGTTGCGCTGTTCGGCAAGGCCCGTCCTCGATCGTGAAAAATCGGTGCGCAATGCCGCAAGGTCGGTGCGTTGCCCAGCCAGAACGGAACGTTCACGCGACAAGTCTGTTCGAATGACGGCCAGTTCGGTGGATTTGGAAGACAACCGGGTCTGTTCACGAACCAGATCGGTGCGTTCTTTGGACATATCGGTCCGCTTAACGGCGAGGCTGTTGGTCAATTCACTATGATCCAACATATCCGATGCCGTTTGGGTCCTCTGTCTGTCGAGATCATGGATGGATTTGTCGACTTCAGCTCCTTCCTGTTGAACATCGAGGGATTTGGCCAGCAGAGACTGTATCGCGTTTAACGTGGAAATAACTTCGGCGTGAAATTTCTCTTCTTCCATACTTGATTCCCTTCTGATAATTGCTGGTAAATAGGCGCGGGTTATTGTGATATGCCGTTGATTCAGAGGCTGAAGCCGTTCTTGATCTCAAGAAGAGGTTCATAACCGGGATTGTATTGCACCTCATCGACACCCGGAACGGATGTGGCAACTTCTATGACGGCCTCGAGTTCCGGGTCGTCAAGGTAAGGGCCGATCAGGTTAACGCCGCCGTTTTTGTCGATTTTTGCGCGAATCTCAAAGGATGCCGTTCGCGAATCCGTCACCAAGGCCTCTTCAATGGTGGTGGAAAAATACAATTCATCAACCACGGCCTGCGATTCTGCTGTGACCTGAAAGTCCGGCTCTTTCATGATGTCTTCGATAATCCCGCAGGCGGCTCCCAAGGTCATGTGCCCCATGTTCAGCGTCAAATCGTAGAGCATGGTATTGCGGATATCCTGGGCATACATGAACCGGGCCCATTTGACGCGCTGATCGTCCATGTCGCGGATATATTCCCTGGCCTTCTCCTTGTCGCACCTCGAACGCTCCATGGTCATTTTCTCCCGCATTTCAAGGGGAGCCTCGATGCGAATCCTGACAAAATGGCGCAGGTAGGGCAGAAGGAGATGACTTGAATACCCGTGGTATATAATGTTGTCATGCCGGATTTCTTCGAGCATTGCCTGTCGCATGAGCACGATGTAGGGCCACCTCAGTTCGCTGAACTGCTCGTACGCTGAGGTGGCGGTCGCCAGCCGTTCAACGATCCGCGTTGCAATCTTCCCGTGTTGATTGACAATTTTAACCAGGTCCTCTACGGAAATGCATCGGATGTCGGAGCGGTCCTGCAAACGATCGACCAGACGGTGAACGCCGGACATTGTACCCCGAGAGATGAAAATTACCGGCATTGGATATCTCCTTTTATAAATACCGTTTGGAATCAGTCGGAAATATGGGTTTCGAAGTTTTCAACCGTATCGAACATATATCTTTGGTTTGATATTTCAAGTTCAGAAACAGCCGGGTAGCGATCTGCTCCTGAAAAGGTAGTTGGTGATATTGGTTTTATTCAAGAGCCGCTCAATGAGAATATTTACAAGTGAAAAGGCGAGGACGCAATGGAAATGGGGCAGCCCGGCCGTATGATGTGTTTAAAGATCTGAAATCCGGAATTTGAGCACCGGTCATCCTTTTAAAATGTTTCAATTTTTTAAGGGGCCGACAATTTTTGCTTCTCCAGCTTTACAAATCTTTACATAAAAAAACTTGATGAAGGTCTGTTTCGATCTGTAAATACTTTTTTAAAATCGGATGGGTTGTAAAAGCCCAGACGAGCAATGGCCGTTGGAAAATGAATGATGTTGAAATTGAAAAGCTGCCCATTGGGGTCTTCTCCTGAACAGGCATAGAGGATATGCTTTGGGGTTACATATCATTGAAAAACACAGTCTTTAATTGATATTATTATGAATTTCGGATTCTTGGCAAAAAATGTTTTGTGTCGCAGTTTGAGTTTGGGAGTTGTGGGAGCTTTCGTTTTTTCTCCGTCCGTATCGTGGGGACGGGATCTCAGTCTGGATGTGGCGCGTTCTGCGACCGTTGAAACGGCGGATCAAAATAACGAGACCTTAAAGATTTCACCTGCTTCTTATGGAATAACAACCGATGCAATTTCTTCCGATAATGGAATGTATGACCGGTACCTCAAGGGAAGGCTGCAGATCGGGACTCGTTCCGTGTATCGGGTCTTGACCCACGCTGATTCGGGAGCCATGGGAGGAGGGCAGGGGAGCGGAACGTTTCTCGGTTCGATTTATGCTTTGGACGAGGAACAGAACTATCTCCCCATACAACCGTTTCTGGCATACTATTTCAACGATTTTATAGGGCTTGAGCTTGCCTACGACTCCTTTTCAGCGAAAACCGTCGCTTACTCTGAAGGCATGGTAAAAACAGACGGAGAAATAGACCTGGAAGGACCGACTCTGACCCTGCTGGCCAGGTATCCCAATGAAACCCCGTTTACTCCCTATGTGGGTGTAGGATTTGGCTATTATTATGCAAGTTTCAGTCCCGATGCCGCATGGGCGCTCGGATACGCTAACCCGGTAGAGTATAAGAACCTGGGATCCCCAAACACCCTCGATGACGGGTATTATCGCGCGATGGTGCCTAAAAACACAGTGGCCCTGCAGTTGACTGCGGGAGTGTCGTACCAGATTTACAAACATTGGTCAGTGGATCTTTCGGCAGAATATATCAAAGCCGATGTCGACGCGGTGTTCAAATCATACTCGTATGGCGAATCTTTTATCAACGAACCGGGAACTTTTCCCATGAGCAATGTTACTTTCCGGTTCGGGATCGTTTACGATTTTTAGATCGGGTTAGCCGCAGATGAAAATTCTTGCAGGATAATTCACCGGAGCCTGGTCAGGATAAGTACGGCGCCGATAACGAGAAAGGCGCCGATGGTTTGAACCTTTCCCAGGGTTTCTCCCAGAAAATAATAGGCAAGAAACAGAGTCACCACAGGTTCCAAGGTTGAAAGGGTGGACGCGTCGCTTGCCCCCAGCCGCCGCATTCCGGCAAAGAAGAAGACTATGGGCATCAGGGTGGATACGATGGCAATGGCCGTCACCGCCAGCCAGCCTCCCATCCCTGTCGGGCCGGAAGGCCCTTCGAGGACCATCGCAACACCGAAAATAACGGCAGCTGAGAGCATAATGACCGAGCTTGCTCCGATGGCTCCGGTTCTTCCTGTTACATCTTCGCCGACCAGAATATAGACGGTGTATACCATTGCGGCTCCCGCTCCGAAGGCTATTCCCGTGGGGGTTCCGGCAAGACCGCCCCAGGCTGTCAGCAGGATGCCGAGAAACGAGAGCAGTGCCAGCAGCACCTTGATAAACGTCAATGGACGTCTGCCGAGAGCGGCGGATGCTATGATCACGAGAGAAGGATAGAGATAGAGCAGCAAGCCTGTCAAACCCGCAGTGGCATGATGGAGCGCCGAGAAAAAGCAGAAGGATTGACCGGCATATCCCAGGGCTCCCATACCAACCAGAATCCATAAATCGCGCCCGCGCGGCCAAGGGAGCCGAAAGACTGCCATAAGCAGCGCCATCATCGCTCCTGCGATCAAAAAACGAAAAAAAAGAACCGTGGCGGTAGAAGCTCCGGAACCAAACGCTATTTTGCCGAAAATGGCCATTGCACCAAAGCCGACGGCCGAAAAGAGCACGAAAGTCACCCCGCTCAAACGCGATGAACTCATAACTTGACTGGACACGCCTGTTTCCTCAACGGACTTACCGATTTTATTCCTGTTGCTTCGTTTTCGTTTCAAAAGACACGGCTTTTTGCCTGATAAAGGAGAAAAGAGAGATTTATATCGTGAATTCTTAATGATCCTTTCCGGGTAGCAAAATCTTTCGGCATTATAATCCGTACCTTATCCGGCATGAAAGGAAAATTGTTTGCCTGGCTGGTGTTGTCGGCTAAAATGTATGCGGTTTGACTTGAACGGGAGAGGGAACCCCCTGTTCAATCGGTCGTTCTGATTGTTGTCAAGCCTTGCCGTTGGCTGAGTCCCAGAACGTCAACAGAGGAGTTTAAAATGAAATATGAACGCAGTGGTCTTATTTTTCTCCTTGTAATGACAATATTTTTGGGTGTTTGTGCTCTGGCGCAATCCGTTGCCGGCGCAGGGACGCTACCTCAGAATACTCAAACGATCACCGCCGCTTCGATTCCACCGGCTGTGCCGGGTGTCGTTCCGCAATGCAAAGTGCCTCCGGTAAAAACTCCGGTTGCCGCCCCCATCCCAGGCATGGCCGAATTGGACCCGGCAACCGGCCTGCATTATACCGGCAACGGCAAAGTGATACAAATCGACCCGGAAACATACCGGTTGGAAATCACCGGAATGGTCGATCATCCCCTGAAGTTGACCTACGATGAGTTGCGGTGCATGCCGAAAATCGAAGTCAAGACCACCATAGTCTGCAAAGGCAATTTTGACGATACGTCGGTTTGGGCAGGGGCTTCGCTCAGATACGTTCTCGAGGTTGCCGGCATCCGGCAACAGGCAAAAAATATCCGCTTGATCAGTGCCGACGGCTATGAAATGCCTGTTTCAAAAGAAGATGCCATGTCCGGCAAGGCATTTCTTGCCTACGAGTGGGAGAATAAACCGGTGCCGATCATTCATGGTTTTCCGGTTCGCGCCGCGTTCCCGGGGCTGCTCGGAGGCAATTGGGTGAAGTGGCTGGTTAAAATTGAGGTTTATTAAATTGCATCAATAACAGGTGCGGCACCTTCGATTCCGCATCAATTAGCTTAATATCACCTGGGGGTCTGATGGGGATCCCGCGGCGCAAAAGCGTCACATAGCTCAATTCTGGTCGAGAACATTTTTTGCGATGGTGGGTTTGAAAAATAATTGATGTTTTTTGTGTAGACTCTACCATTTTGTATGCAAGGGTTTCTAGAAAAATTTTCTATTTGGGGAAATGTAAAAATAATTATTGTAATGTTAATAGATGGTTGTTTGGAGATAAAGATGAAGAGGCTTGAATGCCTTTGCCGGTTGTACAGGGATTCATGTATCAATAAATTTTATGAATTTTCGCAGTAAAACTCCATGGATTTTTAAGGGATCTTTTTGTACATGGACTGGTACTTTTGGTTCTGCGGAAGACCTTTTGGGAGAAGAGGTTGCCGAAGACCGGGAGAGACGTTTGCAACAAAAAAACATCTCTTTGAAAACAACCTGATAAGGAGCAAGTATGCTGGTTAAAGATATCATGGAACCCATTACAACCAATTGGCTGTCGCCGGATATGACGCTGCAGGAGGCAGTCTGCAAAATGGAGGAAACCAAATGGGGGCCTTTCGGCGCGGCGGTGAACGGGATGGTTGTCCTGGAGGGCGGGACGAAGCTTGTCGGGGTGCTTTCCCTGAAGAATGTGATCCGGGCGGTCATCCCATCCTATATGGTGCTTGATGAGAAACTCGGCGGTTTTACATGGGACGGAATGATTGAGGAAAGAACAGAGAAGGCCAAGGGGAAGAAGGTGTCAGAGGTCATGTCCTCAGATGTTATGACCATCACCCCTGACGCATCGACGATGCGATGCGCCGATATCATGGTGGAACACCACCTGCAACGGATTCCTGTTGTCGAAAAATCCGGCAAGGTCGTAGGAATCGTTCACATCCGCGATATGTATATGGCCATCACCGATCTCATGTGCCGCCCTGAAACGAAAAAGGCGGACACATCGAAATAGCGGGGAGAGCGGTTTCCGGCTGCCCGCAACCGCTCTCCCTGCTATTGCAGCGTCAATCCAAGCTATGGTTGGCAGAGTAAATATTCCGGGACGAAGTGTCTCTTTGCGGTCATTTCTGTTGCCATCTGTCGTCTGTGTCCAGAACTGATCTCGGACCGTTGCCGTCGAGCCGGTTTTTTGCCAAAGGGTCGTGGCGGAGCCAGGTGTCCCAAAAGGCGGTGCTCAAGGCAAGAATGACCCGGTGATGATCGGGATTGCGTGGTTCTTTGCTGCCGGACAGCTCACGATCGGTAAATGCATAGTGATTTGCTCCTGCCAACACCACTTCGTATTTCCCTCCCGGGGGAAGAGCCGGGAATACTGCCAGACGGGAAGCGTAATCGACATCACCGATGGGCGCCGTGTCCCTGGTGCCGGTCATGAGCATCCAGGGTATCTCGACCCGGCGGAAAGCTGTTCGCGGATCTTCGCGTCTCGGACTGCTTGGGCTGAAAATGACGGCCGCCCTGATCCGCCGGTCGGTAAACGAAAGTCGTCCCCGTCTGTAGATTTCTCCACTGACTGCCTGGGTCGTCACCGCCCCGAAGGAGTGTCCGGACATCCCCACGTGGCCGAGATCCATCCGGCCGGCCAATTTGTGCCCCGATGTGCCGTTCCAGATCTCAAGCTTGTCGAGCACGACGGCGACATCCTTTATCCGGCCAAGAAAATTCCTCAGTCCCGCAGCTCGTTGCATGGCCAACAGCGCTTGAGCCGGAGGCTTGTCTTTCCAAAGGGAATCATCGCTTCCGGGATGCTGGAGATAGACAACAACATAGCCGCGTGCCGACCAATGCCTGCCGAGATAGGAGCTTCCTTCCCGGGAACCTCCAAGGCCGTGGCTGAAAAGTATCACCGGCTCCGGAGAATTGGCTGCCGGCAGATAGACGCGCAGAGGGATGTCCCGGTTCCGTCCGGTATCGTGAACGGTGAGGTCTACGAAATGAGGTGTAAAACCTTCCGGCTCGGCGAGCGGGTCATAAATACCACTGCCAAAAGCCGCCTGCAGCGAAGGCAGCATAAGATAGATGAGAAAGATCAGGAAACCGATAATGGGCGGCCGCTGGACTCTTGGTCTCTGCTTTGCTGTCCTCCCCGCAGGTGCTCCGATTTTGCACCCAACTAACCCGGGAACTCCCATTTCGAGATGAATTGTCCTCGATTTGTTCATATCATTCCAGGGGCACATTCGACCTGAGTCTCGATCGCAGTTTTTGTCTGTACCGGTCTAATTCGGCCCGCGAAATATTCTGATCATGGTTGGTGTCGATGGATTCAAACCGTTTTTGCATGAAAGCATGCCATTCCTGTTCGCTTATCAGTCCATTCCGGTCGGTATCTATCAGATTGAAGAGCAGATTATTCGGCCTGCCAACGGCCATCGCCAGTGTGACTGAGAACAAAATCAGCAGAATCAGCAAAAAAACTGTTTTACGAATCATAGCTGTCCTCCGCGAAGAGAGCAGGCGTCAGTTGCCCTGCCCAGTGGTGGTGATGGTTTTCGTCCAGGTCTTAGTCGCTTGATCCCATTGACCCTGTACATTGCGGGTGGCCGTGTTGCCTTGAGGACCGGCGACGGTGGTGCTTCCGGCGTAGCCGTTCTCCGTACGCGTTGTCGCGCTGTTCCTGGTTGCGGTCTGGCCGTTGGGGCCTGTATATGTTACACCTTTGCTCCAGGTCCTGGTCGCCGGATCCCACTGCCCCTGGGCGCTGCGGGTGGCTGTGTTGCCCTGGGGGCCGGTATATACGGTATTTCTATTATAACCGTTGGCATTCCGGGTACCGGTTATTGTCCGATTGGAGGTCTTGCCGCCGGCGTAGATGCGGGTTACGCTGCGCTGCCAGGCCAAGGAGTCGGTCGGTAGAGCCAACATAGCCATGGTTAGCAGAGCAAAGGCGGCAGAGAAGAAAATGGAGGGTGCGATTTTCGTTGTTACAGACATAACGTTCTCCTGAGGTTGAGTGGAAAATTGGAGCCGGCTGTCGTCGGCCTCTTTATCAACCTCATTCGCCCTCGGATTTGAAAAGGTTACAGAAAAAGTGAAATTCGTCTCAGCCCGAATCAGTTTTTTTCATTCTGGCGGCCCATCGCGCTCTTAGCCTGCTGATCAAAACATCCAGCTTCCGTTGCTGATCCGGTTGGAGCTTCTCCCGTATGCGATCGACTCCGGAAGTAATAATCTGCACGGTCTCGGGGCGGTTGCGAAGACGCAGTTCGCGCAGACGTTCCTGGATTTCCCTTACCTCACGGCCGATCTCGACTTGTTGACTTCTTGTGAGATCGAGTTCGCGGGTCATCCTCTTCATAACGAGATGGGTTACGGCCGGCGGGCCTCCTTCGAATAAGGAAATCACGGCATGCCTGATATAGAGCCCGGTTCCCACTCCGCCTATGCAGATGCCGGCCAGGAACACCAGGATGATTCCTGCCCAGAGTTTCCATTTCTTCATTTTAGCTATCCCCTCAGTGTCGTTTATACGCTTTGATAATCAGCTTCGCATCGTTTTCAGAGCAGCAGAAATTGCGGGACGGTTAACAACGATGGGTCGCCGGCAAGGGCGTGCGAAGCAATTTGCTCTGGCGAGATCCCCACCGACAGAGCATACACGGAGAGAAAGACTGCTAAAACGGCCGTCACCGCCGCAAACCGCCACACCAGCCGTAAAGAGGCAGTAGCGGCCAACTCGTCTTTTGGTTGAGCAAATTGCTCACGGCGGATTTCGGCCATGACCCGCAAGGTAAAATCGCTGCCTGCCTCAACCCTGGGGCGGTTTTGATGAGCTTGCTTTAGAGCCTGTTCCAATTTCGAGATACGATCAGAATTCTTCATGTCTTTCCCCCATTCTGTAAAAGCATGCGCAACCGTTTCCTTAATTTCTGCCGTGACCTGTGCGCCCGGACCTTTACGGCGACAACGCTTGATCCCAATATCTCCGCCGCTTCCTTGACCGACAGTCCCTCCAGGTGGACAAGGGTCAGGACCATTCTCTCCTCCGGTCCAAGAGAAGCCATCGCCCATTGGAGAAGCTGTCTGGCTTCCCTCCTGGCTTCTGCCCCTTGAAAAATGTCATTGGCTTTGTTTGCCATGACGGCATCCGTCCAGTCCAAATGTCTTTCAGAAAGCGAGCTCATTGGAATCTCTTTCCTGCGGTAATGCCGTCTCAAGTAGTCGTAACACTTGTGAATTGCTATACCTGATAGCCATTTTTTGAAATCGGCCTCCCTTTCGAAGCAGGCCAATGATCGATAGGCTTCAATGAAAGCGTCATGGGCTATCTCTTGGACCGCGTCATAAGGGACGTATCCGGAGACGACGGCAAAGACATACCCGCTATAGCGTTCCACCAAAAGCCCGAACTCCTCCGTCGCCCCTGCAAGAACCCGGCAGATTATACGCACATCGCTGGGTTCGTGGATTTCGCCCATTACGTCCGTCCATTAGATAAGGGTCTTTCTTGAACCATGGTCTGGGCTAATTTAATCCTTGTGGTTGGTATTGTCTCATGTGTGTCATTGTGCCGCCAGATTTGTTTTTAAAAGGCAGTGTGTTTAATAGGCTTGCGGATCGCGAGCCATTTTGATTTCCCGCATTGCTTCCTGCTTTTCTCTGCCTTATTGCGGAAATGTTTGCCGCTTGTAGATATATTCGTAAGGATAAGATGAAAAGTTACACGAAATCTCCCTGTTGGGTACAAAACTAAGTAACATTATAAAGTGGTTGAAGAAAAACAAATCGCATTTCCGCCGTTGACCAACGGGATGGACACTGCCAAATCAGATCCTGTTGTCAGGCAATCCGTATGGTCAGTGCACTTGATCAATACGAACGAGCCTTTGATCCGGAACCGGGTTTTTGCCGGCCGGGCTGCCGGAAGGAGGAGGGGGCAGGATTCAGGGACGGCCTTGTGCGATTACCGGCAACTACCTGGAAGCGATCAAAACAGCTCTGGACGGTCGAACGTTATCGGCCTGTAATCTGCAGGGTAGTATTTCGGAAGGTCTTCCGATCGGGCACCCGATTTTATTAATGGGGTTGTTCAGCGACTTCTTTGTTTGCTTCCAAAGCCTCCAAATTCAGAAGATATTGTCTGGAGATCTCCTGCTCTATTCGCCCTCTTTTCCTGATCTGGATCGGGATGCGCAGGATCAGGTTGATGCTATCCGGCTCAGAAATCTGAACCGAGACGCGCGGGTCGGCTGAAGGGGAATCAAGACTATGTTGGACGGCTATTTGCTGCATGCTCCGACGCGCTTCTTCCAGGTATGGGGAGCAAACCTCGTTGGCGGCGTCCATGAGAGCTTTTTCGGCAAGATGCCAATCGGCATTTTTTTTCAATGAAATATTAATGATATGGAAGGCATAATCCCCCAGTAGATGTGATTCGTTTTTGACTGGAGTATTCAAAAACATACTGTTGGGGATATAAATGGTCAGCCCGGTATACTGATGAGTTTTTGCACCTGAGCCGATTTCAAAGATTGTGATCCCCAAAAATGTTTGATCGATAACATCGCCCCGTAAACTGCCTATTTCGATGCGATCGCCGATGCGGATAAACTCGCTACCAGTGCGGTAAAAAAAACCGACGATATTGAGAATAAATTCTTTCGTTGCCACGACTATGGCAGCTGCGAATAATACCAAGGACTCTGTGATGGTTCTCAGTTGTTCCATCCATATGAAAACAAGTAAAACCAGAAAAACCGACAGGAGGATATTGCGAATGTTAACAATCCAACGCCTGCGCGTGGTGGCCTGATATTGCTCCTGTTTCTTGATATAACGCGTGATCAGAAACCGTAGCAGCAAAAGACAAATCACGAGGAAAAAGGTGCTGGCCAGTTTCCCGAAGTAGATGCCGTTGTCGATTGCGATCCTGTTCAACAGAAATACCTCCGTCTGCTTCTATATTTTTAACTCACTAATTTCGTCGAAATTTTACTGTCAACGCATCTGGCGGGATAATGATCTTTGAAGATACTAAATCTTGTCAAGGAACGCCAGTATGATGGGATTGAGTGTTTCCGCCGCCTCGTTGAACGTATCATGTCCCGTTCCCGGAAGAACAAGAAGTTCTGCCTTAGGCAACAACCTGAAAATCTGAATTGTATGATCGAGTGGTATGAGATCATTATCCCCACATACTACCAGTACCGATGCCTTAATCTTAGTTAAACTTTCTCTTTTTATAACAATAGGGGTAAGCCACATGTTCCACACTTTTTTGACTACGATAGGCCAATGTTCCCGACCATCCGGAGACACCTGCCCATAGGCTTCCTGAGCAGAGGGAGATGTGTCTCTTGCCAACTCTTCCGCCGATAACGCCTTAATTTTTTTAGCTTCGCTCGGGTTCATTCCGACGAGTTCAATATTGGCACCGGAAACGACAAGCCGGCGAACGAGTTCCGGATGGCGATAAGCAATAATCAAGGCCAGGATGCCGCCATCGCTCCATCCCACCATATCGGCATTTTTAATTTTAAGGGCGTGCAAAACGCCCACAGTATCATCCGCCATCAACCCATAAGAGAAAGGCAACTTCGCATCCGGAGTATGACCGTGCCCCATTTGCTCAATGGCGATGACACGGTGAGTTTTAGAAAACACAACAATCTGCTTGTCAAAGGAAGATTGAATAGAGGCAAGCCCTCCATGCAGCAAAACCAGAGGCCGCCCTTTGCCGTATTGTTCGATGTATATTTTCCTTCCGTTGACGGTGAGATATTCACCCTGAGGTTTTTCAGAGAAAACCTTGGCAGGATGTATTTTCGCGCTGACATCTGCCGCTGGGAAAAAAAGAAAAAAACTTATGGCAAAAAAGAACATTTTCAACATATTTTTCCTAATACCAACAGCTAACTGGAACTTTTAGCTGCAATTTGTTTGAACACACACTGAGTACTTAGCATTATGCAGATTCCTTTAGGACAAGTTAAGAAAAAAAGAGAAAGACTCAAAAGAAGACGTGCCCCACACCGATAGCGGAAGCAGACTGTAATTCTATATTATTGTGCAAAGCTTGTCTTAATTTGTTGGATCAAAGATTGAACCAGTCTCCCAAAGACTTAATAGCCACGAATCTTTTCAGGGGCCTCAAAGGCCCACATAGTCTCTAAACGGATGTTGCGGTGTTCGCTGCCACGTATCTATCGATACACCCATATGCACCCACCGGCTCTATTGGCACTCACTCCTTTGGATATACTTGTGATCACCATTACTTGGATAGAGTATAGGCGACTTGAAGCGATTCAAGGTTCTACAGGATTGACCGAGTAAAATTCGTGCCATACACCCACTATCACGATGCCGCTGATCCGCTACAGTTTACTGCTTTTGCCTTCATGTTAAGTATGGCACCGTAGTTTGGCCGGGAAATATCGATATTGCACCCGAGACTCTGTGGCTACGATCAGTGCCCCTCTCAACCAATTTGCCAACGCAATAAACGAATTACCTCCTCGTTAATATTGCATTTCTAAGATCTATCCATACGTCCATCGTATCAACTTAGGGAGTCTACTATATATACGAACCAAGGCAGCCACCCTGTACCTAACAAGCAGAAAAAATGTGGAAAAATAATGCTAGGTAACAAATTAATTTAAAAAGGAAAAACAGGATTTGTTGCGTATACCTCCTGATTATCGGAAGCAAGAAACTGCTGCAACACTATACCGAGTCCCACATCACCGATGTTTTCAATCTCATGTTACATCGAAATTCATTGAGCTTTTTGAACACTGGTCATACGGAATCAGATAAAAGCACCAAACGGCTAGCTAGCTTTGAATACGCCGGATCACAGCGGAGGCCAAAGCGCCGATGC
>JBJKQT010000136.1:0-4504 GCA_046705065.1 Desulfocapsaceae bacterium
GTTCGTACGCATTTTTCAGATCTTCTTCCAGTTGATGTGCCGTCTCGATATCCCCTGTCAGAAGCCGTGAGGATGCCGCCCCCAACCCAAACATGTCCAAGAGATTCTTCTCGGTTCGAAGACCGTAAAATCTGGAAAGAAGTTCTGCGTCACCCGCCAATCCAAGATAATCGTTTGAGGTCAGGTTCAAATACTGTTTTCCCTGATAATTTACCCGGCAGCCTTGCCGGGCAGAAAGTGGACGAAGCGTACGGATGCTTCCGGTATTTTTCAAATGTCGCAGATTTTCGCTGTAATCGATACTCATGACCGTCCTTCTTCCTCTACCACCGCCACCACGGCCGATGTCAGTACGGCAAGCTCGGAGCTATTTATACAGTATGGCGGCATCAGATAGACGAGTCGTCCAAAGGGGCGCACCCAGACGCCATGCCGGACAAAGGAGGCCTGAATCCTATCCATTTCCACAGGCTTTTTGAGTTCAACGACACCAATGGCCCCCAACACGCGTACGTCGGCGACATGATCCATTTCTCTGCAAGGGGCAAGTGCGCCGGCCAACCGGCGTTCAATGGCGGAGACTTTCTTTTGCCAGTCTGAATCCAGTAATAATCTCACTGATTCAACTGCAACCCGGCAAGCCAACGGATTGGCCATGAAGGTCGGTCCGTGCATAAAGACCCCGGGATTGCCGGAGGAAATGCCAGATCCGACCTTTTCTGTCGTCATAACCGCCGCAAGCGTCATATAGCCGCCCGTCAAGGCCTTGCCAAGGCAGATAATGTCAGGTGAAATGCCGGCATGTTCACAGGCAAAGAGCTTGCCGCTTCTGCCGAATCCCGTGGCGATTTCATCGGCTATGAGTAGAACATTGAAGCGATCGCAAAGACTGCGGACACATCGAAGATATTCGGGATGGTAGAACCACATCCCTCCGGCTCCCTGCACGATGGGTTCAAGAATTACTGCGGCAAGAGTATCGTGATGCTTCTCCATCAAGGCGGAGAAGGAAGCGATATCCGTCTCATCCCAGGGTTGATGAAAACCCACCCTGGGCTTGTCGGCAAAAAAGTATTTGGGAAGATTTTCGGCAAAGATGTGGTGCATCCCGGTGACCGGATCGCAAACAGACATGGCGTGGAACGTATCGCCGTGATACCCGGACCGAATGGTCAGAAACCGGTTTTTCTCACCATGTCCAACCGCCTGCTGGTATTGAAGAGCCATTTTCATGGCGACTTCAACGGCAACCGAACCGGAATCACAGAAAAAAATGCGATTTAAACCAGCCGGCGTAATATCGACTAAAAGACGGGCCAAATCCACCGCCGGCTGGTGGGTGAGTCCTCCAAACATCACATGGGAAAGCTTTGCGGCCTGCTCTTGCAACGCTTGCGTTAAAACCGGATTATTATAGCCGTGAATGACCGCCCACCAGGACGACATCCCGTCAACCAACTCGCGGCCATCCAAGAGACGGATACGGCAACCTGAAGCCGATTCCACAGGATAAACCGGCAACGGCGAAGTGATGGATGTATAAGGATGCCAGATATACTCTCGATCAAACTCCAGCATCTGTTGGTAATCCGTGCTCACTTTTGCGGCTTCCCATCCTGAAATTCAAAGCCGAGACCGCGGATTATTTTCAAATCTTCACCCAGACTGTTACCTGTCGTAGTCAGATAGTTGCCCACAATGGCTCCGTTGGCCCCTGAGCTAAAGCAACGGTACTGGTCTTGGGACATCCGGCTTCGTCCACCGGCAAGACGTACCACTGCATGGGGATTGACAAATCTGAACATGGCAATGCAGGTGAGAATCTCCGCGAGCCCAAGGGGCTTAAGATCGGCAAAAGGCGTGTTGGTAATGGGGGTCAAAATATTTATTGGTATGGACAACACGTCCAAATCCCGTAGTTCAAAGGCAAGTTCGAGCCTGTTTTGCAACGTCTCCCCCATTCCGATGATCCCGCCGGAACAAACCTCCATCCCTGCTTCTCGGGCTATTCGAATGGTCTCTACTTTTTCCTCCCAGGTATGCGTCGTGCATACTCTTGGAAAGAAATTCCTGCTGGCCTCCAAATTGCAGTGATAGCGCTCCACTCCGTAATATCTCAAAAGTTCGGCTTTCTCGCGGGTCAGCATTCCCATGGACGCACAAAATTTCAGGCTTGTCTGCTTTTGCAATTCCCTGTAGATCTTGCCGTAAGCTTCAATCTGTTCGATACTTGCCGTCCTTCCGGCAGCAACGAGGGAGAACCTGCGAACACCGTGGACATCGTTATCCTTAGCCTGCTCCAGTGCCTCATCGACGCCGACGATGTCGTACGTCTCAATATCCGTATCGTGATGACCCGACTGGGCGCAAAATTTGCAATCTTCAGAGCAACGGCCCGACCGGGCATTGATGATAGAGCATAAATCGAAAAAATCGCCGTGAATTCCACGACGAAGGGTGTCGGCTGCCTGGATGAGTTCCTCTGGCTTGCAAGAGGTTGCCAAATCCATGGCCTGTTCGAAATCTATATCCTTTCCTTTCTTTATTTGCTCAAGAATCTCTTCTATCAACATATTCCGACGACTTTTGTCTGTTTTGCAAATGTTCAAGGGTTTCTACAAGGCCGTCAATTTATCTAAACATTTGGCCAACCCTGCCGGCGAATCCACCTGCATGGCGCGATACTCAATCCCTGAAGGTACGATTTTTTTCATCATTCCCATCAAGACATTCTTGGGGCCGATTTCAATAAATGTATCGACACCTTCTGCAATCATCCCAGTTATTATTTCATACCATCTGACTCTTGATGCTATCTGTCGGGCCATCATCTCTTTGATGATTCGCACATCCCTTTCCACAGTAGCAGTGACGTTGAAGAACACGGAGCTCTTGGGTTCCATGAACGGAACTTCTTTCATGTAGTCGGCAAAATCGGGAACAGCATCGGCCACCAGCGGGCTGTGATTGGCAACGCTGACATTCAGCGGAATAACTTTGCCTCCCTGTCCGGCCGCTATGGCTCCGACCTCATCGAGAGCATGGAGTTCACCGGATATGACGATCTGTTTTTCCGTGTTGTGGTTCGCTGCCGTCACGACCCCTCTGCCGTTATACTCGGTAATGATCGCTTCGACTTCGTGGATCGCAAGGCCCAAAACCGCACGCATGCCTCCGGGTTTTTTCTGGCCTTCCCGTTCCATCAAGGCACCGCGTTTGGCGACCAGCCGGATTGTATCCTCCAGGGAAAGGACCCCTGCGGCATAAAGGGCTGAAAATTCGCCGAGACTATGCCCGGCAAAACAGTTTACGGTAAAACCCTCGCCTAGAGCCTTTTTGACCGCCTGCCAACAGATCAGATTGGTCACCGTTATTGCAGGCTGGAGGTGAACAGCTCTTGTCAATTCCTCCATGGGCCCCTCTTGGCATATCTTTCCCAGAGGAAAACCACAAATGGATTCAGCTGAATCCAAAATAGCCGCGCAGTCGGCATCAGCCTCGATAAACTCACGGCCCATCCCCACATACTGGGACCCTTGTCCCGGGAAAAGAACTGCGATTTTCATGTGTCACTCCTATTCTTTTGCTGAGTTTTCTTCTTCTCCTCGCAGAGATTCGTGATCAGAAAAAGGACCACTCCCACACAGATTGCCGAGTCGGCAATATTAAAAGTCGGCCAGTGATGTACTCCCACATGAACATCGAGAAAATCCACAACCGAACCGTAATGCAGCCGGTCGATGACATTGCCGGCGGCACCTCCTGCGATCAGGGCAAATGGAACGGTATACTCCCATCCCTGGTTCTTCATCCGAAAATGTGCGATGGTAAAGCCCAAAATCGCTATCAGATTAATACTTATAAAAAAATAGTGCCTCCACGGTGAATCATATTGAGCAAACATACTGAAGGCAACGCCGGTATTTCGCGCATAGGTCAGATTGAAAAGCCCTTCTATAATCTGTCGCGATTCGTAAAGCTGGAAAGAATTCACCACCAGATATTTCGTTATCTGGTCGAGTCCCACAACCGCTATGAAAATTCCTATATACCACATGCCTGTCTATTCGGCAGCGCCTTCCATCTCAGCTATGACGCCGCAACAACGATCGCAAATTGTGGGATGAGCGGAATTTTCTCCGACACTGGGAGAGCGTGTCCAACACCTTTCGCATTTATCGCCATCGGCCGGACGAACCATGATGGAAAGTCCGGGAACTTCTTCACTGAAGAACGGGGCAAGCCCGATGTCCGGTAGTTCCTCCACTGCCGTAAGAGCGGAAACGATGGATATTTCCTTTAAGACATCCATCTCGCGAGCCAGGAAATCCTCTAATTGTTCATTGACCTGAAGCATCACTTCCGCTTCCAAAGGATGGCCGATAATCTTTTCACGTCGCGCACTCTCCAAAGCCTTTGTTATTTCGGAACGGACTGCTATCAACTTCGCCCAGCGCTCCTCATCTTCTTTTCCCATGCAGTTTTCAATCGCCGGCGGAAAATC
>JBJKQT010000137.1:0-12286 GCA_046705065.1 Desulfocapsaceae bacterium
GATAAGAAGGCTGCTTTCAGAAAACTTTTCTATTGAGGAGAGTTGCATATGGATGAAAGAGAACTCATTTCCGGATTTACTATTTTTTCAGGAGCCTCAAAGGATCATCTATCGGAAATAGCCAAATATGTTGAAGTGATGACATTTGATTCCGGTGAGACGATCTTTCAGGAGGGAGAGAAGGCCTCAAAGATTTACGGCTTGCTTGAAGGAGAAGTGGAACTTGTCCTTGTTTCCAAGGACAATGTATTGAAAACCGATGTACGATATGAAGAATACGCTCGAACTAGAACGGAGACCATTGAACGGGATATCGCCGTTGATTCAGTTGGGCCTGGCGAAATATTCGGATGGTCGGCATTCTCGCCGGATGGGCGCTATACCTCGAAGGCTGTATGTTCCGAGGCAACCCGTGTATTCGCTTTGCCTGCCAAAACGCTACGCGCCTTTTTTGATAAACATCCGAGCCTTGGATACCCGTTCATGGAACGTCTTGTCGAGACCATTTCAAAGCGGCTGACAAACAGAACCGACAGACTGATTGAAGCCTGGAGCGAAGCGTTTAATGTGAACAGGATCTGAACGCCAAGAGTTTACCGCGTCGCTCTCCGCCGGATTGGCCATGTTTGGTCCGGCACCAGGGCACTGCGTTCACAACTCTTTTGCAACAGGTATGTCGTCGCCATGGCCAAAAGATCGAAAAAACGACATACCTGTTGAATCCAACATTCCGTGGAACCAGATCTGTTCGGACGACGGAACTGTAAGTATCACGATTTCTTTAAACGCGTAGCGTTTGCACTGGAACAAGATGACAAAAATAGCGTTGGCATCCGATCATGCCGGATATCGCCTCAAGGCAGTTCTTATCTCACATCTTCTAAATAAAGGATACGACATCGAGGATTTCGGTACCGATAGCGATGTCTCGGTGGACTACCCCGATTTTATCCGTCCCGCAGCCATAAGCGTGGCAGAAGGCAAGAATGATCTGGGAATCGTCCTTGGAGGAAGCGGAAATGGAGAGGCAATGTCTGCCAACAAGGTTCGCGGCGTGCGTTGCGCCCTGTGTTGGAATGTGCAAAGTGCCCGGCTTGCCAAGGAACACAACAATGCAAATATGATTTCCCTTGGCGCTCGATTGATTGGCGAGGATGACGCCATCAAAATCGTAGATGAATGGTTGCGGGCCGAATTTCAATACGGCCGACACGTCCGCAGACTCGAAAAACTCGAATAGGGTTGCAAGCCTGCTGTTGATTCGAGCCGACTTCCAGCGAAGCAAAGAAACCTGAAAAGTCCCAACAGGGCGGTTTGTCAATCGACCGTCCTTTTTTATGTCCATTCCATGAAAGAAATACAATGAAAATTTAGTCCATTCAACCATACTCTGCGTTGTGAAATATAATTTCCGCATGATAGGGTGTCTTCATGCTGCTGGAAACTTTTTTGAGCGGCTTGATATTGAGCGCAAGGTTTACCTCGTGTAAGAAGTTTGTCCGGTAAAGGAATCAAGAGATGAAATCAGAATTGAGCAACAGTGCAAAACGTGTGCAGGATTTTTTTACTTCTCGCGGGTTTGCCTTCGAGGTTAAGGAGCTTCCCGGTTCAACACGAACCGCCCAGGAGGCGGCCGACAGCATAGGCTGCACAGTATCTCAAATTGCCAAATCAATTATTTTTAAAGAAAAAAAGACAAATCGCCCGATTCTTGTCATTGCCTCCGGCTCAAACCTGGTTGATGTGAAAAAAGTTCAGCAGTCAACGGGGATTGTCCTGGGTAAGGCGGACGGTAATTTTGTGAAGGAGAAGGTGGGATTTGCCATCGGAGGCGTCCCTCCTGCCGGTCATAATGTTCCCTTGGAAACGCTGCTCGATGTCGACTTGAAAAAATATGAGACAATCTGGGCCGCCGCGGGCACGCCTTTTGCCGTGTTTAAGCTCAAACCTGTCGATTTGGATCCTCTGACAAAGGGAAAATGGCTGGACCTATCAAAAAATAAGGAATAACGGCTCGGAAGGCAATATAATCGGCCGTGGCATAGGTCAGGCTTTTGCCCGAAAAGGCGTTCGGATCGGCATTGTCGGCCGCAACCGTGATTCTTTGTCCGCTGCGGCCGAGGGTATGGGGCCTGAAACCGTCTGGTATCAAGCCGATGTAAGCAAGCGCAACCAGATTGCGAAAGCCGTCAGGGATAGCGCCGTTTGTTACCGGTTAAATTCTCAATGCAAACGGGGCTGGCTCTCCAACCGTTGATTCACCATTCCATGCCGTACTTTTTTATGGGTGGCCGGTTCAAATGTAATTCATATCTGTCGGTAAAGGGCTGATTTCCACGTTGCCTGAAGAGACGCCGGCGACTCTTGTTTAGACGGGTTGTCCCCCAATCGTTCCATGGTTACTTGTTTTTAGAGTCGATTTAACCTTCAAACGGGAGTCATGTATGGATGAACATTGCCGAAAGACTTTACAATTCCTGGCGGGAGAATCCGTCGGGGGAGCGTCGAACGGAAGCTGCAGAATCAAAAACGGTGATGCCTCCGAGGTGGAATTGCTCGATTCGTATTCCAAGGCCGTTATCACGGTTGTGGATACCGTGGGCCCGGCGGTTGTCATGGTGTCGAGAAGAAAAACGGGAAGAGGCAATTTCTCCGAGCCGGAAGGTGCGGGCTCGGGGGTGATTATCGCACCGGACGGCTACATACTCACCAACAACCATGTCGTTCAGGGAGCCGATGCGATATCGGTGACAACACATGACGGCTCAACCATGGATGCCGTACTCGTGGGAACCGATCCCGCCACGGACCTTGCCGTCATTCGCGCCGGTGGATCCGATTTTCACTATGCCGTCCTTGGTGATTCGAGCAAATTGAAAGTCGGGCAACTGGTCATTGCCATCGGCAATCCCTTTGGGTTTAATTCCACTGTGTCCACAGGAGTTGTGAGTGCTCTCGGCCGTTCACTCAGGAGCAGGGAAGGGCGGCTTATCGAAAACATCATCCAGCATACCGCGCCTCTCAATCCTGGAAATTCCGGCGGTCCGCTGGTCGACTCCAGGGGACGGGTTGTCGGCATCAATACGGCCATTATTGCCATGGCGCAAGGAATAGGTTTTTCCATCCCGGCCGATACCGCGATCTGGGCTGTATCGGAAATCCTTGTTCATGGACGGGTGCGCCGTGGATTTCTGGGACTGGCAGGCCAGCAACAGCAGCTCAATCGCAGGTTAGCGAGATTGCATAATTTAGAGAATAATTACGGCGTAGTGGTGGCAGGAACAAACCCGGACGGACCTTCGGAACGAGCCGGCATCAGAAAAGGCGATATGATCGTCTCCTTAGAGGGAAAGATGACTCAAACCGTGGATGATCTTCATCGTATGCTCGCAGACCATGCAGTGGGAAATCCACTTGAACTCGTTATTTTGCGGGGGCAGGAGAAGGTAGTTGTAAGTGTAACACCTGTGGAAGCGGTGCAGTGATCATGTGATCGGTTGGCGTTATTCAAAATTGATCCTCTCAGACGGATTGCTCATTTTAGGGAATGGTTTCCGTCACTGCGTCTTGTTCCGTCAGGGATAGTGTATATAGTAACTAGAAGGTTTCGATCAAGAATTTCTCTTTGTAATGAAGGTAGTTGTATCACGGCATCACCGTTGAGCATGGGAGCTTCCTGCAAAAGGCCCCCAAGAGATTTGATTTATCCCTTTTCTTTGAATATTCATATTGCAAACCGGTGGCCGTAACGCCATATGTGAGCCAGGGTCGTGGACAAGGAGGTACAATGCAGCAAAAACAAATGCAGCAGCAACTTCCGGGAGAGAATGCCGCCAGGGTATGGATAGAGGACATCAGCCCCCAAGTCGAATGCGGCTCTTTTCCCATTAAAAGGACGACAGGCGAGAAGGTCAGGGTCTCGGCATTCATTTTTGCCGACGGGCATGATGATGTGAGGGCGCATCTTTGTTATCGCCGGCAGGATGGCGAATGGCGGGAAACGGTCATGTCGCATCTCGGCAATGATTTATGGAAAGCGGACTTTCGAGTGGAGAGCATCGGAACGTACTTCTACACCATCAAGGCATGGATTGATCATTTTTCTACCTGGCAGCGTGATCTTAGAAAAAAATTCGAAGCAGGCCATCAAGTCACCAGTGAACTCCTGGAAGGGGCGGCCATGATCGAAGAGGCTGTCGGGAGGGCTGAACCACCGGACCGGGAATGGCTTTCGACGCTGGCGGTCAAGCTGCGCGGCGGTGATTCTCCGGACATATTGATAGACCTGGCCACGGCATCCGATACCAGCGGCATTATGAGCCGGTATCCGGATCGGTCAAAAGAAACTGTTGCGGAACCGTCTTTTGCTGTTTCAGTAGAGCCGGAAATAGCCGGATTTGGCGCCTGGTATGAAATTTTCCCCCGTTCTTTGACCAGTTCCCCAGGCAGGAGCGGAACCTTTGCAGATCTCGAAAAAAAAATCCCGGAGATTATCGATCTGGGGTTTGATGTTCTTTATCTGCCACCGATTCATCCCATCGGCCGCACAAACCGCAAGGGACGCAACAACCAGTTGACGGCCACAAGGGAAGATCCCGGCAGCCCATGGGCCATCGGTTCCGAGGAGGGTGGCCACAAATCGGTTCATCCCGACCTCGGTACTCTGGAAGACTTCGATCATCTGGTGACAACCGCCAGAACACACGGGCTGGAACTGGCGCTTGATATCGCTTTTCAGTGTTCACCTGACCATCCATATGTCCGGGACCATCCGGAATGGTTCCGGCATCGGCCGGACGGCACCATCAAATTTGCCGAAAATCCGCCGAAAAAATATGAAGATATCTACCCGTTTAACTTCGATTGCAAAGAGTGGCGCACCCTATGGCAGGAACTGCAGAGCATTGTCGTATTCTGGATTAAACGAGGCGTTCGCATCTTCAGGGTCGACAACCCGCATACCAAACCTCTTCGTTTCTGGAAGTGGCTGATCTCCGAGGTGCGGAGGGAGTATCCTGATTCCGTCTTTCTCTCCGAGGCTTTTACCCGTCCCCGGGTCAAGTATGCTTTGGCCAAAGCAGGCTTCAGCCAGTCGTATACCTATTTCACTTGGCGCAACTCCAAGCAGCAGCTGACCGAGTATATGCAGGAGCTGGTAAACACCGAAGTGAGCGAGTACTTCCGGCCCAACTTTTTTGCCAACACCCCGGACATCCTGCCGGAGTACCTCCAATTCGGCGGCCGCCCGGCATTCATGACCCGGCTCGTCCTTGCCGCGACACTTTCTTCCAGCTACGGGATATACAGCGGGTTTGAATTGCTCGAAAATGAGGCTCTCCCCGGCAGCGAAGAGTATCTGAATTCAGAAAAATTTGAAATTAAACCCCGGGATTGGAGCAAGCCCGGCAACCTCCATGCCTTTATCGCCAAGATCAACGCCATACGCAGAACCAATCCGGCACTGGCTGCAAACCGGGGATTGTCGTTCTATCCGATGGACAATGAGCAGGTGCTCTTCTACGGCAAACAGACCGAAGATTTATCCAATATTATCTTGGTGGCGGTCAATCTCGACCCTCACCATGTTCAGGACGGCTGGCTCCAGGTTCCCTTGGAGCAGTTCAATATCGACGACAATGAGATCTTCCAGGTTCACGAACTCATCGGGGACAGCCGTTACCTCTGGCAGGGGAGGAATAATTATGTCCGGCTCGATCCCGCGTCGTGCCCAGCCCAGATTTTCAGGGTGCGGCGCCGGCTGCGGACCGAACACGATTTTGATTACTTTATGTGAGGCAAAGCGGCAAAATCCGCATCCAGGCCCTTAGAAGAAGAGGAGAAAACCGATATATGGTTTTAGGAAAAACAGATCCCCTCTGGTACAAGGACGCGATCATTTACGAGATGCCCATAAAGGCATTCAAGGACAGTAATGGCGACGGCAGCGGAGATTTTCGCGGGCTGATCGAGAAACTCGATTACCTGCAGCATCTCGAAGTAAATACTCTCTGGCTTCTCCCGTTTTATCCTTCGCCTTTTAAAGATGACGGTTATGATATTTCCGACTATCTTTCGATCCATCAGAGATACGGAACACTGCGGGATTTCAGAGTATTCATCCGTGAGGCGCACCGGCGGAGGATACGTGTCATTACCGAGCTTGTCATAAATCATACCTCGGATCAGCATCCCTGGTTTCAGGCGGCGAGGAGGGCGAAAGTCAACAGCGCGCGCCGCAAATATTATGTCTGGAGCGACACCAACCAGAAGTTTCAGGAAACCAGGATTATCTTCACAGATACCGAAAATTCCAACTGGGCCTGGGACCCGGAAGCGAAGGCCTACTACTGGCATCGATTCTTCTCCCATCAGCCTGATCTGAATCATAACAACCCCAAGGTCGTCAAGGCCGTTCTGAAGGTAATGAAATTCTGGTTCGATATGGGGGTCGATGGCATGCGTCTGGACGCGGTTCCCTATCTCTGCGTCCGGGAAGGCACCAACAACGAAAATCTTTCGGAAACTCATAGTGTCCTCAAGCAGTTCCGCTCATACCTCGACCGGCAATATACCGGTCGGATGTTCCTGGCGGAGGCCAATCAATGGCCTGCGGATGTCCGCCACTATTTCGGTGATGGGGATGAATGTCATATGGCCTTTCATTTTCCCCTGATGCCTAGAATTTTTATGTCCCTCCGTCAGGAAGACCGCCATCCCATCACCGAGATACTGGAGGCCACCCCCACCATACCCGACACTTGTCAATGGGCTCTTTTCCTGCGCAATCACGATGAGCTGACGTTGGAAATGGTGACCGATGCTGAACGTGACTATATGTACGGGGAATATGCCAAGGACAGCAGAATGAAACTCAATGTCGGCATCCGCCGCCGTCTGGCGCCTTTGCTGGACAACAGCCGCCGCCGGATGGAATTGTTGAATTCGCTGCTTTTTTCGATGCCGGGTTCGCCTGTGATCTATTACGGAGACGAAATCGGGATGGGGGATAATATTTTCCTGGGCGACAGGGACGGTGTCCGTACTCCCATGCAGTGGAATATGGACAGAAACGCCGGTTTTTCTACCGCTGATATTGCGCGCCTGTATCTGCCGGTGATAATGGATCCGGTCTATGGCTATCAGGCGGTCAACGTCGAGGCGCAGGAACGCGATCCTTCCTCCATGCTGCATTTCATGCGCCGGATGATTGCTCTTCGTCGGCAGCATAAGGCATTCGGCCGAGGTGCCACCTATTTTCTCAAACCTCAAAACAGAAAGATTCTCGCCTATATCCGCAGCTATAAAGGAGAAATACTCCTCATCGTGGCCAATCTTTCCCGTTTCGTTCAGCCCGCGGAGCTGGATCTTGCCGACTTCAGCGGCCGCATCCCGGTTGAAATGATCGGGAGAACGGAATTTCCTCCCATTGGGGAATTTCCCTATTTCCTGACTCTGGGGCCGCACAGTTTCTACTGGTTCAGGCTCGAGTCGCCGGCCGAACCGATAAAGGCTCGGCGACAGAAGACCGCGGATTTGCCCGATGTTCCACAGCTTGTCCTGGATGAAATGTGGGTTACACTGTTGGAACCCGAATATCTTTATACGCTCGGCAACGACATTCTGCCGCGGTTTCTCGCCGATCAGCGTTGGTTTCGCGGTAAAGCAAAGGAGTTGGTTTCCTGCCGGGTGAACGATTGGTGCAAACTCGGCGCCTCCTTCTTTTTTCTCTTGCTCGAGGCAAATTATGCCTCCGGTGAGAAGGAGACGTATGTCATGCCGCTGAAAATCGTGCAGGGAAAAGCTGCCGCGGCCCTTATTGAGGAAATCCCGGATTCCGTCGTAGCCAAGGTGAAAAACCAACGTGGTGAGGGGATACTCTATGACGCTTTGATGGACAGAGCCTCCTGCGATATCTTGTTCAGCGCAATCGGGGACGGCCGAAAGTACCGGACAGCGAAGGGAGGCTCTCTTGCCATGCAAACGATCGGTACCTTTGACGAATCGGCCGATCTTGACAGCTCCGGCCGTACTGTCAGAAAACTCGGTGCGGAACAGAGCAATACTTCAGTTGTCATCGATGAAACATTCGTGCTGAAGCTTTATCGAAAACTGGAACAAGGAGTCAATCCCGATGTGGAGATGAGCCTTTTTCTGACGGAGCAAAGCCGGTTTGCAGGTATTGCCAAGGTTGCGGGAACAGTGCGTTATATCAACAACTCCGGCCTGGAATCTACACTCGGCATGCTGCAGGAATTTGTCCCCAATAGAGGGGATGGGTGGTCGTATACACTGGAGGCTCTGAGAGTCTATTGCCGGGACGCCGAGGTGAGAGCGGCCCAGGGAGAGGAACCGCCTGAACCGGCTCCCGGGCTCATTGAGGCGGCCCGAAGTGAGCCGCCTGAGGCCTTCGCTGCAATGACAAAAGAGTTCCTGCGGGATATCCGGACTTTGGGGTCCCGTACCGCAGAATTTCACTTGGCCCTGACAAAAGACACCGGCAACCGGGATTTCAAGCCGGAAAAGGCAAGCCGGCTGTTTGTCCAGGGATTATCAGAATCGATCTCTCGCGAGGCAGGGGAAGCTTTGGCCCTGCTCGGCATTAAAATCTCCGATCTGCCCGACCAGGTCCGCAAGGCGGCGAACCTGGTTTTGATGGAAGGGCCGGCATTGCTCGGAAAGCTCGATCTGCTCCCTGAGATTGCAGAGGAACTCGGGGTATTGGTCCGTATCCATGGTGATTATCATTTGGGCCAGGTTCTGCGGACCGATACCGATGATTTCATTCTGCTGGACTTTGAGGGGGAGCCTTTGCGTCCTTTGGCAGAGAGACGGCGCAAAAGTTCACCGTTGAAAGACGTGGCCGGGATGATCCGCTCGTTGCATTATGCCGCTCAGACCCCGTTTTTCGATGACGATACCGGCGGTTCAGTGGAAAAACAACTGCAATCCTGGAGAGAGGCCTGGTTCGGCTGGAGCAGTGCGGCCTTTTTGGGGGCTTACCTTGAAACGGCCGCCGGTGCGCCGTTTCTGCCCTCCGCCGATTTTGACTTGATTCTCGATGTCTTTCTGCTCGAGAAGGTTTTTTACGAGCTGCGGTACGAACTCAATAATCGACCGGACTGGGCTCGTATCCCGCTTATGGGCATTATCGATATCATCAAACGACAGAAACAGACCGGACGGAAATCATGACTATGACCAAAGGATTTTTAACCGACTACGACCTTCATCTTCTTTCCGAAGGCACCCACTACAGGGCCTGGGAAAAACTCGGTGCCCATGTCTTTGAACAGGAAGGCCTAAAGGGGACGCATTTTGCCGTTTGGGCGCCGAATGCCCTCCAGGTCGCCGTCGTCGGCGAGTTCAACGATTGGGACGCAACGGTTCATCCTCTCAAATGCATGGGGGATTCGGGATATTGGAAAGGGTTTGTACCTGATGCAGCCGCCGGAGCGCTCTATAAATATGATATCATTTCCAGAACAGATGGCTACAGGGTACAGAAAGCGGATCCCTATTCCTTTTTCTGTGAGATTCGTCCTGCCACCGCTTCAATCGTCTGGGACCTGGAGGGCTATCCGTGGCAGGATGATGACTGGATGGCTTCCCGTGCCAAACGTAATCGTCACGATGCCCCTATTGCCGTGTATGAGGTGCATCTCGGTTCGTGGATGCGGGGAGATGACGGAAGGTGGCTCAACTACAGGGAAATAGCCGAAAAGCTGGCTCAATATGTCAGTCAAATGGGCTTTACCCATGTGGAGCTGCTGCCGGTCAACGAACACCCCTTCGACGGATCCTGGGGGTATCAGACCATCGGCTATTTTGCACCCACAAGCCGTTTCGGCACTCCTCAGGATTTTATGCACCTTGTGGACACGCTGCATCGTCACTCCATTGGCGTGATCCTTGATTGGGTTCCTGCGCATTTCCCGCGCGATGCGCATGGGCTTGGATATTTTGACGGAACCCATCTCTATGAGCATGCCGATCCGCGTCAAGGAGAACAAAAAGACTGGGGCACCTTTATCTTCAATTACGGGCGGCGCGAGGTTGCGGGTTTCCTGCTGAGCAATGCCCTTTTCTGGCTTGAGGTCTATCATATCGACGGTTTGCGCGTCGATGCAGTGTCCTCCATGCTCTATCTGGATTATTCCCGCAAGGAAGGAGAGTGGATACCGAACCGGTACGGAGGCCGGGAAAATCTCGAGGCTATAGATTTTCTTAAGCGATTCAATCAGCTGGTGTATCAGGAACATCCCGACGTCATGACCGTGGCCGAGGAATCCACTGCCTGGCCAATGGTCTCCCGCCCTACGTATGTCGGAGGGCTCGGCTTCGGTTTCAAATGGAATATGGGCTGGATGCATGACTCACTTCTCTATATGGGCAACGATCCGATATTTCGAACCTATCATCACCATAAACTGACTTTCAGTCTGCTCTATGCCTTTCAGGAGAATTTTGTCCTGGCTTTTTCCCATGACGAAGTTGTGCATGGAAAGGGTTCGATGCTGGGAAAGATGCCGGGTGATGAGTGGAGGAAATTTGCAAATCTACGCCTGCTTTATGGCTATATGTATACCCATCCCGGTAAAAAACTGCTTTTCATGGGGGATGAGATCGGTCAATGGCAGGAATGGAACCATGAGGCCCAGATAGATTGGCCTTGCCTGGCTTCCCCCCGGCACAAGGGCTTGCAGCGATGGGTTCGGGATCTCAACACCTTTCTTCGCGGCAGTCCGCCACTGCATGAACTCGATGCCGGCCCTGAGGGATTTGCCTGGATCGACTGCAACGACAGCGAACAATCCATTCTGAGTTATATGCGCCGTGGTAAGAATTCCAAGAATGTGCTGGTCTGTGTGACCAATTTCACCCCCGTGCCGCGGCACAACTATCGCGTGGGGGTGCCCGAGACTGGGTTTTGGGAGGAGGTGCTCAACAGCGATGCGCCGCTCTACGGCGGCAGCGGTCAAGGCAACCTGGGCGGGGTTGAAGCGGCTCCGGTGGCAAAGCATGGCGAGTATCAGTCCATAAATATTACCTTGCCTCCCTTGGCGGTAGTTGTCTTCCGGTTGAAAAAAAATGTATAACAGGCAGGAATGCGGATGAGGATGCCGGAGGAATTAGTTTTTAAAGATGAATCGCATGTCATTTGATTTTGCCAGACTGCTGCCCCGTATCAGGGAGGCGCTAGAGGTCCTCGGCATAAAGAACTTTGTCCTGTCCATTCACGATGCGGCGTTGCCGAGTCTGCCGGAAGAAGATACCGGGCGTGGCTCGCCTTATTCTCATGGTGCTTACCGCTTCTTCCGGTTTGTTCGCGACCTCGGTTTTGATGGTGTCCAATTCGGCCCGCAGGGGATAACCACCGTGGCAAATCCTTCCCCATACGATGCCGCTGTTTTTTCCCGAAATCCTCTGTCCCTGGCTCCTCTGCCGTTGACTGAAGAACCCTGGAACCTGTTTGAGCCCGATTGGTTGGCCGGCCTGCTTGGCGGTCGAGTTCTTCCGATCGATCGGGTCGAGCAGCGTTTTGCCGGAAAGGCCATCGACCGGATAACCTCCGAGGCAGGCAGATGGCACAGGCACAACGGCAACATGAAAAAGAACGGGTTTCAGATTGAGAATGGGTACTCCTATGAACAATTTATACGCGATAACGCGGATTGGTTGGAAAGAGACGGACTCTACGAGCTGTTACAGCGACAATATGGCGGAAGAACTTGGAAAGAATGGGGTGAGAGCGGCCCGGCCCTTATCGATAAACGGCTCTTTGCAGCACATAGTGGAAGCGAAGAAGCAGCCTTGACGCGGAAGAAAGAACTCAAAATGCGTTATCGAGAAGAGATGGAGGAATTTCGCTTTATCCAATATCTGTTGCACCGGCAGCACAGGGAGCTTAGAAAATATTGCAGACATCTCGGCCTCAGGATGTTTGGCGATTTCCAGATCGGTCTGTCGGAACGAGATGCCTGGGCGGCCCAATCCTTTCTGCTTGACGATTATCTTCTGGGAGCACCTCCGAGCCGCACGAATCCCGATGGCCAGCCGTGGAATTATCCTGTTCCGAATCCGCACAAGTTTTACCTTTTTGACTCTGAAGGCAGCCGCATTGCAGGTCCGGCACAGGTGTTTTTCAAGAGGCGGATAGATAAATTGTTTCAGGAATTCGATGGTATCCGCATCGATCACCCGCATGGACTTATCTGCCCTTGGGTCTATCGTGCCGATCGGGAGGATGCTCACAAAGCAGTACAGGAGGGTGCCCGCCTCTTTGCTT
>JBJKQT010000138.1:0-8792 GCA_046705065.1 Desulfocapsaceae bacterium
CATTCCCTTTACCGTGTCCGAACTTTAGAAATATCAATTTTATTCATATCAGGGAAGGGTTACCTCACGCATGATAATCTCGACCGCGTTTTGGACTTTCTTTGGAGAAAAGATCTTAATTTACAGTACTATGCCCATTACATCGTCCGAAGTTGAGACTTTTCCAGAAAGCCGGCACAGGCCGCTTGTTATTATGGTTTGATTTCACAGGCAATTTGCAGGTCACATAAATACTCTGGCAGATTACAGGAAATGGTCGTCTGTATTATAGTATGAAGCAGGCAAACAATGTAGTAACCCGCATTTCTCATGAACACTCTGTGAATTTGGGGGAAAGTTGAGAAATCAAAAAGATATGCACATACAATGCCGCAAATGGAGATAGCAGATGGATGAGGCCTCCTCCAAAAAAAATCAAGTGAGCGATGAAATACTCGATCTGCGCAAACAGATCGAAGCATGTACTCGTACGGCAAAAACACAGAAGGACTTCTTCGAGAATCTGATTCGGAATTTGGCCGCTCCCACCTTTGTCATTGATACCAACCACAGGGTTGTGCTCTGGAATAGGGCCTGCGAAAAGATGACCGGAATATCAGCGGCCGACATCGTCGGAACGACCGGGCATTGGCGGCCTTTCTATCAGCAGAAGCGGCAGGTACTGGCAGACGTGATTATCGATGCATCCACCGATAAGATGGGGTCCCTTTACGCCAAGCATTCGAAATCGGAGTTTATTTCGGATGGCTTGCAGGCCGAAGGATGGTATCCGGACATCAACGGCAGGGAACGTTATATCTCCTTTAACGCCGCTCCGATAAGAGACTCGGAAGGAAAGCTGATTGCGGCGGTGGAGACATTCGAGGACCTAACGGAAAACAAACGTATCGAAATAAAGCTTGCCGAGAGCGAAAAACGGTATCGAGTTCTATTTGAGGAGTCACCGGCGGCCATGCTTGTAATCGACCCGGAGACGGCAGATATCGTGGGCGCCAACGAAGCCGCGTTTGCCTATTACGGCTACAATAGGCAGGAGCTTATCGGCATGTCGCTGGCTGAAATAATTGTGCCGATCCATGATAATATCATGCCGATGTTCATGGAGCTTTCGCTTGGACCTCATCTTGTGCAGCTCAAGCACCGGTTGGCAAACGGGGAAATCCGTGATGTCGAGGTGTCCCGGGGGGCGATCAAATTGGACGGCAAGGCATTTCTTTTCTCCATTATCCATGATGTAACCGACCGCGAAGTAGCCGAAACAGCCGTACGCGAGGAGGAAAGCAAGCTGGAGGCAATTACTTCTCTTGCGACAGATGCAATAATACTGATTGATGAAAAAGGAGATGTCTGCTACTGGAATTTGGCTGCGGAAAAAATGTTTGGCTATGAAGGCAATGAAATGATCGGGAAAAATCTTGAAACCATAATGCCTTCACGTTTCAGGGATGCTCACCGAAAGGGGTTGGAGAAATTTGTGAGTACCGGTAACGGCACTATGCTTGGTAAGGTTTATGAGGTAGCGGCACTGCGCAAAGATGGTTCGGAGTTTCCCATCGAACTGTCAATATCGGGTTTATTGCTCAAAGGAAAATGGCATTCAGCCGGGGTAGTGAGAGACATTACAGGGCGACGAAACCTGGAAATGCAGCTCCGCCAGGCACAAAAGATGG
This sequence comes from Desulfocapsaceae bacterium, assembly GCA_046705065.1. Taxonomy (GTDB): domain Bacteria; phylum Desulfobacterota; class Desulfobulbia; order Desulfobulbales; family Desulfocapsaceae; genus CAWGGS01. Next base: position 1,671 of record JBJKQT010000138.1, read on the forward strand.
AGGCAATAGGAACTTTTGCAGGAGGAATAGCCCATGACTTCAACAACATACTTACGGTTATAATAGGCCAGGCCACTCTTCTTACGATGGACATGGACCCGGATGACCCGCTAAGTTTCAACGTGCAACAAATTCTTACTTCAGCAAACCGCGCTACGGGATTGACGCAGTCGCTCCTCACCTTCAGCAGAAGAACTCTTCTCGAAACAAGACCGATTAGTCTGAATGATATAATCCGCAAGGTCGAGAAATTGCTTGTCAGACTTTTGCGGGAGGACATCGAAATCAAAATTCATTTGACCGAGGAGGACGTCACGATTAGCGCCGATCCGGTACAAATCGAACAAGTTCTGATGAATCTTGCGACCAACGCACGGGATGCAATGCCGAATGGAGGCATATTCGGCATTGCCACCGAGGTTGTCGAACTGGATCGCGAATTCATCCGGTCACATGGCTACGGCACCTCCGGCAGACAAGTATCCCTCACCTGCAGTGACGATGGTGTCGGCATGGATAAAGAGACCTCACAAAGAATATTTGAACCGTTTTTCACAACCAAAGAGATCGGAAAAGGCACCGGATTAGGCCTTGCTATCGTTTACGGCATCATCCAGCAACACAACGGCTCCATCACTTGTTATAGCGAGCCCGGAAAAGGCACCACCTTCCGTATATATCTACCGTTGATTCAACCGGCGCCAATAGAGGAAGAAAGGTTCCCTGCGCCACCGTCAAAAGGTGGAAACGAGACGATCCTACTTGCCGAGGACGATGACGCTGCAAGAAATCTCACCCGTCAAATGCTTAAGTCATTCGGCTATTCTATTATTGAGGCTGTAGATGGTGAAGATGCCGTCAAAAAATTTATTGCTCATAAAAAGAAGGTGGATCTGGTTATTCTCGATGTCATCATGCCAAAAAAAAACGGCAGAGAAACGTTCAGGGACATTCAGAGGTTGCGTCCTGATATTAAATGCCTTTATACCAGTGGTTATGCCGCCGACATATTCAACGAAGGTGAAAGAAAGGCAATTCATTTTATATCCAAACCGTTCACGCCTAACCTTCTTCTGGATAAGATCAGAAGGCTGCTGGATGGGGGTGAGGAGGAATCTGCCATCTCATGACGTTTTTGAGTAGCGAATTTGGGTAAAGTGTTGTCGCGACAGGATGGGATTACCTTGCATGCTCATCCGGCACTCTATTTTGAATGCCCCTTCCATTTAATCACGAGATAATCGGTTTGCAAATAGGCTTTAAATCTCTCCAAGACGGGTTTGATACAAAAAACACCGGTGATCTTTGCTGCAATCCGTAAGATAAAAGGAAGGCTGTAAAGTTAAGTCGGTACACTATTGCATCCCGACCCCAGCCACCTCGTTTGATCCTGCCAATTCCAGCCAGGCCTGAGCTGCAGGAGAAAGGTATCCTCCTCGCCGCCAAATTAGAGCCATGTGCCAATAGATAGTCGGTTGATCGATGGGGATGCGTTTGGTTTGAGGGTGCGGCCGTTGCAGGGCGATCATTCGCGGCAGGAAACAGACACCAAATTTGATGGCAACCAGCTCTATGATAAAGTTGATCTGACTTGAATAAGCCGCAACTTTTGGGGTAAAACCACTTTCCCTGCACGCTTCGATGATCATTGGGTTCAATGCAAATCCCTCCCCAAAGAGGACGAATGGCACTTCCGCCAGCTTTGAGAATGTGAGGGTGTCGCTCTGCGCCAGCGGGTGGTCTACAGCAAGCAGTGCGTCTATAGGCTCACGTCGCAGTTCCTGCCACTCAAAATGTTCACTAACCGGTAACAATGAAGCAGCAAGATCGAGCTCTCCATGAAGAACAAGTTCCTCAAGTCGCTTGCTGCCGTATTCCACAAGTTGTAGTTCCACTCCCGGATAACGGCTGCGATAGCCGGCGAACCAGCGGGCAAATAATGAGTTGCTGCCGATCGGTGGGAAACCGAGTCGCAGTGTTCCGCTCATAAGCCCTCGGAGTCCTTCGATCTCTGCTCTCAGATCGTCGCCCTCTGCAAGAATTTTCACAGCTCGGCTATAGACAGCTTTCCCGGCATCGGTCAGAGTGCAGCGATGACCGACCCGATCGAGAAGCTGCATCTCCAGCTCTTCTTCAAGTTGTTTAACCGCCTTACTGACCGTCGACTGTGTTGCAAATACGGTTTTGGCAGCCTGCGTAAAGCCTCCTTGCCGAACTACCTCAACAAAGGCCCGCAAAGTTCGGATCTCCATATCATTCTCATTGGGAATAGAATATATTCGATAAATTCATTTTACGAATAACACGCTTCGACTTATACTGCAAGCCGGTAATAATAAGAAAGGGACTATCCATGACTATGGTTCTTAAGCTTTCTTTTATAGGCACTATTTCTCATTGAGGACAACTTACATGGATTCTCAACTATCAACGATATATGATCGGATACGTTTCAAACCGCTTCTTGACAAAATCACTGATCCCGACACTGCCTGTCGCTTCATTAAGGACGGCGACAATCTGTTTATCTCAGGATTTACCGCAGGATATCCAAAGCTTATTCCGCAGGCGTTGGTACGTCGCGCTGAAAAGGAAGGACCATTAAAAATCAATATCTTCGCTGGTGCTTCGACAGGTGAGGCGGTTGACGGAGTACTTGCCAGGGCCGGATTAGTCGGCTGGCGACGGCCTTATATGAGCAGCAAGGTGATGCGCAATAAAATCAACTCGGGAGAAATCCTGTTCAAGGATGATCACCTTTCTCGACTTTCCGGGCAGGTCAGGGATGGCGGTTGGGGAAGGGCAGATGTTGCAATTGTCGAAGCAGTCTGCATTACCGAAAAAGGGCATCTCATACCGACCATGTCAGTGGGAAATACCCCGACGTATGTGCGGCAGGCAGAAAAAATCATCATTGAGATTTCTTCCGAACCAGTGGATTTGGAAGGGATCCATGATATCTACATCCCAGAGGATCCACCATACCGAATGCCGATTCCAATTTACCGTTCCGGTGATCGGATCGGCAAACCCTTCATCGAAATGGATCCCGACAAAGTGGTGGCGATAATATACAGCGAAGAGGAAGATAGCTGTGCGGTATTTACCGAACCCGACGAGAAATCGCAAAGAATCGCCGATCATATCCTCAATTTCGTTATCGATGAGATTAAACACGAGAGGCTGCCGTCGTCACTGCCATGGCAATCCGGTGTGGGCGACGTGGCCAATGCAGTACTGAGTGGATTTGTAGATAACAATTTTTTCAAAAGTATTGATATCTACTCCGAAGTGCTGCAGGACTCGGTCCTTGATTTGATCGACATCGGCAAGGTTCGGGTCGCCTCGGGATCAGCGATGACTTTATCACATAAAGCGCGGGACCGTTTTTTCAATAATCTCCATAAATATATTGAGAGAATAGTCCTTCGTCCCGTGGAGATCTCAAATTCTCCGGAAGTGGTTCGGCGTCTGGGGGTTATTGCCATCAATACTGCAATTGAAGTCGATATATATGGCCATGTCAATTCAACCCATGTCTGCGGTTCGCAATTAATGAACGGTATCGGTGGATCAGGCGACTTTCTTCGAAACGGAGCCTTGACCTTTATCGTAACCCCGAGCATTGCCAAAAACGGGGCAATTTCATCTATCGTTCCGATGGTGTCCCATGTCGATCACAGTGAACATTCGGTGGATATCGTGGTCACCGAATACGGGCTGGTCGACACCAGGCCCCTTACTCCCAGACAGGTTGCAGAAGAGATAATCAAGGTCTGCGCACACCCTGATTATCGCGATATACTCTGGGATTATTACCAAAGGGCGGTTCGGAGCACCGGAGGGCATGAACCCCATCTCCTCAGTGAGGTTTTTCGTTTCCATCAACGATATATGTCATCAGGAGACATGCGGTTCGAGTAGTCGATGACAGCAAAGAGGCTGTTTGTCGGAAATGTCAGGTCGTTTGCTGAAAGACGGTGAGCCTGCATTGAGATTGCTCTATCTTGCCAAGACTCAGACAATCATCACATCAATGGGATTTCAATCCAAATTTGGATATTACCACAAGACAGGAATGATTTTTGACGACTCGACTAGAGGATATAATCACAGAGGAAATTTACAAACTTGCAATTGTCCCAAAACGCTGCAGGGAATTACAAAGAATCAATACATTAAGATTAAACCATAGGCCGGTAAACTTTTTACGACGCCTCTAAAATTTAACAGGAACAACAATGCACATTTCGAAAATTTTCAAGGAAAATCCAATAGCCTTTAGTTTTGAACTCTTCCCGCCGAAAAGCGAAGAGGCTTCCGAACAGCTTTTTGCCACAATCAGCGATCTTTCGCCGCTCGAACTTGCCTATGTGAGTGTTACCTACGGGGCTGGAGGATCTACACGCGATCTGACCCATAATTTGGTTGTCCGGATCCAGAAAGAAACCGCTCTGACCGTAGTTTCGCACCTGACCTGCGTTGGTTCGACACGTGAGGAAATCGCTTCTATTCTGGACACCTATTCCGAGAGCGGTATAGAGAATATTCTGGCCTTGCGCGGTGACCCTCCCCGTGGAAACGGTACGTTCAAATCCGTTGCCGGAGGATTCAGTTATGCCGCAGAACTCGTTTCCTTCATAAAAAAACACTATCCTCGAATTGGCGTAGGTGTTGCGGGTTATCCGGAGGGACATCCGGAGACCCCGAACAGACTGCTGGAGATGGATTATCTAAAGGCCAAGGTTGATGCTGGAGCTGACTACATCTGCACCCAGCTATTTTTCGACAACAATGAATTTTACGACTTTTGTGAACGTTGCGAACTGGCAGGCATCCGGGCACCAATCGTTGCCGGCGTGGCGCCGGTTACCTCGAGCAAGCTCATGGCCAGAATGGCCGAAGTCTCTGCCGGCACACGTTTCCCTGCCAGGTTTATCAAGGCTATGCAGCGGGCGGAAAACGAAGATTATGAAAGTAAGGTCGGAATCCACTGGGCTACGGAACAGGTCCGCGATCTGATCGATCATAATGTCAAAGGTGTCCATCTGTACACGCTGAATAAATCAAATGCCACACGACAGATCTACGATTCACTGGGAGTTACCACCACTCGCAGTCTGATCGGATTGCCCGCGTTGTCTCTCCCTGTGTGCATTTCTTACCGATAATAGGAGGATCTTCCTTAACTGGCGTGGGTCTGATCGTTCTCCTCAAGATAAGCGGACATCGATTGGACCTCGTCTAACATAAGACAGCAGGCCACACTTCGGATTGAAGATCGGATCGCCAAACCCTTCCCCATCATCCGCCGTTTACAGCTTCTGCATTCGTCTTTCGGATTTCTAAGTTCAGATCAGCACAACTTTAACCAAATTATAGATATTTGAAGAAGGAGTCGTAAATGAAGGTATATAATCTGCAGAAAAAACGCATTGCCTCAGAGAAGGAAAAGGTGCATCTCGAACTGGTGGATTATTTTGTCAATCTTGATGCCCAACACAAGCTCTGGCATTTCACCATCGCCATCAACCTGCATGCCCAGGGGCATCATTTCACAGCGGCCCAGGCGGAAGAGCTGGTAGAGCACCTTGCCGGGCATTTCGGAATACGAATGGCAAATGTAGAGAGTGCGCTCGCATTCAGTGCGTATTGCCGGAACAAGAAATCCGGTAGGCAGAACCTGATTCGCTTTGAAAAAAGCGGTGTCTCCGATGACCAATTTGAAATGCAGATCGACGTTCTTTACACTCTGCTTCAGAATAAAATCATGGAGTATCGACAAGCAATTGAACTGGTTATCCGGATAATTGATTATTATCCGGATATAAGAGAGTTTTTAGCCAACTCCGAACCCAATCCCATGCTCATGTCCAGCAGGAATGGGGCATAGCAGCACAAAAATCACCGAGATCTATCTTCGGTTTGTTGGGGGAAAAAAGAGAAAAATGGTACTCGACGTTTGGAAAGATTGACCAAAGATGTTGACTTTCTTGCCCGTAATATTACAATGTGTATTATAATGATAACACAAGGGAGGTATTTATGTCTGTACGGTCAGAAAGGATAACAATCCTTGGAACCCCTGCCTTTAAGACGTTTTTGGCAAAAGAAGCAAAAAAAGAAGGCATCAGTATGTCTGAGCTTGTCCGACGAAGGTGCACCATGCGCGAGACGAGCAAAGATGAAGAAATGCTAGCCGCTTTGGTTGAGGAAGTAAGCAAGGCTACTATCAAGGCTAAAAAAACCTTAGAAAAAGGTTTGGCAGATGCAGAAAACGTTTTGATGGAGATTAGGAGGTCTCGGTGAGCACATTAAAAGATGTTATTGCAGCAATGAAAGAGGTGTTGCTTTTGACAGATAATGTTGAACGTGCTGGCACTATACTCTCTGAGATCTCCCAAGAAGTGCGCGAACATGATCGCCGATTAGTTAGATTGGAGACAATAGTGGAGATAGCTAAATCAATAAAGCAGATTGATTCAAAATAAAATATAGGTTTGATTTGATGGATTGGATAATTTCTCTATAGAACTGTCAGCTTTCACGTAAAAGCAGCGGCTTTTGCAAATAAACCCAGAAAATCCCCATCCATGTTCAGAGTCTAACACCAGCCAAGAAAATGCTGGTTTTCTTGACTATCTTTTTCATTTTCAAAAAAAGACGGATGAAAAGGATTTTTCAGTAAAAAAAGCATAAAGTTTTTAAGTTAAATCTACAGTTGACTTCCATTCACTTTATTAACGTAATTTTCAAAACGCGAATGGGGCTGTTATGAAAATTGGATACGCAAGGGTATCAACTCTAGATCAAAATCCCGAATTGCAGTTTGATGCGCTCGAAAAAGCCGGGTGTGAAAAAATTTTTGATGATAAGGCAAGTGGAAGTAAAACCGATAGGCCAGGACTAGTTTCAGCCCTAGAATATGTCAGGTGAGGTGATTGTCTAATTGTTTGGAAACTTGATCGATTAGGACGGTCTTTGAAACCTTTAATAACGGTTGCGGAAGATCTCTCCAAGAAAGGAATAGGTTTGCTTTCTCGCAAAGACGGGTTTGATACAAAAACCGACGGTGGAAAATTTGTCTTCCAAGATCTTGGTGCGCTTGCCGAATTTGAACGG
>JBJKQT010000139.1:0-25515 GCA_046705065.1 Desulfocapsaceae bacterium
TCCATGGCTCCAGAATTTATGATCATCATATTTTAGGTTTCTTATATGAACGCCTCCCGGTTTGATAGCGATATATGTTTTTGGCAGGTTAAGATCTGGCTCCATTCTTATATCCGGCCTTGAGCGCAGACATGAGCCTGCCGGCCCTGATGAAATTCGCCGGGGAGAACCTTATTTATTATTCGTCATCGAAGGATTTGAAACCTATCAGGTTTACTTCTTCGCGGTCCGACCTGTTCCGCCATCACACCTATCAACCTGCGCAACCATATAAATATCTTCTCTTAGCTTTCTGACTTTCTACCCCGCTCGCATACTCCTTTTCGTGGGTCCGGTGGTGAGCCAGTAAACCCATATCGTTCGAGCCATTTTGTTTGCCAGATCGGAGACAACCACGTTTATGGGCCGTCGCAACAACATTTTGTCAACCAAAGGCCATGGGTACCTTTGTGCAGAATAGCAGATCGGGCATAATTGAGGAGAAAAGGTTCACCTCTCCTGCTGATTGCCAAGGAGTTTTGTTCGGCCATCCGTACCACTCTGCCAAGGAACCAAACCGAGAAGAGCCGCAAATTCACGCCCGTTTTTGAAAGTTTTTGCATTCTCCATCGTCGATATCCAGTCTGTGAAGTACTGTATGGATTCAATTCAAAGTGGGCTAGATCTTGGGAGATTATATTTTCTGATTCGATAGCCGATCTGCCTCGGCGTTACTCCTAATTCCCTGGCGGCTCTTGCCTGGATCCACCCATTGCGCTTTAAGGCGGCTTCGATTTCTGCACGCTCTACATCATATAATCTCTTTGCTGACCCAGGAGAATGAGCGAGATCCGCTTTAGAGGATATCTCTTGGACCTCATCCGCTCGACCGCTGATCGATGCCAAAATATCCGAGGTCAAATCAGCCATGGTCAATTTATCAGATTCCGCCAGAATCACCATTCGTTCAACGAGATTTTGCATCTCCCGAACATTTCCCGGCCATGAATAAGCCACTAAGGCATCAAGGAGATCAGAAGTTAAGCTCAGCTTTTTAAAATTTTGCTCGTTACTCAAACCCAGAAAATGATTGAGAAGGAGAGGAATGTCCTCTCTTCTTTCACGTAAAGGGGGCAGTATGATGGGGACTACATTGAGCCTATAGAAAAGATCAGCCCTGAATTGTCCTTTTGCAACTGCCCGCTCTAAGTTGACATTGGTCGCGGCAATAATTCGCACGTCGACATTAAATGTCTTACTGCCTCCTATCCGTTCAAACTGTTTTTCTTGCAGAACCCGCAGCAGCTTGGCCTGCAGAGATAATGGTAATTCACCGATTTCATCTAAAAAAATCGTTCCCTGATCTGCTAATTCGAAACGACCCGCTCTGGTTGTTAACGCCCCAGTGAAGGCTCCACGTTCATGACCGAAAAGCTCACTTTCGAGCAGGGCTTCCGGCAATGCGGCACAGTTGACTTTGATGAAAGCCTTTTCGCGTCTCTGGCCGGCGTCATGAACTGCTCGTGCCACAAGTTCCTTTCCGGTGCCGGATTCTCCAAGAAGTAAGACCGTTACATCGCTCGGGGCTACTTTCGAAATAACACTGAAAACGTCCTGCATAGGTTTAGAATGACCGATAATATAATGACCATCATGGAGATTAAGCAATTTAGCCTTCAAGGTCCTGTTTTCCTCCAGAAGCACCTCCTCTTTTTTTTCGATAGCCTTATGCAAAGCTAGAAACTGGGAAATCAAAGTCGATAATACCATTAGGAAGCGGATATCTTCCTCATAGGAAATCTCTATCCCGAAAAGACGGTCAACAGTCAAAACGCCGACCGGCTTCCCGTTCATATTAACCGGGACGCCGAGAAATGAAATCTTCTTCTTATTAATTGAAGAACGCGCGCCGGTTCGATTCAAGAATAAGGGCTCACTGTGGATGTCAGGGACCACAAAGGGGGACCCGCTCTTGAATATTTGACCACAAACCCCTTCGTCGGGCCTGTACACTCCTTTCAGCTCTTGGGTTTCTGTCAGTCCACAGGAGGCCTTGATTGTTAAATACTGGGTTTTTTTATCGAGCAGCAGAAGTGTAGCCCGTTCCATCCGCAATGTATCTTGAAGCACCTTCAAGATGTTGTTCAAGGTTGTTTCCAGATGAACTGCCGAACCTATAAGTTCAATTATTCTTTTCAGGGCAAGAAGCTCAAGTCCCTCCGTCAATTGATTTACCTTTGAATGTTTTATCAATAGATTTTCCATTGCCGTCTTTCCGAATGTAAGAGTTCGCAGGCATTGCTTGTGTTGTGGTTATTCGACCTCGCCTTGGAAGTATACAATATCCTACATATCAGTTTCTCCTTGCTGGACTATACACTCCGTTCTCTCAATATCTGATCCCGGGGCAGGGTTCTCATTATCAGACGATAAGCTCAGTTGAAAAAAAAGAAACAAGGTCAAATGCACGTTAATTTATATGACATAATTGTCATATCCTTTGTAGACTGAGTTAGGATCTTAGATTTTCGATGCAGAAAAGAAATGATACCACCCACCTCGCCCTACCTTTTCCCGACGACGGACTCAGCCATTGGAAATATTTCATATAACGATCCGGAATCGTGTGATTAAAAATCCGATTTTCAGGATTGACCACGACCGAACTGTTACGGATTGATCAAACTTCAATATGAGTGAATCATTGTAAGGAAAAAAAGACCGGAACTGATGAAAGGATCGTGACACAAGCCATCCAATTGAAATTAGGTCGATATTTAGTAATGCTTCCGAATGGCATGGCCTTTGCTTTAAATGCCATCAGACACAAAGCGGACACACAAGGAAAACCGCAAGCTAGGAAAAATCAATTTCATTGGATGAGGGGAGAGCTTGATCATTATGGAGGAGATCGATTAGGAGGATCGAGATGAGAGAAAGAGCAATTGGTGGCGGAAGCCTTTGGATATGCCTTCAAAAGCTGGTGTAAGTCAGTCGTAATATCTTTGAGATGGTAACAAAATTGGAGAAATTTAGACATTAAAACAATTCATCACCACCAAAAGGAGAAGTACCATGAAGTTTGTCCTGATTAAAAAATACATTATTCTAAGCGCTCTCATGGCGGCGATGGTGACCCTTATAGGGGGAACTGTTTTTGCTGACCAGCAGCCGGCACCATCCTCGTCAATTTCGACTTCAACGACATCGGCACCAGTGCTTGCGCCTGATCCTTCCGGCGCCAATACCGGAGGGGTTGCTGATGTTGTTGGAGCTACAGCAGGTTCGCCAACCGCTAAGGATCTAAAAAACCTAGGGCCGAAGGAACCTCTCGCCCTAAAGTTGGCTGATACTGTCGGCCATAACCGGATAGCGATTAACATAGTCTGGACCCTGGTCGCAGGATTTCTTGTCATGTTCATGCAGGCAGGTTTTGCCATGGTTGAAACCGGTTTTACCCAGGCAAAAAATGCCGGCCATACCATGGCTATGAACTTTGCAGTATATGCACTTGGAATGTTGGGCTATTGGGTTTGTGGCTTTGCTTTTCAAATGGGAGGAGTTGGGGCCGGATCCCTATCCGGAGGAACCGGGCTACTCAATGGGGAGGTTGTAATCCATCTCTTTGGAAAAGAATTTGGTCTTTTTGGAACCAACGGTTTTTTCCTGACAGGTGTAAGCTATGATGCCTCTATTTTTGCACTTTTTCTATTCCAAATGGTTTTTATGGACACGACTGCCACGATCCCCACGGGTGCCATGGCGGAACGCTGGAACTTTAAGTCATTTGTGATCTACTCATTTTTCGTGGGTGGTATTCTCTATCCACTTTTTGCCAACTGGGTTTGGGGAGGAGGCTGGCTATCTCAACTCGGGAAAAATTTTCACCTCGGTCACGGTCACGTAGACTATGCTGGATCATCAGTCGTTCATATGGTAGGCGGTGTTTGCGCTCTCGCGGGTGCTTTAGTCATCGGTCCTAGGTATGGAAAATATAAAGATGGCAAGGTTAATGCGATCCCAGGCCATCATATTCCAATGGCGGTTGTCGGCACATTCATACTTGCTTTCGGCTGGTTTGGCTTCAACGCAGGCTCTTCCCTTGCCGGAACTGATCTGCGCATCGGTGTTATAGCAACTAATACGATGCTGGCTTCTGCCGCCGGGGCATTTTCATCCATGTTATATATGTGGATCAGATACGGTAAGCCGGATATCAGTATGATGTGCAACGGCATGCTTGCGGGTCTTGTCGCGATCACGGCACCGTGTGCTTTCGTCACGGCTCCATCGGCTGTGTTGATAGGAGCCATTGCCGGCATTCTTGTCTGCCTTTCCGTATTTTTTATCGACCGGACCCTCAAAATAGACGATCCCGTCGGTGCGGTTTCGGTGCATGGGGTCAACGGTGCCTGGGGGGTTCTTGCTCTTGGTCTCTTTGCCGACGGCACCTATGGTGATGGATACAACGGTATATCCGGCGGTGTTAAGGGCCTCCTCTACGGCGATCCTTCTCAGTTTGCCGCCCAGTGTATTGGAACCTTAACTTGTTTCGTATATGTCTTCGTTGCCTCATATGTGTTCTTTAAAATTCTCGATATGATTATCGGTCTGAGGGTTCCCGAGGCTGTGGAAAGAGAAGGGCTCGATCAGGCAGAGGTCGCGGTCACCGCATACCCTGAGTTTCAGCTTAATAAGACTCATCGTTAAGTAGGGGGAAATGTTATGAAAAAAATTGAAGCAATTATCAAGCCTTTCAAACTAGAGTCCGTTAAAGAAGCGTTGAATGATATCGGTATCAAAGGGATGACGATTTCTGAGGTTAAAGGATACGGCCGCCAGAAAGGACATACCGAGGTGTATCGGGGCGCAGAATATGTCGTTGATTTTATACCTAAAATAAAAATAGAGATCATAGTAGCAGCGGATCAGGTCGACCAGGTTGTAGAGACGATTCGAAATGCTGCTAATAGCGGAAAAATAGGCGATGGTAAGATTTTTGTCACCTCGGTTGAACGAGTTATTCGAGTGAGAACGGGAGAAAAAGATCTTGACGCTATTTAAGCAAACTCTCAAGCATACTTATCAGCTCAGCCCATCATGAAGTATTCAAGGTGTGAGGCTACGCTGGTTCGAGAGTCAAAAAGCCAAATTGGTACTGTCAGATGGCAGGACCAATTTGGCGATTCGTTCTGCCTACTTTCTCAGCTGCGATAATGCAACTTATCGATAAATCATAGTCGGTTAAAACTCTGAACCATGCAGGCTATTGCTCACTCTCATCAAAGGGTGACGTTCTATGAGGATGTCAAGTAATGTATTTACGAAATTTGTCCTGGATCCTGACAATGGAAACCTTGGTACGGAACGTGGGAGCTGAAGCTTATGGTGTCTGAGGCAGTGCCGGATATCCAGATGAACATGGCATTCTGGATGGCGCTGAGCATCTTCATTGTGGCCCTGACGGTGATCATGTCCGAGAAGATCCACAAAACCGTGGTAGCGGTGGGGGGCGCATCGCTAATGTTGGTGCTGAAGATTATTACTCAACGCCAAGCCTTTCATGTGGCTGAACTCGGGGTTGACTGGAATGTAATCTTCCTGCTGATAAGTATGATGGTTATCATCAACCTGGTCCGGCCTACCGGGATGTTCGAGTACATCGCGGTGAAGAGCGCCAAGGCAGGCCGGGGCGATCCCATGAGGATTATGGTGATCTTGTCGGTGGTGACGGCGGTGATCTCGTCCATTTTAGACAATGTAACGACTGTCCTGCTGATCGCACCGGTAACCCTTCTGATCGCCGATGCGCTGGACGTGGACGCGATCCCTTATCTGATTGTCGAGGCGTTGGCATCGAACATCGGGGGAACCGCAACCTTGATCGGGGATCCTCCGAATATCATGATTGCGTCGAAGGCCAAGCTGGACTTCATGGACTTCATCATCCACCTAATGCCGGCGATTGTTCTGATCATGCTCGCCTTCCTGGTGATCATCAGGATCGTGTTTAGAAAGCAGATGCGAACCCGTGACGAGTTAAAAAAAAGGATCATGGACATGGACGAACGGGAGGCAATCAAAGATCCGGCGATGCTGAAAAAATCGCTCTTCGTATTGGGACTTGTCCTGATAGGCTTCATTTTCCATGGTATTTTGGACTACGAGCCGGCAACGATCGCCCTGTTCGGGGCTGCGCTGCTAATGCTGCTGTCGAGGACTCAGGACCCGCATCAAATTCTGGCGGAGGTGGAATGGCCGGTGATTTTCTTCTTCATCGGGCTGTTTATCATGGTCGGCGGGGTGGTCAGAGTCGGGGCCATCAAGCTGCTGTCGATGGAGGTGCTGCGTCTGACTCATGGGAACCTATTCGGGACGTCGATGCTGGTTATGTGGTTTTCAGCATTGGCGTCGGCGGTGGTGGACAATATACCCTATGTGGCGACGATGAACCCACTAATAGTCGACATGGCCCGGGAACTCTGGCCGCATAAGACAGGGATTGCTCTATTGCAGTACAAGGACCTGATGCCGATCTGGTGGTCTCTGGCCCTGGGGGCCTGCCTGGGGGGCAACGGCACCGCGATTGGAGCATCAGCAAACGTCATCGTCGTCGGAATGGCTGAGAAGTCAGGAAAGAAGATCAGCTTCCTGAAGTTCTTGCTCTACGGTCTGCCCATCATGCTGGCAACCGTAATAATCGCCACGCTCTATGTCTGTCTCAGGTACTATGTCCTCCACCGGTAAAACGTCGGGTAGCCTTGAGCGCATACATTGGGAAAAAATTTAACAAAAAAGGAAATTCACAATTAGGGCTCTGTTGCAAAAATTGAAATCTGCATTTTTTACTACTCGTAACGATCTGAAATTATTAATGCCGATTTGTTAGGTTTTTAAAGAATTTGGATTTTTGCAACAGAGCCCGTAGAAATTGATGTGCGTGACATGTTCATGTGCTTTGCCAGTTCAACAACCGCCCAAGGATGTTCCGGCTTTTGGTGTATTAGTTCATATGCTTTGCCGAGAAACGGATAAGCCATTGCGCGCAGCCAACCGGGCTTACCGGCAAATAGGAGGGTCGACGAGAAAAACCGCCAAATCACAATAATTATTGTCCAACATGTTGAGGTTACATGCTTTTAACTATTGCGTTTTTTCTATCCTAAGTCCTTGTCACCCTTCTAGGCTCTATCATAAATTTTTAACGTCGTTGACTTCAAGTATAAAGGAATTCGATTGTTCATTCGAAGAGAAAACGGCAAGGGGATTGATGTTCAGACATCTACATGACATCTTCCCTGACACACATTATAATGTATAGGTATACCAAACATTAACAAATCTGGCGGGTTTTTTTCTCCGACCCTCCTGTTAGTCCGCAATGCAGTCGTGAAGCCGCGAAAGGAGGCCGTGGCTTCTATTGGCAGCACGTGCCGGTCGAATCAGTATCAACGCGAGAACTTTGGAAGATGCGCATGGAGGGGGCAGCTCTGCTCGTATCGACAGCCGATTTGATTATCAAAATTGGCGAACTTGTCATACAGCATCTTCATGCACTGTTCGGTTCCGGCGACCCTGAGCAAAATCATGCCAAGGATAGACTTCAAATACTCTTCTTTGATCGACCACTCTTCTCGACACTACCGGATAGCTATGTCCCCGGAAGTCGAGTCGACTGGAAGGCGCTCGAAGGGTTTGTACGAGAAGCCGTCTATATAAGGGATCACACTGAGGGTGTCGATCCTCAAGCGTTGCCTTGGTTAGTAGCGAAATTCTCGCAGTGGTATGAGGGCCTCAATGACCATCACAAATCAATACTCCGGGATGAGATTGACAATCTATCCAGATCCAGCGCAGTTGACACCTAACCAATAAGGATTGAAACAATCTAAGTCGCGGCCGTAATCAATTGTTCAAGGGAATAAAGGGGGTCACGTCTTTGTTTTACTCTTCTGGTTGTTTAGCCAACAGGTTGCCCTTTCTCCACAAGCTCTTTCAACATGAGAAGAAATGGGTTCTCTTTTCCTTCATCTTCGGCTGAATCAGTTTTTGGCCCAACCACTGGCCGTGGATCTTCTTGAGTTATCTCTAAAAGGGTATTCCCGTTTTTCTCTGTCAATCTATATGTCATAACAAAGTAATTTTCTGGGCTATCGACTAAGTCTGGGCGTGGAGCGAAAAGGGAATATCTAAGAGTACTATTTGGCTCGAATTCAATAATCTTTCCCCATTGTTCAAAACGCTGGCCTTCCCACTCACTACTAAAACGAATTTGGCTACCGGGTTCCCATGTCGTAGTCAATATAGAGCCGTATTGCCAAATCTTTACAAGATCAGGATTGGTTAACGCGTCCCACACTTTGTCAGATGATGCGTGAATTTCAATATTTGATGTTGATATTCGCATTGGATTCTCCTTGTTTTTGCTGGCTAATGCCGGACTGAGCGAGCCGGGAGCAACTCATCGAAATGGTACATGGAATGTTTGAAGCGTCAGAAAATGACGAATTTAAATCGTCAAGTTGAGATATTCCTGAGATATACGTAACCGCTTGCGACCACAAATCCACATATTTATGTATCTAAGCCCGTATGATTGAACCCATAGTCCGAGGTGTTGTTATGTGGGAGAGCATGCAAAACCGGGGGAGGCTCTTACAAACAGGGCCGGAGTTTATTATCCCATCTATCCATAAAATTTCAGGTTTTGGCTGCCTCATTTCTCTTGTCAGCAATGTAAGCAAAAAAAGTTCTTCTTCCAACACGGGCCTATGAAAACATAGCTGCGTTTTTACGCAATAAAAATTCCCTTTTAATTAATGGCACTGGAATATTGTGCCATTTCCAGGGTAATTTATCATTTTGAAGGGTTTTTCTCGGTAAATTTCAGTCCAGAACCTTGCTGTTTTCTCAATTTTCGGAAGTGTTTCGTTCTAGCTTGAACTTTATTTGATTGAGATATCTTAAAAATCTGCTCGCATTTAATCTATTCTTCTTGGTTAATACTTTATGATAATAGAGTATTAAGATAACTTCCGATGCAAAACCCGAAAACGGAAGTTATCTTGCGTGAAAACGCAGCTATGTTTTCATAGGCTCTTTTAGAAAAATGCTTTTGTTGACTCACCGTGCAGGCGATAAAACCATCAAACACACCATTTTCACTATACGATCAAACCTCCCATCCGAATTCCGGTAGCAATCGAGAATCCCCTTACTCACGAGGAGTAAGAGGATTTTCCACTGTAGATATTAGTCAGCGTTAGGACCTTCGGGCGCATTTTCCAAAAGAATGCCAGTTTTGGCATCCACACCAACTTCCTGCGTGACCTTTCCGTTCTGGATGTCGAAGGAATAGCGCAGGCCACTACCACCCTTCTCCTGTTCCAGTTCCTCATCGGTAATTTTTCCGGGATGAGCCTTGAGGGCTATCACCCGTGCCTGTTCCAGGCTGATCTTTGCCTCGCCGGCTAAATTCTGTCCCGTATAGGCAAACGCATTGGTTGCGGAAGCCATCAGAAACGAACCTAATAAGGCCAACATGTAATTCTTGGATACTTTCATAATAATAATCCTCTCGAGTTGATTTAATATAATCGGATGCGTTACGCGTCCTCTTTTATAATCACTATACTCCGCGAGAATTAGCTCATAGTTAGCCAAAAATAATTGGCTGATAATTTGTTGACTGGCGGTCGCTTCACAACAGAGCTAAGAGTTTAACGTGCTTTTCCGGTTTCAAGGACGTCGCTTATCACATTCCACAACTCCATGAATCCTTGGCTGAGGAGTCCGTAATTGTTGGCGCGTCCTGGCTATGACCTTGCACAACAGAATATTACATTCTGTGTAACTGCTCGCACCCCATAAAAAAAGTGTTTGTCATGCAAAAAAAAAGCTTGACATGTTTTCGGAGCAATTTATTCAAAAAGCCAGAGTACCGCGAGAAATAGCCCGTATCAACACATAATGCACGTTAATTTTCATGATCGTTTCTAACATCAACGATCGCAATGGAATTCCCTGAATTCGTGTGATGCCAGGCGTTGTAGGAGGTCGAAAAAAGCCATGGTATAGTATCACTATGGCAATGTTAAACAAGACAAGCGTATGCGAAGAAGTTGACCGCCTGAAGCAGGAGTTTGACGGCCCTATTGCAAAAATTGAAAATTGCATTTTTTGCCACTCGTAAAGATCTGAAATTATTGACACCGACTTGTTAGGCATTTGAAGAATTTGGATTTTTGCACCAGAGCCCAAAATTTTCACGAAGCATAGAACCTTTAAAAACTGAATGATTCGCTCATATTGTTCAGATCATCGTCAAAAGAAAATAGTGTCATTCCTTGACCTTTAGCTTTCACACAGAGAATACAATCGACAATATCTATGTTTCGTTGAGAAAAAAGGGTCAAGGCGAGAATGAGCTCTTTTTGGTCGGAGTTTGCGATGCCTTTATAATGAAGAATATCGATTAAACTTTCGGCCGCCTTGTCCTTTGGCACCTTGTAAATCTTTGTAAGTACGTAAATACACTCTGCAATCACGCTTTCAATAATGATGGCAATTGCTCTCCCTTCTTTCACATCATCAAAGAAATCTTTTGCCCTATTAAAGAGTGACTCCACATCTCTTGTGAGATACCGGACAATAATATTTGTATCAGGAAGACTTTTGGCTGGCTTTTTCATGCACCGCTTCTCCCCAGGCTGTTTCTTTCATCTGTTGTATGGTGGTTAATGGGGACACATTCTTTGCATACTCGCTGAGAGATCCTGCAGCATCCTTTACAGCCCTTACTATGACATCATCATTCACTACTTCAAAATATATTGTATTCGTTTTCAATCTGTCCCGAATTTCTTTAGGGATAGTGATCTGCCCCTTTTGGGTAATCTTCACTGCTTCTGTCATCATAATTTTCTCCATTTCAGGAAAGAGTAATGTATAATTAATATGTAATACCATTGTAGCTATGCTGTCAATATTTTGGATATGCCATTTCAATTTTTTGATGGCATTTCCACAAAAGTAATGAACAAATATAATATACCTCAATTCAGTTTGTGCAAAAAAAAACCTATATGAAGGATCTTTGATATATTCCATGCTCAGAATCGTTCTCCTCCATTTTCTCATCCGTCATACGGGTACTTATTGTTACGAGTACTCCTTCCACAGAGATGTTTTTAAAACTTGTTAACAAATTGATATTAGTTGGCAAGTATGTTATTTGGATAATCATCCTAAAGACAATAAGATAGTTCAAATATCAGCTCTTGAGTCAATTTTTTCATTTGCCAACTTGCCAACTATAATGTTATTATTGCATATATGTTAGCATATAAGATATAGTCCACCGGCGGGAGAAAAACGTGAGCAAAAATCTTAATCATCCTCAAAAAGGTTCGACTATCAGGGTGGAACCGATTCGTCAAATCCGAGATATCAAATCAATTAAAAAATTGCTAGCTGACAGCCCTCGAAATCTCTGCCTCTTCACCTTGGGCATAAATACCAACCTGCGTGCATCCGATCTGCTACGAATTACCGCACGTCAGGTTCGGCATTGTGAACCCGGTCACGAAATAACTGTAAAAGAAAAGAAGACAGGCAAGCAGAGGCGCATCACCCTGAACAAGATGGCGGTCACTTCCATTCGTAATCTACTGACCGATAGTGCACTGCCGGATGACTCGCCACTGTTTTTCAGTCAACGGGGAGAGGTCCTCACCGTGCCCTCCGTCAACCGCCTAGTCAAGTCCTGGTGCCGGGCCATAAATCTCAAGGGAAACTTTGGCAGTCATACCTTGCGGAAGACCTTCGGATACCATCAGCGGGTACAGTTGAACACCTCTATTCCGGAGTTGATGGTCATGTTCAATCACTCGAACCAGAAACAGACCCTGGATTATCTTTGTATTCAGCCTGATGAAATCAGAAATGCATATATGAAGCTGGAGCTTTGATATTTTCCTAAATGGAGAAATAGAGATCCGGCCAGAACAAAACGCATTTACAAGAGAGCAAACAATAGAGGGGGATGCACTTCTAAATGCCTAAATTTCAATATATATTTTAGGCGAACTATTTAATGTTACATTGTATTAGGCATAGAGATTAATTGAATTTGATTTTGCAGCACTATTCTTCGGCTGAGCCTCTTTGCTTTTTTCAACAGCACTTTCTTTACTTTCTTCAGATGTGCTTTGTGTTTTTGACTGTTGTGCTTGCTGAAAAGAATGGTTGTGGATTTTTCGGAAAGAAGATTGCAAAATCTGATTGCTGGGTGTTCCGCTAATACCAGTTATACTCATGACGAGACCTCCAAAAGGTATACTAACTTATCGTGTTTCCAGTGCTTTAGATTGAGATGATTCATTTGCCTCTTCAGCGGCAGCTTGTTTTGCTTGTAACCTTTTAGCCTGAATATCGCCATTTCTAGCTTCTTTGGATGTTTGGGTCACTGTTTCGGTTGCTTCCTCTAATGCTTTTTTTCCCGCACTACTGATCTTTACAGTATCGGCTACTGATGAAGACTGAGTCTTTTTTGTTGTAGTACCTTCAGCGGATGTCGTTTCCTTGGCAGAAGGGTTAGTTTGATTTGCAACATTCTGAGAAGCTACCTTTGCAGCTTTTGACTGCGTAATGGGGTTAGTTTGCATTTGGACTCCTCCATTAAAGAGTTCAATACCTTTCACTAAGTATGCTTTAGCATATACCAACAAAGATGAAGATTCCATGAAGACGAGTGTATTTTTGTACCCTTTCGATAAGCACCCAATAATTTCGGGGATCATGCGAAAGTGGGAGAGAAATTTTCCATGGTGGAATTTGGAGATGCCTCTTTACACCGCATCATGTCTAAATCTGATCATTCATTGCATCGCCATCTCTGCACGGTACAAATCCAAAAAAGATAAGCAAGCTAATAAGGAATGGGCTGAAGATAACTAAGGAGGATGCTCCCTTTCATTCTTTTTTTCGGGCATCTAAATTTTAACGGGCCATTCAACTTTCTTCCTGTGACTAAGTTTAATAACCAGTTTATTGAAAAAGCGTACCATTGGACAAGCTTTTCTAATGTGTCTATGATTGACGATCCAAACTTGTTCATTGCGCGATATTTTTTGTCAAATATCCTGGGTTCCCCAATACCGTAGGAAAAATCACAGATCTCCCCCACCAACTATATTAAAATTCTCATCTTCATCCTTTCTTCATGATGGGATGGTATTGTTCGATCGAAAGATATCTTAAGGTTTCCCTTCTTCTGAAGCGGGTCTAAACGAAATTTATCTATGAATGATAAATTCCGTTGCTCAAGGAAAGGAGTAAACCAAACTTTTTATGGCATCACATTTTGAAAGTTATTGTTATCACTATATCTATTTATTTTCACTCTAAGGCACGAGAAATACTTCATCTCTACACGGAACATAATGGCGACATTAGAAAAGATTAAAAACCTTTTTATCAATAAATTCGATTACAGTGAAGAAGTCCTCATACCGGAGGCGACTCTTGAGAACCTCGGGCTCGACTCTCTTGATAAAATCGAATTTCTTTTTGCCCTTGAGGATGAGTTTAAAATTCAGATTCCTGAGAGCGAATTGAAAATTGAGACTCTTCAAGAGTTTGTCAATTTGGTTGAAAGGCTTGTCGCAGAACAGGCAGGAGCAAGCAATTGAGAAGGGTTGCGATCACAGGGCTTGGAGTAATCTCTCCGGTCGGCATTACGGTCGATGATTTTTTTAATAATCTCATGGCTGCAAGATCGGGAGTCAGATTTCTTAACACCGACTTCAGTGACAAGCTTACAGTGCGGATTGCAGCTGAAACTAAGTATTCGGCGCTCGATTATTTCACAAAAAAACAATTAGGTCTTCTCGATAGAACTGGAGAAATGGCCTTGATAGCCGCCATGCAGGCATGGCAGGATGCTGGAATTGCCTTGGACGATCTGGGAAAGTCACATACCGGCGTCTATATAGGTACAGGTATGGGGGGGGCTAAATCCCTTGATGATATCTGTCTGCAGATTTACCAAAAAAACGTGCCACGCATTAGTCCGCTATCGGTTGTTAGAGTAATGAGCAACGCCTCGGCGTCGCATATTTCCATGTACTACGGTCTTTCCGGTCCCTGCCTCACCTATTCGACTGCCTGTTCCGCCTCGACCGTGGCAATAGGCGAGGCATTCCGTCAAATCAAGCATGGCTATTCGGATATAATACTGGCAGGAGGCACAGAGTGTCTCCTTAATCATATATCGTTCAAGAGTTGGGAATCTCTTGGAGTATTAGCAAAGGCAGATCCGAATGATGTCTCAGTCTCCTGCCGACCATTCTCACAGGACAGAAACGGTTTTGTCCTTGGCGAAGGGGCGGCGGTTGTGGTTCTTGAAGAATTGGAACATGCCCAAAAACGGGGAGCGGTAATACACTGTGAATTGCTTGGTTACGGTTTGACGGCCGATGCCCGTCATATAACAAGTCCATCCGTTGATGGTCAGGCTAGAGCTATGAAACTAGCTTTGGAGGAAGCAGCATTACGGCCTGAAGATATTGATTATATCAATGCTCATGGCACGGCAACCACATCCAATGATATCATCGAAACTCAGGCAATTAAAAAAGTCTTTGGCTCTTATGCCTATGATATCCCGATCAGCTCTACCAAATCGATGCACGGGCATCTACTCGGCGCAGGTGGTGCGGTCGAGTTTGTTGCTGCCGTGTGCTCTATTAACAAAAAGGCAGTGCCTCCTACAGCAAATCTCAGGGTCCGCGATCCGGAGTGTGACCTTGATTATGTCCCCTGCAAGGGGAGAACCGGTGTTGCTGTAAGAACCGTTATGTCGAATTCTTTCGCATTTGGAGGAACAAATGCGGTTCTTATCGCCAGCGAAGTATGAATGACTGTCAAATTAATCTGAAAGGCGGCGCTAATGCGGTACTGCTCATTCATGGTCTTACAGGTAGCCCGTTTGAATTGAAATATGTGGCTAAAAAGCTCCATAAGGCAGGATTTACGGTCAAGGCGCCGTGTCTCGCCGGTCATGGAACATCAATTGAGGATCTAAAGAAGACTCGATGGCAAGATTGGTATAGAACAGTATATACCACCTTCCTGGAAACGAAAAAGGAATATCATTCGGTTTCAGTGGCCGGTTTATGTATGGGGGCTCTATCTGCTCTTTATCTGGCCTTTGAAGTTCAGGAAGATGTCTCGTCAATCGCTCTGCTTTCTACTACGTTGTCCTATGATGGCTGGAGTTTACCCTGGTATAGATTTTTATTACCCGTATCCTATTATCCACCATTTAAATACTTCTACACCTTCAGTGAAAGGGAACCTTACGGCCTGAAAAACGAGCGTATGAGAAGGCAAATCGAAATTGCCTTGAAGGATGATTCCATTGCCTATTCGGAGTTCCCTGCGCAGTGCATTCACGAATTATTTCGGCATATCAAGATGGTAAAAAAGATCTTGCCAAAGGTGACTACCCCTACTCTTATCCTCCATGCTCTTGAGGATGATCTGGCAAGTGTCAAAAATGCGAACTATGTACATAAACACATCGGTTCCTCTATTATTCGCAAGGTTCTATTAGATGATTCCTACCATATGTTACCGCTTGATAATCAGAAGGATTTGGTGGCCGAAGAGATGATCAATTTTTTCAAACCTCCTTCCGGATTATCATAGGAACTTAATACACTACAAAGCTAAAAAGGATCTGAAATTGACTTTCAAAATCTTCTGTGATTTCGATGGTACCATCTCGGCTTCCGATGTCACTGATGTTATTCTTGAGACTTTCGCCTTACCCGAGTGGATGCAGGTTGAGGAGGAATGGAAAACCGGAATGATCGGATCGCTAGAATGTATGCGCCGCCAGGTAGAATTGCTCCGCTGTGATAGTGGGCAGCTGACCGAGGTTCTATCGAAAATTGAAATTGATGGTGAGTTCCCAGCTTTTGTCTCATTTTGTCAGAACAATAATCTGGATCTTTTTATAATAAGCGACGGCTTAGCTTATGCTATACAAACCATTTTACAACGCTTTCAACTGGCGCATCTACCGATTTATGCCAACCGCCTAATATCTCATGGAAACTACAGACGATACAAAAATCGATGGACTCTTCATTCACCTTACACTGATAGAACTTGTGAAAAGGGAAATGGAGTATGCAAATGCAGTTTAATGCGGAAACTGAGCACGAAAGGGGAAATAAAAATTCTCATAGGCGATGGTCGTTCCGATTTCTGTGCGGCCGTGAAGGCAGATATTGTATTTGCCAAGGGAAGCCTTCTAGGCCATTGCCAAACCATAGGACTGCCCCACATCGGTTTCCAACGATTCAGTCAGATTACTGAAATTCTACGTATCTTCACTACTACCGGAATGGTATCGAACAAAGTGGGAACCAACCATTTCCGTCATTCTATCAACGGAGTCGAAATTCTATGACTAATCATGAATTCCTTGCACTTGAATCCCGTAGCTGTTCGTTTGGTGATACCGTACATTATCTGGAACCACCGAGCCTGTTCGCCAGATGCCAGGGCTGCTATCTCTACGACCTGGAAGATCGACCCTACCTTGATCTCCAGATGTGGTATTCGGCTGTAAATTTCGGCTACGCCAATCCCCGTCTGAACAACACACTGAAAGCGCAGATAGATGTATTACCCCAATTGGCTTGTCAATATCTTCATCGTGAAAAGATCGAACTGGCGGGAAAAATTACCGAACGGATGGAGCGAACCTTCGGGTTAAAAGGACGGGTGCAGTTCAATGTCGGTGGCTCCCAAGCCGTCGAGGATTCCCTCAAGCTCGTTCGTAATTCCTGCCAGGGAAAATCCCTAGTGTTCGCCTTTGAGGGCGGGTATCATGGGCGAACACTAGGCGCATCCGCCATCACCAGCAGTTTCCGCTATCGTCGCCGATTCGGTCACTTTGGAGATCGCGCTCAATTTGTACCATTTCCTTACTGTTTTCGTTGTCCATACGGCAAAAAACGAGGGGACTGCGATCTCTTTTGTCTGCAACAATTTGAGAGGCTTTTTGAAACGGAGTATTGTGGTATTTGGGATGCAAAAGTTAATCAATCGGAATATGCCGCCTTTTATATAGAGGCAGTACAGGGAACCGGCGGTTATGTAATTCCTCCCGATGGTTATTTTCAAGGGTTGAGCCGCATTCTAAAAGAACATGAAATACTCATGGTAGATGACGAGATTCAGATGGGTTTATATCGGACCGGCAGCTTTTTGGGCATTGAAAATTTCGGCGTTACCCCCGATATAATCGTCTTTGGGAAAGCCTTAACCAACGGTCTTAACCCGCTATCCGGAGTTTGGGCTCGCGAAGAACTTATCAATCCATCCGTTTTCCCGCCTGGGTCGACCCACTCCACCTTCTCCAGCAACCCCTTAGGCACGGCAGTTGCTTTGGAAGTGATGAGAATGATAGAGGAAGAAGACTATGACACCATGGTTAAAGAAAAAGGTGCCTATTTTCTGGAAGGGCTGAAGGATTTGAAGAGGCGCTATTCGATCATCGGCGATGTCGACGGTCTGGGCATGGCTCTCCGTATAGAAATCTGCCGTCCGGACGGTTTTACTCCGGATAAGGTCATGACCGACCGCATTGTTGAGGAAGGCCTACGGTGCACCCTGGAAGATGGCTGCAACAAGTATGGGTTAGTGCTGGACGTTGGCGGTTATTACAAAAACGTGCTTACTTTGGCACCGGCCTTGACCATCAGCAAAGCCGAGATCGACCTGGCTATCAACCTGCTTGATCAGCTTTTCAGTCGCTGCTCAAAATAGAATGAATACCACGAGGAAAGATCTTTCATCCAATGAATTTATAGGAGGCAGTATCAATAATATCTTACTGAAATTTGATTAATTATTTGATAATAGAAAATAAATTTGCATGGTGGAAGGTTAAGGGTCGGCAGGTATGATCTATTAAAATCACCTTTTCAAGCGATTCTTTTTTACCATGATGTGGAAGTTTAAAGTCGTTGCGTTACAAATATGCCATGATCTTGATTCCATATAAAACATGGACAGGACAATGTTGAACCGGAGCATCTCCAAGCTGATTTTCCGAAGGTTAGCTCTGAATACGACCTGTGTACTGGTTTTAGGTTTGCTCCTGTGCGCCTGCGGTGGTGTCACGTTACCGCCCATGGCTACATCATTGCCGGCTCACTGGGTCCAACCTTCCGTTCCCGGGCCAATAACGGATCTGCATTCTTGGTGGTTCGCATTTAAAGACCCGGAGATGGAACACCTAGTGAATCAGGCCTTGACTTGTAACCTCGATTTGGCTCAGGCGCAAAAACGTTTGGTGAAAGTTCGTTATCTCGTTGGCTATAGTCGAGCCGCTTTTTTACCGGAACTCCATGCGAGTACGAATAATTCACAACCTGCTAATACCAGCGATACCTATTTCCAGTTCGGTTTTGACGCCACCTGGGAACTCGGGTTGTTCGGTCGCAGTCAGGGGAAGATGCAAATCGCAAAGGCTCGAGTACAGGAAACGGAAGCGTCTTTATCTGCAATGCGGGTATCGCTGGTTGCGGAGGTAGTACGCAACTACATCGAACTGCGTACCTCCCAGAGTCGCTTGCAGTTGTCGTCACAACTCGTACAACTAGAACAACAAAAGGTGGTTTTGTTGCAACGCAGTGTTAACATAGGGTTGGGAAGCGACGAATCGGTGGCAAAGGTCCAAGCGACCCTTGCTCAAACCCAAATCTCCGTTGCCACCCAGGAACAGAATGTTGAACTTGCTGCGCAACATTTGGCGCTTCTCTTGAATCGAAAAGAGCCCTTGCACCAATGGTTGCAATTCGGCCCACAGCCGCTGATTCGGTCTTTTGGCTTGTCCCAGGTACCCGCGGATCTAGTGCGTACACGTCCCGATATCCGGGCGGCTGAAGCAAAGGTACTTGCTGCAGCGGGTGAATTGGGTGTGGCCCGCGCCGACCTATATCCCTATCTCGCCATCGGCGGCTCTTACATGACTTCCATAAACATATCGAACAAACACACCAACGAAGTTAATAACCACACTACACCTTCGATTGGGCCAATCATCGATATTCCGCTGTTCGATTGGGGGCACCGCAAGGCCATGGCCAGTGCCCAGGGCGAGGAACTTAATGCGGCGGTACTGGGTTACCGGCAGACAGTGTTGCAGGCTGTGACCGAGGTGAAAGAAGCGTTGTTGAGCTTGAAATGGGAGCGTCTTCAAGTACAGCAAAATAAGGCTGCCCTGGTGGCATTGGATAAGAGTCAAAAGGCTCAGCAGCACCTTCTAGAATTGGGATTAGGCAGTCGACTGACATTACTCGATGTCAAGCGAATGCAGATCCAAGCTCGGCTTGATCTGGTTCAGGCACAAGCCAGTAAGGACTTTGCCTTTATCAGATTGTACAAAGCTCTGGGTGGAGCATCGCTACCGGACACTGCCAAGGGGTAAAGATGGTTGCTTTAGCCAGAAAGACCTTGTTCCGCGAGTGGCGCCGGTTTTTGCCATCGATCCTCACCGTAAGTTTTGCCGGCCTATTGCTGTTCGTTCAGGCTGCACTAATCCTTGGTATTTTCGGAAGCTCAGCTATTTATGTCACAGCCTCTTCCGGTGATATCTGGGTCGGTTACCCCGGCACACAGAGTGTGAATTTGGGACGGCCGATCAACCGGGATGTGGAAATGCTGTTGCATATGAACCCGGCTGTCTCCCTAGTCGAACCCTTTCTCTGGGTCGATGCCGACTGGCGTACGCCCGGTGTCGGGGGCGTGGCCGTGTCGGTGATAGGGGTCTATCCGAATGCTCGCGGCATGGTATTCGATCATATTCTTTCGCCTGCGGTACGACAAGAT
The DNA here is from genome assembly GCA_046705065.1 of Desulfocapsaceae bacterium. Taxonomy (GTDB): domain Bacteria; phylum Desulfobacterota; class Desulfobulbia; order Desulfobulbales; family Desulfocapsaceae; genus CAWGGS01. The sequence goes on from JBJKQT010000139.1 coordinate 19,891, forward strand.
TTGCAGGAACCGGGCAGCATTGTCGTTGACCAGGCCGATCTCGGCCAACTGGGAATACACGGAGGCGACTATGCCAGGATCAACGGTCATAGAGTGCACATCATAGCGATAATCTCTGGCCTCCGCGCCCTGGGTGGAGTTAACGTTATCTCTTCCCTGGACACCGCGCATAGCCTCGATCCTCATGCCGGTTTTGTCACTTATTACGTGGCCAAATTGGTTGATCCTGACCAGGCACCGGCTGTGGCCGCACTCTTGAACGGCAATCCAGCGTTTGGCCCCTATCAGGTCTGGACGGCACCGGATTTTGCCTTGCGCTCTCAAATGTTCTGGATGTTCGATACCGGCGCCGGGGTGGCGGTTGTATTCTTAGCAGGAATCGTGGTTCTGGTAGGTGCGGTCATCGCCAGTCAGACCTTGACCGCAGTTGTGATAAGTTCGGCGTCAGAGTACGCAACGCTCAATGCTTTGGGTGTTGGCATCCCGTCACTGCGCTGGGTAGTTATTGAGCAAGCCGCCTGGATTGGTGGACTTGGGCTGATCGGAGGTGGACTGTTGAGTGCTATCCTGCTGGTATTGGCTCATGGCCAAGCCGTACCGGTGTCAATGACACCGTCAGCCGGCTTGATTTGTTGCGGTCTTGTTTTGGCCTTGGCCCTGATTTCGGGGCTCATCTCCATGCGCGGTCTGTTGCGTGCCGATCCGGCCTCGTTGTTGCGCTAATTATAGATGTGACCAACCAGGACATTTAACTCGGAACGATGACAATCAACCAATGGTTTCACCTACGCTCAACATAGCGACGGCTTCTCCCGCTTCCATTAATACTGTTCCCAGCCTGGTAGCTGAGGGCATCAGCAAAGCTTTTAAGTCCGGAATTGTGCGAACACAGATTCTCGCTCAGTTTTCTCTTTCCATCCAGCCTCGAGAACTCACCCTGATTTCGGGGCCTTCCGGCTGCGGGAAAAGCACCTTGCTCTCTATTCTTAGTGGGCTGCAGCCAGCTGATAATGGTCGCGTGATGGCCTTGGGGCAGGATCTGAGCAAAATGAATCAGCGTAATTTGGAACGCTTTCGTTTGCTCCATACCGGGTTTGTGTTTCAAGGTTTTAATCTATTTTCGGCCCTGACTGCCTGCGAACAAGTTGAACTTCCTCTGACCTATATGGGTATAAAAGGGGCAGAGGCGCACTGTCTTGCCATGACAGTACTCGATGAAGTCGGCATGGCAAGACATGCGCATCTGCGTCCGGGAGCTTTATCTGGTGGTGAGAAGCAACGGATAGCCATTGCTAGGGCCCTGGTCAAAACACCGAAGTTGCTTTTTGCTGACGAGCCGACCAGTGCCTTGGACGCCTCAAACGGCCAAGTAGTAATTGATTTGCTGCATCGTATCGCTCGCGATCACGGTACCGCGGTACTCTGTGTCAGCCACGATCCGCGCCTTATCCAGCATGCCGATCGTATATTGACTATGGAGGATGGTGTAATCAACTGCGAATGGCGTTCCGAAGACAGTCTGCAATCCTGGCCAAGGCCAAATAAGATGCTTTGAATTAAGGAACTTCCATGATGAAGAGTCATTTGTTTCAATCGTTGGCGCTGTTTTTGATCAGTCTCAGCCTAGCCGCCTGTTCCAACAACCATAAGACGGTTCAAGCACAGACCCAAAATTATGCTGCCATTGCCCGGGGCAAAATCGATGTGGCTAGCGGCCTTTTGTCAATTATGGCTCCCCGTAACGGCATGGTGCAATCGGTCGCTGTTCAAGTCGGTGCCCAGGTCAAACCGGGGCAATTACTGGCTCAGTTGAAAAACGAGGTTGCCAATGCCCAGGTGGCTATCGCTGAGGCTGAGGTCAAGCATGCCGAAGCGGCTGAGAAGGTGCTTAGTATCGGGCTTCCTGCAGTACAGCAGTTAGCTCGACGTTGGGCGGCGGCAGCAGCTTTTGGTGCCGCCGAAAAGCAAAAGGCTGAGAATGCACTCCAAGCAAGTCGGCAGTTGAGAGCCCGTATCGAAGAAGCAAATAGTGAAATCACCTTGGCCCGGTGCAAATTGAAGCTGGCACGCGAGGAACAACAAGTCATGAGCCTGCGATCCCCTCAAGCCGGTGAAATCGTAAAGGTATCTGTGCAGCCGGGCAGCAGCGTTAGCACTCAGGATAGGCAAGAGATGTTTGTACTGCGTCCAAAGCGTCCCCTGGTTGTCCGTGTCGAGGTCAATGAAAGCTTTATTCGGCGAATTCATCTGGATATGGCGGCCAGCGTACTGTTGGACGCTGATCCTCAGGCGCCGGCAATCCCGGCCAAAGTGGAGCGTTTGGGACGAATTTTGCAACAGGCTCATTTATACACCGATCAGCAAGATCAAATGAGCCGGGTTGTGGAGTGTATTCTGCGATTCCAGCAGCCACAGAATTTACTTATCGGACAAAACGTGCTGGTGAAATTTCATGACTAACCGGCATCTGAGACTTGGCAACGATTCATACAAATTTTGTAATAGAGGAAATTTTCTGATCATCAATCTCTTGGGTTTCTAAACCTAAACCCTAAAAATCTTACTACTTTGAAAAACAGAGACTCACAGTCGTGTCTCAATTAATAAATCGTAGCCGCAGCTTAAAACGAGGGTGAAAGGTAAGCAGCGCTATGGAATTTATTCCATTTAATTAAATTCATTGTTGAATATACGTAATATTATTTCTTTGTTGGTTGACTACTGGTTCCATTATTTTTATCTCCCAATTATCTAATAAGCCGTCGAACCCCATCAATTTTTATTAATATTCAATTAAATATCAATATCTTATTAAGATTTAATCTAAAACCTTCCAAAAAAATCACCCTCCTAATTCTGAGCTAATTCTCGGTTGTTATATTCATTGGAAACGCAGATAGCTGTACACAACATTTATTAGGAGATTAAATCATGAAAATCTATGTAAGCTCGCTTATCGCAGGTTTATTTCTTTCGTCAGCCATTGCAAGTACTGTTTTGGCATCCGACACATCCTCAAACGACGCATTCGCAGTGAAAGGAACCAAAATCAGTCTGGTCCAGGCTATTGCCGCTGCTGAACATTCCATCGACGGAAAAGCATCTCGAGCCGAACTCGAACAATACCGTGACAAATGGGTTTATGATGTTGAAGTCATAAAGAGTGACAAAGTTTTGGATGTGAAGGTGGACCCCATGAGTGGCAAGATACTCTCGTCCACCAATGATGCAATCGACCATGATTCTGACCATGATCAAGAAGATTGAAGTACCCTGAGAAAAAAAGTCCGCTTCGATCGCACCTCCTTTCGGTATTGTCGGCTAGGTAGCCTTTAGTCGGCTGGTCGAACTCGGAGGTGCCGGAAATCCATTGCAGAGATAAACTCCTTTCTTTTTGAGAGACCAACATACAGCAAATGTTTTTCTGTATTGGCAGGAAACCCAATAAGTTGCAGGTACAAAAGTTAAGAATGAGGAAACTTATGAATAAAACAACAGAACATGCACTCAGCAAAGTTCCGGAGGTGACGCTTCTCTTTTGGATTATAAAAATAGCGGCGACGACATTGGGAGAAACCGGTGGCGATATGGTATCCATGTCGATGAACCTCGGATACCTGAAAGGGACAATCATCTTCGCGATGCTGTTTCTGGTGTTCGTGATGGCACAGATCAAAGCGAATAAATTTCATCCTATGCTCTATTGGGCAACTATTATAGCTACAACCACAGTGGGGACGACGATGGCAGATTTTGCCGATCGGTCTTTGGGGATTGGATATGCCGGAGGTTCCTCTCTGCTGTTTTTATTACTCACCACCTCTCTGATTATTTGGTATCTAGCCATGGGAACTGTCTCCGTAAATACAGTTAATTCCCCAAAGACCGAGATATTTTATTGGGTTACAATTATGTTCTCTCAAACTCTCGGTACTGCACTTGGGGATTGGACGGCTGATACGGCCGGCCTTGGGTATCAAGGCGGTGCTGTGGTTTTCCTCCTGCTGCTGGCAATTGTTGTCGTATTGTACTATCGGACATCCGCCTCTCGCACCTTTCTGTTCTGGGCCGCGTTTATTCTGACACGCCCACTTGGGGCGGTAGTGGGGGATTTCCTTGACAAGCCCATCAGTCACGGCGGTCTTGCAATGAGCCGATACTCGGCATCGTTGACGCTCTTTTGTTTTATACTTGCATGCATTTTGTTTTTCCGGCAGCGGGCCGCGGAAAAATCTCACTGAAGGAGGGGATGCTAAAAAAAGGATAAAGTTTAAACTGTAATGGAAGTGATCAAAACTGTCCGTTAAAGGTTACTCTGTTTGGCTTCATATTCACTTTGATAATGAGATCTGATGGATTGCTCAATCTTCCGATACACTAACTTTTCTTCATACGATGAGATATGCTGATATGTATTTGCTTATTGAGGATGATATAAAGTTTGGCAATTTTATTCTTCTTCTGCAAAAGGATGCTGTTTATGCCTCATATTTCAGCAAAAATCTTCGCAGTGCCTGATTGAAATGTGGAGACAGCACGATGAAACGATCATTGCAAAAACGAATAACGCTGATGTTGGGTATCGCGATCCTTGTATCGGGACTCATTGCCGCAATAATCTCATTCTTTCAAGCCTATAGAGAAGCTAAGGAACTTCAAGACGACACGCTGCATCAAATTGCACTTCTGATCTCTAGCAGGGCCGCTCTCCCTGGTGACAAGCATCAGATTGATCATCGCCAAGGACAAATCAGGCTGGATGATAACGATTCGCGAATTAACGTGATTCTTATGCCGGGTGACACACCTCCTCCATGGCTAACGGAAGATATTCCCCAAGGATTATCCACACGGAATACAGCTAAAGGTGTCTTGCGGGTGTTTGTTTTCCGAACCCCGTCAGGAAAAACAACAGTCGTTACCCAGCCCGCTGATGTCCGCAATGATGTTGCCATGGACAGTGCCTTGCGTTCGTTCGCCCCTATGGTGGTTTTCCTGCCCTTCATGACGTGGCTTATCATGCATATTGTTAGAGGTGAATTGGCTCCAATTAAGAAGTTTGCCGCATACGTGGATGCTCAACAGACAGGTTTACCCCCCCAGCTTCCTATCAATGAGCTACCCGATGAGATCCTGCCTTTCATCCAGGCAATAAATAGATTGCTTCAGAGAATCAGGAAGCTCATGGGGCAACAACGGCGATTTGTTGCTGATGCCGCCCACGAACTGCGAACCCCCCTTGCTGCACTGATCCTGCAGGTACAAAACCTCGAACATGCGGAGTCGCCGGAAATTCTCAGTGAGCGTATTCAATCTCTGCAAGGTGGACTGGAGCGGACTCGTAAGTTATCCGAGCAGCTTTTGAACCTCGCCAGAATCCAAGTCGGAACGGAAGAGGTCGGCCTCGTAGATCTTTCGGCGATGTCACGGGTATTGATCGCCGATTTTCTTTCCGCAGCGGAGGCTAAGGGAATCGATCTCGGACTTGAGGAAAAGGAACCACTGCGACTGCAGGGAACAGAAGAAAGCTTCTATTTACTACTTAAAAATGCATTGGATAATGCCTTGAAGTATACAGAGCGCGGTGGCCAAGTAACCATCAGGCTGGTATCAACTGGAGAATAT
>JBJKQT010000140.1:0-16483 GCA_046705065.1 Desulfocapsaceae bacterium
ACATCACACGTTATCCCGCATTCCTCATAAACACTGTGTCAATTTGGAGGAAAGTTTAAAGATCAAACATAAACAGGCACTACCTATGAAATTGCAATGTCTTATCTTTCCATGCTATGATTTGAACGAGTGCCGGTGGGCGGTTCGTTTCATATTGTGTTAACCGGCCCTCGGCCGTATGGGAAAAAGGAAATAGCGCGTCCGGCAAAATTTCGAACGGCTCTTCCTTTATATCATGCACAAAAGGAGTTGCTATGGATTTTACAGAGAAATTCGCCAACAGCTTCGTTATCACCACCGAGCTCGGACCGGTAAAAGGAGTCCAGGCGTTCGAATCGTTGGAGAACGCCAAAGGTTATCTGCCGTTGGACGGCATCAATGTTCAGGATTGCCCTATGGGCAATCTTCGTATCAATTCGATCGCCATGTCGGCACTGATTCAGCAACGTCTGGAAATCACCGCAATCCCGCATTTTACCTGCCGGGACAGAAGTCTTCTCGGTACCCAGGCGGACCTTCTCGGGGCACATTCCCTTGGCATTAGAAATCTCCTGGCAACCACCGGCGACCCGCCGAAGAAAGGCCCCTATCTCTCCAAAGTGGTGTACGACTACAACACCTTCGAGCTGGTTGAACTGGTAAAAAAAATGAACCGGGGGCTGGATTTCAACGACCAGGAATTCGGAGGGCACACCGATTTCAAGGTCTCGTGCACTGCCATGCCCACCTCCCGGGATCTGGATCATGAAATCGAGAGGATGCACAGAAAAGTCAAGGCAGGAGCTGATTTCTTTCAAACCCAGGTTGTCTACGACACAAGCCGGACCATCAAATTCCTGGAAAAGGCCAAACCTCTGAACAAACCGATTCTCATCGGGCTGCTGCCGCTGAAAAACGCCAAGATGGCCCGTTACCTCAACGAAAAAGTTCACGGAATCGATGTCCCGGAAGAAATCATCGAAAAAATGGAAATCGGCGGTGCAACCGGCATCGACATCATCTGCGATTTTCTCAAAAAGGTCTACCCCCATATCGACGGCATTCATATCATGGCCATGGGTGATATTCAAAGCACCAATACGATCGTTGAATTTGTGCGAACACTGGGCAGGTAAGCAGGATCCAAAATCAACATAAACAAAAGGAACGGGAAGATGATTATCGGAATTTTAAAGGAAATCAAGGTAGCGGAAAATCGTGTCAGCATGACTCCCGCCGGTGTCGAGGTTATGGTCCATCATAAGCATGAGGTCCTGGTGGAAAAAGACGCAGGATTAGGAAGCGGCTTTGCCGACGATGCCTACAAAAAGGCCGGAGCCAAACTGGTTGCCACTCCTGCCGACATCTATGCCAAGGCTGATATGGTCATGCATGTCAAGGAGCCGCAACCTTCCGAATACGACCTGATCCGGAAAGACCAGATCATCTTCACCTACCTCCATCTGGCTGCCGACAAAAAATTGACCAAGGCCCTGATCAAGGCACAATCTGTGAATATTGCCTACGAAACCATACAGAAGGCCGACGGGTCGCTTCCGCTGTTGATCCCGATGAGCGAGGTCGCAGGCCGGATGGCGGTGCAAGAGGGAGCCAAATTTCTCGAAATGACCCAGGGAGGCCGCGGCATCCTGCTGGGCGGCGTTCCCGGGGTTGCTCCCGGCGTTGTCGTGATCATCGGCGGCGGTATCGTGGGAATCAACGCTGCCAAGATTGCATGCGGTCTGGGAGCGAGGGTTTATTTGCTCGACACCAACCTCGACCGTCTACGTTACTTAAGCGAAGTGATGCCCGGCAACTGCTTTACGGTAATGGGCAGTCTGCCCAATCTGCGCAATCTGCTGAAGGATGCCGACCTGGTGATAGGAGCAGTCCTGATTCCCGGCGCCAAGGCACCAAAGCTGATCACCCGCGAGATGCTGGGAGGGATGAAACCCGGTGCAGTCCTGGTGGACGTTGCCATTGATCAGGGCGGCTGTTTCGAGACCTCAAAACCCACAACCCATACCAAGCCTACATTTGAAGTCGACGGGATTATCCATTACTGTGTAGCCAACATGCCCGGCGCGGTCGCCAAAACCTCCACGCATGCCCTCACCAATGCGACTCTCCCCTACGCCCTTGAAATCGCCGAAAAAGGATGGCTTAAAGCGTGCAGGGAAAATCTCGAAATCAGGCACGGAGCCAACGTCGTCCATGGCAAGATCACCCATCAGGGAGTGGCCGATGCTTTCGGAATGAAATACGTCCCTGCAGAAACGCTGCTCGACGAGTAATTTTTCCTCTTCCCCGGCACGGTAGACCTTCCCATATGCCATGCCGGGAAGTATGTTGTATATGATGACAACGAAAGAAAACACAATTCCGGGCTACGAAGGTTTCGAGCAGGGACCCATCCGTCCTCCCAGCGAATCTGCAAGTCTTCTGATCCGTGTGACCCGCAATTGTCCGTGGAACAGATGCACCTTCTGTCCGGTGTATAAAGGCCGGACCTTTTCTCTGCGCCCTGTGGACCATGTTCTCAAGGACATTGAAATCATCAACCGTTATGTCAGGCTGATACGAAAACAGGCCGGTGACAGCTGCAGATTGGAAAAAGATGCTGTAGCCACCCTGGCATCACAAGCAGGGACGGGAGACCGCAAGGCGTTGAACGCCGCCCTGCACTGGGCCGCCGGAGGCATGCAATCCATCTTCATCCAGGATGCCAACAGTCTGATAATAAAGCCCGAACGTCTGATCACAATCCTTCGCCGTTTAAAAGAATATTTCCCCTGGGTACAACGGATTACCTCATACGCCCGGTCGCATACCATAGCCCGGCTTGATGATGATGATCTGAAACAAATGGCCGAGGCCGGACTGAACCGCATCCATATCGGCATGGAATCGGGTTCGGACAAGGTGCTTGCCATGGTCAAAAAAGGGGTGGACAAAGCCACCCACATCAAGGCTGGACTGAAAGTAAAAAAGGCCGGTATGGAGCTTTCGGAATACGTCATGCCGGGACTGGGTGGAAGGGCTCTGAGCCGTGAGCACGCCTTGGAGACGGCCGACGCGCTGAATGTGATAGACGCCGACTTCATCCGCCTGCGCACCCTCGCTATCCCAAACCATATCGAGCTGTACACACAGTACAATCAGGGACTGTTTGAAAAGCTCAATGACCGCGAAATCGCGGAAGAGATTCTTCTCTTTCTGGAAAGCCTGAGTGCCATCTCGTCAACCTTTAAAAGCGACCATATTCTAAACCTCTTCGAAAACCTCGAAGGAAAATTCCCGGAAGACAAAGACAGAATGATTTGTATTGTCAAACGGTTTCTCACGCTGCCTGCCCAAGAACAGATGTTCTATCAAGTCGGCCGCCGTATAGGTCTCTTCTCCAGCCTGAACGATCTTAAGGATGCGGTACGCCGAACCCGGGTCGAAGAGACATGCAACCGCCTTGGAATTACCCCTGAGAATGTTGATTCCGTCATCGACGAGATGATGAAGCGGTTTATATGATAAAAAGAACAAAATCGCCTCGAACACCAGATGGTGCGAGATTGATTTTTCTATTTGCAATGAAGTAAATTTACAATGAATAATTCCTTAGCAATAAAAAAATATCAGAAGAGTGATTGGCATCAAGTATGGCCGATACTCGAAAGCGTATTCCGGGCGGGTGAAACCTATGCGTTTTCCCCGGATATAACCGAGGAGGAAGCGCACAAAGTCTGGGTGGAACTGCCGAAGGAAACCTTCGTAGCCACAGATCAAGACGGCACGATTCAAGGTACCTATTACATAAAGGCAAACCAGCCAGGCCTCGGTTCGCATGTCTGCAATTGCGGCTATATTGTCAGTGAAAAGGCGAGGAGCAATGGGATAGCCTCGCTCATGTGCAAGCACTCACAAGAGACCGCTGTTCGGTACGGTTTTCGAGCAATGCAATTCAATCTGGTTGTGTCCACGAACACGGGCGCAATCCGGCTGTGGAAAAAACTGGGATTTTCGGTCATCGGCACCTTGCCTAAGGCATTTAAAAGTAAAAGCGCCGGCTACGTCGATGCGCTTGTCATGTACAAATTGCTTCAGGGCTGACAAAGAACCGAATCGGTTATTCGCCTGACAATTTAAACCTTTAAAGGAACGGCCATGGTATTTGTTTATCGTTTTCTTTTTCCTGCCATGTGGACAGGTTGGGCTCTTTCATGGTGGGCTTTGTCGGTCAATGTCAAAGCTACTATACGACGAGAGTCCGTGCTGTCGAGATGTCTGTATGTCGGTCCGCTCATCGTCGCGGTGTTTCTCCTCTGGGGTCCCAGTTTGCCCTTGTCCTTGCTTCGATTGCGCTTTTTGCCGCAAACGGTCTGGACGTTTTGGGTCGGCTCGATCCTGACAGCGACGGGGCTTGTTTTTGCCGTGTGGGCACGGATGCATCTGGGTGCAAACTGGAGCGGCACAATAACAATAAAAAAGGATCATGAACTTATCACGAGCGGCCCGTATGCAATTGTTCGTCATCCGATTTACGCGGGAATTCTTTTAGCCTTCATGGGCTCGGCAACAGCGTGCGGTGAATTTCGCGGCATCCCGGCAATTGTTTTAGTTTTTTGGGCGCTGCTGTATAAGCTTCGCCGCGAGGAACGATGGATGCGCGAACAGTTCAGGGAAGCTTACGAAGTGTACAGCCGCCGTGTTGCTGCTTTGATCCCACTTCCTGCTTTCCCGGCTTACCTCTTTGGCGTTCATCTCAACAAAGACGAAAATCAGCGGAGTAGATAAAAGGCACAATCAGTCTCAATTATGATGAAATAATTCGAAAAAAAATTACAGCTAACTACTGAAACCACTTTAAAATCCCCACCAAAATCCCTTACAAAACCTAAAACTTTCAATGCGAATACTGAAACATCTATTTGACAGAAACAAGATTTGGGCCGAGAATATTAAAAAATCCGACCCTGAATTTTTTACTAAGCTTTCAAAACAACAAAATCCGGAATATCTCTGGATCGGCTGCTCAGACAGCCGCGTTCCGGCAACGGAGATTGTCGATGTGATGCCGGGAGAGATCTTTGTTCACCGAAACATCGCCAACGTCGTAATTCATACAGATCTCAACTGCCTCTCGGTTATTCAGTATGCCGTTGAAGTACTCAAGATAAAACATATTATTGTATGCGGACATTATGGCTGCGGCGGCATAAAGGCGGCGATCGAAAACAAGGAACACGGATTGATCGACAACTGGCTGAGACATATCAAGGATGTCTATCGTTTCAATCAGAAGAAACTTGACGACCTGCAAACAATGGAAGAAAAGCTGAACCTTCTCTGTGAGCTGAATGTGGAGGAACAGGTATACAATGTCTGCTCTACAACCATCGTTCAAAAAGCTTGGAAATCAGGCCGGGAGCTGGCGGTCCACGGCTGGATTTACAGCATTGAAGACGGCATATTGAAAAACCTCAATGTCTGTATAACCAACAGGAATGAGATCCCGGAAACCCATAGATTGGAATAGGCGATCTGGCTTTCCGGGAAAATACCAGCCCTGGGAACCTTTTGCAAAATGCGGATTTTCGTTCAAAATCAAGGAATGCGAAACATTTTACCGCAGGCATATACTGAATATCCCGAGGATAAAATTTTGAGCATAACGATGAGTTTGGGAGAAAAGACCCTTTTGCAAGAGGCTCCTGGAATAGCAAGATAGTATAGCATCATCTTATCAAACTCTTACCACTTCAACTTGCAAGGAGCATCCTATGAAAAAAACGACCTACTCATTGCTGGCCATCGGCCTTTTCTGTGTTATCGGATTTGTTTGGGCTCAGCAAAGCCGCGCGGCATCGGAAATGCAACCGACTCCCATCCAGAAAGCCATGCTGGCGCGTGCTGCCTGGCTCAAAGCCATGACCGCAGATCTGAAAACTATGAAATATGAGGAAGTCGCAAAAAACGCCACGGCACTTGCAGGCCAGACAGGCAACATAGCAAAAAACCTTTCCAACCCCGAAGCCAAAGAGCTGACAATGAAGGTATCGACCTTAGCAGCTGACTTAGCCGAAGCTGCCGGCAAGATGGAAGGGAAAACCGCAGAGGCAAAGCTCGAGGGAATCAAGGCCACCTGCGGTCAGTGCCATGCCAAATTCCGTGATAATAAATAGACCGAAAGGGAAAAAGGCTGCGCCTTCTTCGAATTATTTTCCAAAGAAGGCGCAGCAAGCATACACAACATACTGCTTTCAAGATGACTTTATGACTTGTTGGCCCAGAGCAGATAGGCCTTGATAAATGGGTCGAGATATCCGTCGAGTACCGCATCCACGTTGCCCATCTCTTGGTCCGTTCGATGATCCTTGATCAGCCGGTACGGCTGCAGAATATAGGAGCGGATCTGACTGCCCCAGGCAATCTCTTTTTTATCGCCGTGCAGCTCTTCGTTCTCCTCTGCCTTCCTTTCCTTTTCCAACTTATATAATCTCGCCGCCAGCATCTTCATCGCAGTATCCTTGTTCCGATGTTGGGAACGTTCATTCTGACACTGGACGACAATACCTGTGGGAAGATGGGTTATCCGAATGGCCGAATCTGTTTTGTTGACATGCTGACCTCCCGCACCGCTTGATCGGTATGTGTCAATGCGTAGGTCCTTGTCGTTGATATCGACCTCTATGGAGTCATCCAACTCCGGCATGACCATGACGGAGGCAAATGATGTATGGCGCCTTCCGCTGGCATCGAAAGGTGATATCCTAACCAGCCTGTGAATACCAAGCTCGGACCGGAGATAGCCATAGGCAAAACGTCCTTTGACCATAATGGTCACGCTTTTTGTGCCGGCTTCGTCACCGGGCAGGACATCGACGATATCCGCTTTAAAGCCTTTGGACTCAGCCCAACGCAGATACATTCGCAACAGGATCCCGACCCAGTCCTGGGCTTCGGTCCCTCCGGCGCCGGCATGGATGGCTATGATAGCATTGTTGGCATCGTGCTCGCCGCTGAACATGCACTCGAGTTCGGCCAGGGAAATGTGCTTTTCAATCTCCGGCAGAGTGGCGGCTACTTCATGTTCCGTATCGGCATCCTCTTCCTCGACCGCCATATCCAGCAGGAGTTCCGTTTCCTCCAACTCCGCCCATTTGTTCTCCCAATTGGCCACAATATCCTGAAGCATGCCGTGCTCTTTCTGCACCTTTTTGGCTCTTCCGGCATCATTCCAAAAATCCGGGGCAAGGGTCTGGCGCTCTAAGCGCTCCAACTCATCTTTTTTCCTATCTAAGTCAAAGATGCTCCTTTAAGGCAAGCATTCTGTTTCGTAAATTGCACAACTTCTGTTTGGAAACGGCGGAGCCGGTCTCTGTCGACATATCAATCCTCACTGCTTTTTACTATTTGCTTCCCGCGGCCCGGACCACAGGTCTCTCAACGTTCATCCAGGTATTATACCGGGTTTTTTCGAATTCGTTAACAGGCAATTTCCCGTGGGAAAACCAGAGAATTTTCCATTAAATGCATCACGGGAAGGCCGTATTGGACGCATCCTGCATTATGCGCCGCAGCCTGAGATTCAAGACAAAAGCAAAACCCAGGAAAAGGCACAACGGGGCAAAAAGATGTCCATAGCGAACGACAAACGTTACCTCATCGTTCAAAACGACAGTATCCGTTGCCTGCCATGGAACGAAAATCTCCGATTGCATCCGCACCCGTCCCAACGGGTCGATAAAACCCGAAATGCCGGTATTGGCGGCACGGACAACGCTGCGCCGGGTCTCGACGGCACGAAAGACCGTCATCGCAAAACTCTGGTGCGGGGCACTGGATTTACCATACCAAGCGTCATTCGTCAAATTAATCAAGACATTCGCTCCAACTTTGACCCATTTTTCCGCCAAGTCGGCAAAGATGCTCTCATAGCAGAGCAGCACACCGATTTTCGCCTTTTTAAAAACAAGAGGAGTCTCAATTTTCCCAGGAGTGAAATCGCCCACCGTCTGTACCAGGGGGGCCAAAAACCACAAATACTTCTTTATCGGCACATACTCACCGAATGGAACAAGATGGTTTTTGAAATAGTTGCCGGCAAAATGCCCTTCGGAATCGATCAAAAGAGCGCTGTTGTAGTAGAGAAATTTCCGTTTTTGTAAATCCACAATGCTGTACCACGGAGCTCCTGTGAGCAAACCGATGTGCTTTTGCGTGGTCAGCAGACGCAAATCCGCCGTCAGCGGATGGTTTTCGGGAAAAAAGGGCAACGCCGTCTCAGGCCAGACGACGAGTTCCGGCTTGTTGGCGCTGAACAAGGAAACCGTCTGCCGAATATAGTCCTGCACAGTTTTGCGCTGTTCATCGGGCAGCCATTTTTTGTCCTGCTCGATATTACCTTGGACCACGCCGATGGGCATGACCGGATCGTTTTTCAGCCGGCCCACTACTGATTGCCAGCGCCAGACGGAGTATCCACCCACTGTCAGCAGCAGGAGGACAACCGGCGCAGCCAGAGACAACCGCGTCTTTTTTCCTCTTTCAACAAACAGCAACGCTGCCAGTGTATTGAGCATCAGAATAATAAAGGTTACTCCGTAATGGCCCGTAATATCCGAAATCTGAATAAGCTGGGGAACATTCCACAATCCATAGCTCAAGTCCATCCACGGAAATCCGGTGAACAAAAAGGAACGGACCCAGTCAAGCCCGACCCAGAGGCAAGGCAACGCCAGCAATGCGACAAATGGCGGCGCGTCAATCAAGAGCAGACGGGCGCAGACGGCAAAGACAACCACATAGAGACTGAGGACGAAGGCAAGAAGGAGCAAGGCCGGATAGGCAAAATACCAGGGAAGACCGCCGTATCGTCCGAGAACAATTACAATCCAGTACAGCAGAGACAGATAATGAACCAGACCTGTAATCAGGCCGTAGCCTGCAGCCTGCCGCAAAGAGTCTGCTCTTTTCAATATGACCAAAAGCGGCGCGAGGGCAATGAAAAGCAGCGGCCACACGCCTCCGCTTCCAGGGAGGGCCAGACATAACAATACCCCGGAGAGAAATGCCGGGAGGATCGACCACCGGGCAGGGAATTTGATCATTCGCTTTTTTCCTCTGCCGCCAGGCGGGTAATCTCCACCATCTTGATATGTCGTTTGCTCGCCCCTTTCACAACCAGATGGAGATTTCCGACCTCCACCGTATCGCCGACAACCGCGAGCCGGCCGAGGGTGTGGATCACCAACCCCCCGATGGATTCATAAGGCCCTTCAGGCAGGTTCACTCCAAAACGCTCCTCAACTTCCTCCACATCGACCCGGGCATGGACCAATATCTTATCTTCATTTATATCCTGGATGTTATCAGGCTCGTCTATATCATATTCGTCATCGATCTCGCCGACGATTTCTTCGATAACGTCTTCAAGGGTGATCAACCCACGGACTGCACCGAATTCATCGTTCACCATGGCCATATGGGTTTTCTGTTTCTTGAAATCTTTGAGCAGGTCGACTACCGGTTTCTTTTCGGGGATGAAATGGGCGGGTTTCAAGTGATCTTCCAGGCGGAAGTTTTCTCTGGCGGAACTGTTCGTGCACAGCTTCAAGAGATCCTTGGCATGAAGAATGCCGATTATTCTGTCCGGATTTCCCCGGTAAATCGGAATCCTGGTGAAGCCTTCTTCAATCACCAACTCCACAAGATTGTCAATACCAATGGATACGTCAAAGCTTACGATTTCGGCAGCCGGCGTCATAATCTCAGTGGCCACCGTATCGCGAAAATCAAAAATCGAATTGATCATTTTTTCTTCCAGACTTGTGATCAATCCGTGCTCTTCTCCCTCCTCAAGGAGTTCCTGGATCTCGTGCTCCAACGCCTCAGTGGTTTCAGGCGACCGGTCGAGTGAAAGCAGGGCCATGAAACGCCGCATGATCCCCTTTTTCACCGCCGGCTCGGGCGCTCCAGGTAAGTCTTCGACTTCTTTGTTCATTCTCTTTGTAAAATTTGCTAGTATCCGAAATATCCTGCAAATAAAATATCATGCGCAAGAGGTATAAACCACCGCTTGGCGACTCATTCTTTTTGTGCAAGAAATTTCACCAATCCAGAAAAGGGCATACGGCCAGTTGACATTGAGAAAATTTTCTGACGCAGAAAATCTAAGGATACCTGCGTGAAATTGCAAGGACCCAAAACGCCGCTCATCCAGGCAAAACCGTGGTCAACAGGGTCTACCGACTCTTCCTCTTTGTTAAATTTTATCATAAAAACCAACAATTACAAATTAGAAAAATTATTTTTCTTTGCTAATGACGGCGCTATGACTATAGTATTGGGGTTCAAAAATCGCTCCAGGGGCATTTTACCATGCCTTTCTGACAGGAAACATACCGAAAATATAGGGAAAATTATACAGCGAGGGAGAGTTTGGACGGAAAAGTTCTCATTGCAAATCGAGGTGAAATTGCGATACGGATCATGGAGGCCTGTAAGGATCTCGGCCTTGAATACGTCGTAATTTATACGGATTCAGACAAAGATTCGGAACATGTTCAACGCAATATCACATCCGGCGAAGGTCAGAATGCCTGGCGAGTAGTAAGTTATACTGACCCCAACGACATCCTGGCAGTGGCCGACCATACGCAATGCACGGCTATTCATCCCGGTTACGGCTTTTTTTCCGAAGACTATCGGTTCGCCAGGCGGGTTACTATCCGGGATCGCGCCCTGACTTTTATCGGTCCCAATTGGGAGGTCATAAAAGACCTCGGAGATAAAATCAATACCAAAAGGGTTGCCAATTCCCTCGGCATCCCAACTATTCCGGGGACGTCCGCCCCCATTTACAACGAGATGGAAGCGGAAGAAATCGCCTCGGGTCTGCTTGCCGATCAGATTGACAAAGGAATCGCGGATCCCTCTATTCTCGTTAAGGCCGCTGCAGGCGGAGGTGGAATGGGGATCGAGGAAGTAAAAGAAATCGAGCATTTCCGAAGAATCTACCGGCAGGTGCAGAACTATGCGAAACGCCAGTTCGGTGACGGAGGCGTCCTCATCGAACAATGCCTCAGAGACTATAATCACTTGGAGGTACAGCTGGTCTGTTCCAAACACGGTGAGCGTATCCACTTCAGCTCCAGAAACTGCACGATCCAGTCCACCGGCCGGCAGAAACGGGTTGAGGCGGCTCCGGGATTCGATAAGTCCTGTTTCGCCTACGACTTTGACGAACAAAAGGTTCTTGATAAAATTGTCGAATATTCATTAAAACTTGCCGATCATGTCAAGTATGACAATGTCGGCACCTGGGAATGGATTGTCACACGAGCAGGAGAGCCGTATCTGCTCGAGGTCAACACCCGGATTCAGGTGGAAAACGATGTTTCAGCCAGGATCAGCTATTTAGACGGGAAACACCCCAACCTTATCCGGGAACAGATCCGGCTGGCCCTGGGAGAAAAAATCGGCTACAAACAAAAAGCCGTCAATTTCCAAGGAACAGCCATTGAACTGCGTATCGTTGCAGAAGATCCCCGGCGAGGTTTTGCTCCTTGGATAGGAACCATCACCGAATTTACAGTTCCCAAACACGACTGGTCGGCCGTCTACACGCATGTCCCCTTCGATCGCCCCTATACCATCCCCAGCGATTACGATCCGAACCTGGCGCTGGCTCTGGTTTGGGGGGATTCCACCGACGAAGCGAAAGAACGGGCGGCCCGTTTTATCGACGAGACGGTCATCCGTGGTCAGGATGCGAGCGGGCGCCCCATTATGACCAACTTGAATTACTTACGAAACAACCTGGATCGCCTGCTGGCATTCTGATCCCCTCAACCGCCGTGGACGAGACAACTCTCTATGAAAGAACAACTCAAACAACTCCTGAAGATAGAAGAGCGGATTAACTACCTGATGCAGATCAAGGATTTTTCCAACTGGGGAAATCTCGACGGTTTCAAAGAAACCTGTGACAGGTTGAAGTTGACCGTCTATGATCATACGGAAGAACAGCTCATCAACCAGATCAGCAAGCTCGACGATTCCATAAGTTTTCTAGAAGAACGGGCCGAAGAGCAGCTCACGCCCATGGAAAGAGTCCGGATTGTCCGCAATGCGCAGCGCTTCAGCCTGAAGGATATCCTGGAAAATGTCTACGAAGATTACACGGAATTAGGTGGTGAGGGAGATGCCAATATCGACCCGGCCATGATCTGCGCCAAAGCCACCATCGTCCGGCGCATCGGTAAGAAGCCGTATACTGCCTCGGTCATGGTTATCGGCCAGGAGACAGGTCATGGAGAAGAATTTAGAAACGGCGGTTCCTGCCGTCCCGAGGGTAACGAAAAGGCGTTGCGCTTCATGAAAGTCGCCGAAACAGAAGGCATCCCGATTCATTTTTATATCTTCACGCCCGGGTCCTACCCGGTGGAGGAATATCCCGGCGCCGCTCAACAGATCGCCCGCAACATTTACGCAATGGCCAAGCTGCGTGTTCCCATGATATCCCTGATCTCCGAAGGCGGCTCCGGAGGTGCCGAGGCTGTCGGCCTGTCGGACTACAGGATGATGGCTTCCCATGGGTATTATTCCGTTATTTCTCCCGAAGGAGCGGCGGCCATCGAAGGCAGGGTCAAAGAAGGTGCCAAGGTCCCAAAGGAACTGATAGATGTCTGCGCCGAGCGCTTGAAGCTCACAGCTGAAGACAATCTGCAGCTTGGCACCATCGATCGTATCATTCAGGAACCACCACTGGGCGCCCGGAGGGACGATTTTGCCTTTTTCGCCAGGATTCGTTCCGAAATGCTCAGCGCCACCGACAAGGTCGTTCTGTCCACCAAAAGTTTCCGAGCCCTAAGAACCTGGGAATTCAGGAGAAAAATGGCAAAAACGGAAAACCATGAGCTGCAGGTCGAAATCCCATGGGATCTTAACTCCAAGGAGATCAGGCGCCTGCTCGCCCAACGGTCGAAGAAGTATCTCGGGATGGCCGTGCGGGGATTCTCGGGAAAGCCAAGCTCAAACATGCGATTGCTTAGGTTGATCAAAGAAAAGACGGAGCACAGCTATTACCATATCCGTTACGATATATTGAAAAACCATAAGCGCCAGGTTCATAAGGTGATCAAAGACGTCTCCGGTGAAGGATCCGTCATTCTAAAACGCATCACCGAACCCATCTCCACCGTAACTACGTTACTTAACGCCAAAGACAAGAAAAAACAAGCCAGACAGATTCCGGCCATGGATGCCGCTCAAGGAGCCGCGAAACGTAACGATCCGTTGGAGATGACCGATACCTACACCAGCCCGCTGGCCAATGCCGACCGGACCGTCACCTGTCCCAATTGCGAAAAATACGGATGTAAAGACCTGTGGGTCCCGGACCTGTACGGCGAATTTTCAGGTGTCTGCGAGACCTGCGGCCATCATTTTCCCCTCGAATATCAGTGGTATCTCAAAAATATCTTTGATCCCCGCTCCATCAGATTTTTCAATACCAAAATTTCATCGGGAAATCCGCTCAACTACATCGGATTTGACGAACGACTGCAGCAGTCCAAAGACAAGACGAAAAAAAGTTCCGGCAACCTCACCTTCACGGCCGAAATCGACGGTATACGTATTGTCGTATCGATGTTGTACTCGGATTTTAGAAACGGAACCGTCGGCTCAGCTGAGGGCGAAAAATTCGTCCAGGCCTGCGCTCTTGCCAAACGAAAAAAACGTCCGTTCCTCGCCTATGTACATACCACAGGCGGCATCAGGATTCAGGAAGGAACGCTGGGGGTCACCCAAATGCCGAAATGCACCATGGCGGTCAGGGAATATGTAGACGCCGGAGGCCTCTATATCGTGGTCTACGATAACAACTCCTATGCCGGTCCCGTCGCTTCGTTCCTAGGCTGCTCCCCCTACCAGTTCGCGATCCGTTCCAGCCGGGTCGGATTCGCCGGTCCCCGGGTTATCCGCGAGACTACCGGAATCGATATTCCGCCAGATTATCATTCGGCAAGAAACGCTCTGAAGCGCGGTCATATCCAAGGCATCTGGGACCGTCGGGAATTCCGGCGGAATCTCCATAAGTCGCTTCTAACCATGGGGAGTCCGAATCTCTACTACCGGTAGCGTCAAGAGTAATTGCCGGATTGTGTTCTTCCGGCTTGACGTATCCACCTGTCTGTGATACATAGGGCACAACAAAATTAGGGCCGTTAGCTCAATTGGCAGAGCATCTGACTCTTAATCAGCAGGTCCCCGGTTCGACCCCGGGACGGCCCACCAAATAAATCAAGGACTTAAGGCAATACGCTTTAAGTCCTTTTTTGTTTGGTGCTACCTCGGTGCTACCTTTGAAATGAAACATCGACCTGCCTTGAAGCCATCGGAGCGAATTTTCGATGCAGACATGGTGACTCGATCTATAGATCTACAATTATTTACTTCAGACGGAGATCTCATTATCAGGCATCCGGTTAGCTCCTCCTGATATATCAAGTGGGAAAGTTGAGATTATAACCGATTGGCAAATTTTTTTATAATACCAAGTATGTCGCCGAAATCCGGCTGACCGCTATAATAAAGATTGGGATTTGCTCGATAAGCATCTTCGTATATAGAACGCGTAGCTATATCACTGAGAAGAAAAGCATCATTTTCTGGAATGAGGGGATTGTCCTCTGAACGAAAACGATTTTTCTTGTGAAGGAGATAATCTGGTGTTCCAATAAAAGAAAGGACCATAGGTTCCTGAAGCAAACAATAAACGTCGTAATAATGCCTCAGAAAATTGACAGGGTGCGAACCTTTTTTTTGCTGTTGCCGATATTTTGTCGATATGGTTTGTAGTTTTTCAACAAGTGTGTAGCCGGGATGGTAGCAGGGAACAGCCTTCGCACGATTATCCAAAATGGAAACACTGTGAACTGCAAAATCATAGGCCCATGAACTTATGTCCTTGGGATGGTTCGGTGTAACATTATCGAAACCAACTTCCAAAAGAACTCCATCCTTCAGACCAGACGCAGGGGCAACCTTTCTTGGGTAGCAAAGCCTAATGCCACCACTGCGAAATTTCTCATCATCGAAATCAGTATCGCGTTCGACTTTCACAATGCCATCAATCTGTATTGTTGCTGCTAACCAATCATAAAACTGTTTTCGACTTTCACGGTGCGCGGGTTTATCCTGATTTTTACCGACTTTGACATTCATATTGGCAGGCGGCTCAATTCGGATATCGATGTCTTCCGAAAACCGGTGGATAAGCCCATAACCTTTAGACAGAGAAGTGCCCCCTTTGAGATCAAAATGCATTTGCAACTGGAGACCGTAAAGACAATGCATAACCCAGTAGTCTTTTTCGACAAGAGCCGGATCAATAGAGTGTTTCTCTCCCACAATACGAAGAAGATCGGAGAAATCCGAACGTCGATGCAGAAAATCAACTGGCGACATGTTTTGTTGTGCCACCTGTTGCCATCACACGGCCAAAGAACTTTTTGGTTGCCACACCGCCGTATTTCTGGACTGCCCTGGAAAGGGCCCGACCATTCATGGTTGCCACTTTTTTCTCAACCTTGTCGCGTATTTTGTCGTGATCTTCCGCTAACCTTTTTAAGTTGTTCATAAGATCGACCAGTAAGAACTCCGAGGTCAAATTTAATGGGAAATCAGGCTTTTTACGAAAATCGAAAACCCGTCCGCCTAATTTAAAACGGCCATGCCGCTTGTGATTGTAAACGACGGTGACATTGTAAAGCTGCGTCGTACCAACCCCCAACGCGTTGTAAACGTTTGGGGACGTGAGCAAGAATCTGTGATCATTCAAGAAAGCCCTAACAAGTTTCTTGTCTTCCGGAGGGGCCACGCCGAATGTTGTTTTTCGGGGACAGTAGTAAAGACCGCCAGACAATTTCCTTAAAAAACCTTCCTCTACCAACTGCTGCAGATGGCGGTCGACAGCGCTCGACCATTGTACAAGATCGGAGCGGCGATATACCTGCCCAGGACGCAAGTTTTTTTTAACTTCGTTTAATTTGTTCATAACTCTCCACCTCGGTTGAACTATAGGGCAGAAGGGGCATTTATGCAAGAATATTTATCCAAAATTCATGCAATTCACTGGCCGCAAACCAGGTCAGCCACGGTCCCCGTAAAGCAGACCGTGGTTTGGAACCAATTCATACAATACCCCATCGTAAATATTATAAAAATTCCTCATGATATCTAATTTTGTCAATCTACCTTTCCACGGACTATCAATCCTGCTATTGTCTTTTCTTAAAAAATTACTATAAAAAAGACTTATTCCCTATGAGCAGCCTATTTTTCCATTGTTATTCCATTGTAACGGAGTTTGAGTCCCTGCCGCTATTTTCCTTCCACATTCAGCAATGGGAAAAAAGCGAAGAGGGAAGGTTTTTATAAAAGTTATGCGAGGTTGAGTTTTCTAATTCAAATATCAATTGTTTCTGTAAATTCTTAAACTTAA
>JBJKQT010000141.1:0-7676 GCA_046705065.1 Desulfocapsaceae bacterium
GAATGTGAATGTTCAAGGGAAGCACCCGCGGCCTTCCCGAAGTTTTTAAAAACCATCACATAACGAAATCTGGGATCGTTTTCCAAATCTTTGATACGATCACGAAAGGCTTTGAATACCAGAATCATACGATCCGGCGGCAGGAAAGTGAAGACGTCATGATGATTGGGACTTTCAATGATGACTTCATGGGCACCGATTCCATTCATCCTGTCATAAAGACCTTCGCCCTCTTTATCGAGCTGGCCTTCAATGACTAGAGCAGGGTATTTATTCGGAACGACCCGAACCAGCCAGTTGGAGGAATTTTTTTCATTTCTTTGATCGTACCGATACGCCAATACCTCCGACGGAGTGGTGCTTTCATTTCCAGGGCACAACGGGCAAAATCCACCAGTGCTGCGTACCTCCTCAACGAGGAAATCGGTCGGCCTTTTCCTCCGCTCCTTGGAAATAATGATCCAACGCCCAAGAATCGGATCTTTTCTAAGCTCCGGCATAAAACCTTACTGCCCCTGCGATTTTTCTTTTGTTTCCTGCAAAGTTTTGCAGTCAATACAAAGCGTCGTCACCGGTCTTGCCTCCAAACGCTTAACACCGATATCCTCTCCGCAGGCCTCGCAAATGCCGAAAGTCCCATCATCCACACGTTCCAGAGCCTCTTCGATTTTTACCAGCAATTTGCGTTCCCTTTCGCGAATCCGCAGCTCGAAACTCCGGTCTGACTCGATGGTCGCCCGATCGTTCGGATCCGGAACATTTGAATTCTGGTCTGTCATTTCAGATAACGTTCTTCCCACTTCATTGAGAATAGCATCGCGCTTTTCTTCAAGCTGAGTCTTGAACCTTTCGAGAAGTTCCTTCTCCATCCGGCCTCCTTTTTCGTCTGCTCCAAAAATTGAATATTGAATCACCCCGATATACGGGGATGCATTCCTTTCATGCTACTTTCTTCACTCAGTGCAAACAGAGATTTTTTCTCTGACACTAGAAAAAATCATTCTGGACGGAGAAAGGTCCCGCTTTTTCCACCAGTTTTTTCCAACAGGCAAATATCACCTATAACCATAGTCTTATCAACAGCTTTGCACATGTCATATATGGTAAGTGCTGCAACGGAAACCGCCGTCAACGCCTCCATTTCCACGCCTGTTTTTCCATGGATCCCCACTCTTGCGCGAATCTCGATCATACTATTTTCATCGTGAAAAATAAAGTCAACGTTCACTTTGTCCAACATCAGAGGGTGGGTCAACGGAATGAGATCAGAGACTTTTTTTGATGCCATAATCCCCGCAATCCGTGCAACTCCCAGGACGTCTCCCTTTGCTATCCGCCCGGCCTTGACAAGCTCGTAGGCATCTTTAATCATGGTGATGGTTCCAGAGGCCAGAGCCATTCTGGCAGTCGGCGTCTTAGATCCCACATCGACCATCACGGCATTTCCGTTCTCATCGAAGTGAGTGAATATCGGCTCGGATTTCTCGGGCATGAATCTTATTCCGACTCTTTAGTTTTCTTGCCAAGCACCTCGTGGAACAAGCGTGTGAAGAATCCCTCCTGTTCCTTATGCTGGCCGCGTTCTTCGCAAAGCTTGTCAAATTGCCGCAACAACTCCTTCTGTTCTTCGCAGAGCTTGGTCGGGGTAACCACCTGAAGCTCGACGATCATATCTCCACGCCCGTAGCCTCGCAGACTCTGCACACCCTCTTTTTTCAGGGTGAAAATTTCTCCACTCTGGCTGCCGGCCGGTATATTCAAGTCTTTTTTTCCGTAGATCGTCGGCACCTCGACCGAGCTGCCCAGCGCTGCTTTAACCATGGAAACGGGGAAACGGCAGTAAATTGTGTCCCCCTCTCTTTTGAAAAACTCGTGTTCTTCAACATGGATGATTACGTACAGATCACCTGCCGGACCACCATTGCGACCACCTTCGCCTTCATTGCGCAACCGCATTTTTGCCCCGGTGTCGACACCGGCAGGAATTTTGATGGAAACCTTTTTGCTTTTTTCGACAAGCCCGATGCCGTTGCAATCGTTGCACGGGTCTGTTACGATCTGGCCTTCGCCGTGGCAATGAGGACAGGTAGAACTCACCTGGAAAAAGCCTTGAGACCGTATCACCTGCCCCCGGCCGTTGCATGTCGTACAGGTCGTTTTCTTATGTCCGGGACGGCAGCCTGTTCCCTCGCAGGTCCAACAGGTATCGCGCCGGGTCAACTGCACTTCCCTTGTCCCACCGTGAACGGCCTCCATGAACGAAATAACCAGATCGTAACGCAAGTCATTTCCGGTTATCGGGCCGTTGCTTCTGCGGGCCTGCGCCCTCCCACCGCCAAAACCGAAAAGGTCGCCAAAGATATCGCCGAAGCTCGAAAAAACATCGTCGAAATTTCCAGGGCCGCGGTACCCGCTGTTTTTCAGTCCGTCATGACCATATGTATCGTAGATCTGTCTTTTCTTGGAATCGCTGAGCACCTCATAGGCCTCGGTACATTCCTTGAATTTAGCCTCAGCATCATTATCTCCGGGATTGCGGTCCGGATGATATTTCATCGCCAGCTTGCGGTAAGCTTTCTTGATCTCACCGCCTCCGGCGTTTCGGCTTACAGACAATATTTCGTAGTAATCTCTCGGCATTTCCTTGTTACCATCTCAAAAATCGGGGGACGAACTTCAAGCTGTTTCAGTCTCCTTTTTGCTATCTTCACTTTTCTTGCTTTGTTTATGCATATCAGGCAATTCCTCGATATTACCCAACGTGACCTCAGAGGCCGCAATTTCCCGCAGGGTCATAACGATCTCCTTATTCTTACCTTTTACCAGAAAGGGTTCTCCCTGACGGTGTTGTTTAACCCTTTTAACGGTAAGATGAATTAAATTAAAACGGTTATGATCGCCGATTTGGTCAAGGCAATCTTCAACGGTAATTCTTGCCATACAGTAACCTCGTTAGTGTGAAGTAAATCCAATGCGTCCGTCGTGCAGATTCGAGATCCAAAATATCGCAGCCGTTATTTCTCGAACGGATTACGCAGAAGCAATGTCTCTTCTCGATCGGGACCAACGGACACAATTGCCGCATCGACCCCGGTCAAATCCTCAATGCGTTTAATATATTCCTTGGCCTGGCGCGGCAAATCGTCAAACTCGCGGATGCCGCCGATCTCCTCCTGCCAGCCGTCCAGCGATTCGTAAACGGGCTTAATTGCTGCAGCCTGCTTGATACCTGACGGCATTGTCGAAACTTTTCTTCCGTCCACTTCGTATCCGGTGGCTATATTCAGCTTCGATTGTCCGCTCAGGACATCGAGTTTGGTGATTGCCAAGCCCGTCAAGCCGTTGAGCCGTACTGCATCGGAAGCAACAACGGCATCAAGCCAACCGCACCGGCGTTTCCTGCCTGTGGTGGCTCCGAATTCCCCCCCCTTTTTCTGCAGTGCATCCCCGACATCATCAAGTAATTCCGTCGGGAACGGACCTTCCCCAACCCTGGTGGTGTAAGCCTTCAGAATACCGATTACCGCATCGATATGGGTCGGACCGAACCCCGTGCCGGTGCAGGCATTTCCGGCAATGGTGTTGGAAGATGTGACAAACGGATACGTTCCGTGATCGATATCGAGCTGGGTGCCCTGCGCCCCTTCAAACAGGATATTGTCGCCCCTCTTTCTGGCTTCGTCAAGAGCCACCGAAACATTGCCGACAAAGGGCAGAAGCCTCTCCCCAAATTTCTGAAAATCCTCAATTATTTTTTCAACAGACAGCGGTTCGCAGTTGTAGCGTTGCGTAAGAATGAAATTCTTTTCATCAAGGGCGGCCCGCAATTTGTCTTCGAAAAGCCCGTTATCCAGAAGATCGCCGATCTTTATTCCGATCCGGCCGACCTTATCCGTATAACATGGCCCGATGCCGCGGCCGGTTGTCCCTATTTTTTTGCCGCTGCCAAGGGAAGATTCGCGCGCTTGATCTATGCTGGTGTGATACGGCATGATCAAGTGAGCCTTTTCACTTATCATTAATTTTTCGGGGGTAACCCGCAGTCCTTTGTCACTCAGTGTGTCGATTTCTTTCAAAAGAACAGCCGGATCGATAATAACTCCGTTACCTATCATGCAGGTCTTGCCCTCATAGAGGATACCAGACGGAATGATGTGGAAAATATACTGCCGGCCTTCAACCACCAAAGTATGTCCAGCATTGTTTCCACCTTGAAAGCGAACTATATAATCGGAATACCGGGTAAGTAGGTCGACTATCTTCCCCTTGCCCTCATCCCCCCATTGCGTTCCAACGACAACCACACTGGACATATCTTCTCCTGATAAAGGGATTCAAATCATATTTAATAGCATAACATCAAAAGGTTATACCTTCAAACACTCAAACGAATAAAGACGAACCCGCAATTATAATAAACTCACCCTTTCTTGTCAATCGCTCAAAAACCCAACAAATACAGGAAAATCGATAAAATCCGGATAAAAAGTACACGGACATCCAATTTTGCATGACGCTTCCTCGCGACTGCAGACGAAAAAATGGATACATTGACAGAATTCTCCAAATACCGTACATATTCCAAATGCAGGCGGGGCTCTTCCACCGCCGCGCCTGCCCGGCTGAGTTGCATCTGTGAAATAATACTCTTTGCTTTTTGTTCGCATCATGCATAAATAGCTAGTAGATAGTCTTTATTCGCCACGGATATCCGTGCCGTTATTTTTTTCGAAAATGGGATTGTTTTATGTTTGGCATTGGTTTGCCGGAATTGATTGTTATTCTCGGTCTCGCTCTCATTGTCGTCGGTCCAGATAAGCTGCCCGATCTTGCCCGTTCCATAGCCAAAGGAATTTTGGAACTTAAAAAAACAGCAGAAAGCTTAAAAGAAGAGTTGACCCAGGAAGGAGGCATGCTGGAAGAGTTGCGCCCGGAAATAGACGCCGTAAAGACTCTGAAAAACGAACTGTCCAAATCGACAAACATCGATTGGCACAACGACGATAAACCCATTGATCCCTCCTATTCCGTCAAAGATGCCCCGGATGCTTCAAAAGAGCCGTTGAACGATAAAACGGAAACCGAGGCATCACCCGTTCCCCATGAGGATATGGAAAACTCGGCTGGAGACAAAGAATCCGCGGAGGAGAACCATCAACCGAATCCCGCCGAAGACGTAAAGAAAGCCGACGATGCTGGAAAGAAGTCTTGAATTTTTCCGTCCTCACCACCTTGAGCTCAGGAAGCGTATCATCAAGGTTTTTTTGACGGTAATCATTGCAACCTGCGTGACATACGTTTTTTCCGAGCAAATTACGGCCTTTTTTATCGCGCCTCTTTTGCACGCCAGCCCCTTCATCCATAAACTCGTCTACACAAATCTTCCCGAGGCCTTCGTCTCCTACATCAAGCTCTCTTTGTTGATCGGCATCCTGATAAGTTTTCCGGTAATTCTCTATCAACTCTGGGTCTTTGTCTCTCCCGGCTTAAGAAAAAATGAAAAGAGTCTCGCGCTCATCGTCGTTTTTTGGGCAAGCCTTCTTTTCCTGGGTGGAGCATCGTTTGCCTTCTTTTTAGTAATACCGAGGATGCTTTCGTTTTTCATGAGCTATGCCAGCGAGAACCTCGAACCTCTGCCAAAATTCGGTATGTACCTGACGTTTGTCGCCCGGACCATGCTGGCTTTCGGACTTGCCTTTGAGATCCCCTTTCTGATGGTGATGGCGGGCAAGGCGGATATAGTCCGTGGCACCTACTTCCGAAAAAAACGGTGGTATTTTTATGGAGTAATCGTCGTTCTCTCCTTCATGCTCACCACGGGTGATTTCATCGCCACGGGACTTCTTTCCCTTCCTCTCTTCGCACTTTACGAGACGGGAATTTTTCTCACCGGCTTTTTCGGCAGGCGCAGGGAAGCCGCTAAAGAAGAGACAGAGGAATGATCGCCGGGCTATTCTTTTTGCAAGACAATCTCCTGTTTTAACAGGCAGCAGGAGATTCTGTACTCCGGTTTTCCAAAGCGGTAACTAATGGTGTCCGGTTGCAGGAGTTTATTCATCACGCAACCTTCGGGAATCGTCAGGCGGAAGAATTTATCCTCCGTGAGACCGGGATTGTTCAGCAGACGATCCCCCTCGATTCGCAGCGCATTTACCGGGTAGTCTTCACATAACGGACATCGATAAACCCGGCCGTTGGGGAAAATGAAATAATTTTCTGCAGTCACCCCTGCACAATCGAATTCTTCACCTTCATCGAGGAACACCTTGGGATAGGTGACATGGATGCCCTTTTCAGCTATCTTGCGGGCAGCATCCGGGACGACCTCCAGCCATCTCTTTCGGGTTACCTGCCATGCATTTCCACTTGCTCCGTCTTCCTGTTCCCGAGCCGGACCGGCGGATTTGCCTCGCAAGCCGATGACTTGGATAAAAAATCTTTTCACACCAATATCAGCGAGCACTTGCCCCATCTTTTCAAGGTGATCAATATTCCGGCAGCTCACGGTATAAATTACACTCGCATTGAAGCCAAGATTGACGGCCTTGCGCAAATTTTCCGTGCATACGTCAAAGACGCCGTCTCCCCTGATCGGATCATTTACGGCAGCGTCAGGTCCGTCGAGACTGAAACTCAAATAATCCAGTTGTTCTGGGTTCACCCTATCGAGAAAATCGTGAAAAAGATACCCGTTGGAATCCACTGTTACGGCATATCCCAGTTCCTTGGCTTTTATGATGCCGTGAACCAGATCAGGATGAAGCGTCGGCTCGCCTCCCAGAAAAATCAGGTTGCTCTTCTTTTCCGGGTCGGAAAACACTTCGAGCCATCGCTCCATTTGTTCCCTGGAGACCCGCAAGTTGCCATGCTGTTCGGGATTGATATAACAGTGCTTACAGGAAAGATTACAGGCTGTCAGAATATGGAAAAAGATATTTCTCTCGCCGGATCGAAATCCGACGGTTCGTGCTGTGTGTTCCATTTTTTTAATCCTTGCGAACTCAAAGCCTCAACAATCCACTCTGCGACAGAGTATATTCAGCAAGGTAAGTATCTTGTAAGTATCGATTTGCGGGGTTTTGAAAAAAACGGGCAAAAAGTGTCAGACTCTCGTTGCGTAATATATGAGGGATGATCACGACCTCCATGTCTTTATAGAATGGATTCAAATCCTTCAGAGGCAGGTTCGTACCTCCTCCCATCGCGTCTTCGTATGCATATACAATTGTACGAATTCCATTTAAGATCAAGGTGGAAAAACACATAAGACATGGCTCCAGGGTCGAGTAAACCGTGATGCCGGACATGTCCGGCTCATCCGTGTCCGCCAAAAGGGAACGCAAAGCGAGTATCTCCGCGTGATCCATTTCGTTTGACTTGCCGGCGCTATTAACTCTTCGCCCCGCAGAAACTACCACATCCCGGGAGACGATCACGCAACCAACCGGAAATTCGCCTCGTTGATAGGCCTGCTCGGCTTCAATCAACGCCTGCCGCATAAAATATTCATGTCTTGCCGTTTCCATAATCAAATCCTGTAAAAATAGGGCAGCCTAACCCGAATTTCTCATCAGTTCAGGCGGCGTCAGGTTTGAAGTTTTTGGCAATGGGCTATAGTAATCTATGTTCACTGCCAAAAGACTGAAGAAGATGGCGCCGCATGGACTGACCTTTGG
>JBJKQT010000142.1:0-9835 GCA_046705065.1 Desulfocapsaceae bacterium
TGTCCGGTTTTTGAACCACGCCTCTTGCAGGAAGTGGATAGGGCACTGGTGGCCCTCCCGGACTTCAAATCCGGTGTGAGGGGTTAATAGCCTCTCGGGTGGGTTCGATTCCCATGCACTTCCGCCATTGAGTTCCTATCATTTGAACGCTTCCCATCACGTTAAGCTGCTTGCTTGATTTTTCAACAGAGGGTGGCCCATTTTTTCTCTTTGGATGACGTATCTCTCAGCCACCTTCCTGGCGATATTTCGTATCCTTCCGATGTAGCGGGTTCGTTCTGCAACACTGATTGCTTTGCGGGCATCAAGAAGATTAAAGGTATGTGAACATTTCAGGCAATAGTCATAAGCAGGGAGAATAAGATCTTTTTCGACGAGTTTCAGCGCCTCTTGTTCATAGATTTCAAAAAAGGGGATGAGCTTTTCCACATTGGCTTCTTCAAAATTGAACGTCGAGAACTCTACTTCGGCCTGATGGAAAATCTCACCATAGCTTACGTGGTCGTTCCAGGCGATATCGTAAACACTTTCAACGCCTTGCAGATACATGGCAATCCGCTCCAAACCATACGTGATTTCTACGGTTGTCGGGTGAAGGTCGATGGACCCTGCCAACTGAAAATAAGTAAACTGGGTAATTTCCATCCCATCCAACCACACTTCCCAGCCAAGACCGGACGCACCCAAGGTCGGGGATTCCCAGTCGTCTTCGACAAAACGGATGTCATGCTCCAGCAGATTCAGTCCGAAACGTTTTAGACTTTCAAGATAAAGTTCCTGCACATTCAGAGGCGATGGTTTAAGGACAACCTGATATTGATAGTAATGTTGCAGCCGATTCGGATTATCACCGTAACGGCCGTCTGTGGGCCGTCTGGATGGTTGTGGATAAGCGGCCCTCCAAGGCTCCGGCCCCAATGAACGAAGGAGGGTGGCGGGATGGAAAGTACCTGCTCCCACTTCCATATCGTAGGGTTGTTGGATGATACACCCTTGATTGGCCCAATATGTACTTAATTCAAAAATTATATCTTGAAAATTCATTGAAGTTCCTTGTTGTTCAACGATTTCTTGCCGGGTGTTTGAAGAGTTGGACAAACTATGGAAGCGGCCCGGCTAAGGGGCGCCTGTTGCCATACCGACTTGACAATCACGCACTAAACACCCATTATATTCCGTTAAGCTACCATAGCGCAAGTCCAGGGTAAATCTTTTTCTTTTTCCCATGAACAGAGGATTTCGACCGATCAATGATTAAGCGTGTCATTCATGTATAACCTTGTCGATTTAAACGAGATCAAAGCAATACTGGAACAATCAAAAACCATTGCCGTAGTAGGTCTTTCACCGAAAGAGAACCGCCCAAGCAATAGTGTTGCACGGTATCTGCGCGATGTTGGATATACTGTAATTCCGGTGAATCCGGGGCACGATAAAATTCTTGGACTGAAATGTTATCCAAATCTTTCCTCTATTAAAGAGCGTGTTGATATTGTCGATATTTTCAGAAGGTCCGAAAAAGTTCCACCCGTAGTTGATGAGGCGATTGCCATCGGTGCTAAGGTCATTTGGATGCAATTGGGAATCGTACATCATCAGGCGGCTGTCCAGGCAAAAAATGCAGGGCTTGAGGTGATCATGGACCGTTGCATAAAAATTGACCATAATGAATTGTTTTAAGAAATATTTTTGTTACTAAAGTGAATTTATTTACGAGGATGGAACCATCACTTCTTAGCATCCGTGGGGCAAGGATGCACAATTTGAAAAATATCGACGTCGATTTGCCCCGGAATAGCTTGGTTGTGTTTACAGGGCTGTCCGGATCGGGGAAATCAACGTTGGCTTTTGATACGCTTTATGCAGAAGGACAACGTCGATATGTTGAGTCTTTGTCCACATATGCACGACAGTTTCTTGGGCAGATGGATAAGCCTGATGTCGATTCGCTGGAAGGTCTGTCGCCTGCCGTTTCCATTGAACAAAAAACAACGAGCAAGAATCCTCGGTCGACGGTTGGGACTGTCACTGAAATTTACGATCATTTACGCCTTCTGTTCGCTCGTTGCGGTCACCCCTATTGCCCGAAATGCGGCCAGGAGATCCGCTCCCAGTCCGTTGAAGATATGGTGAATAACCTGCTTGCCCAACCGGAGGGGACGAAAGTAATTCTGCTTGCTCCGTTGGTCAAAGAACGAAAGGGGCGGCACGAGCAGATTATTGCCCGAGTCAAAAAGGAGGGATTTGTCCGCATCCGGGTCGACGGGGTCGTAGTGGATGCCGATGAGGTAGAAGGACTGGAAAAAAACAAACGCCATACAATTGAAGTGGTGGTGGACAGAATTGTCCTCAAAAAATCTGTGGAAAGACGTCTCTCAGACTCTGTAAGCACCACAGTGAAGCTGACGGAGGGTTTTTTGCTTGCTGTTTTCCCGGAGTCCGGAGAGGAAGTTCTCTTCAGCGAGCTGGCCGCCTGCCACCAGTGCGGAATTTCCATGCCGTCTCTTTCGACACAGCTTTTCTCCTTCAATAATCCTCAAGGTGCCTGTAGCGAATGCGGGGGACTGGGGGTTAAGCAGTTCTTTGATCGCGCGCTTGTCGTACCGGACGAATCCAAAAGTATTCTCGATGGGGCTATCGCCCCCTGGGGATGGCGCAACGAATCGACCTATACCGGGCAGATGCTGGCGGCCGTAGCCGCCCATTATAAGTTTTCATTGCAGACCCCATTTAAAAATCTTTCTGCAAAACAACAAGATGTGATCCTTTACGGTTCAGGGCGTGAGGAAATTCATTTCCTGTATCAGAAGGGCAGGAGGATGATGACTTCCGAGCGAGCCTATGAGGGTGTCATACCTCAGCTTCATCGCAGGTTCCATGAGACCCAATCCGGAATGATTAGGGATGAACTGGGCAAATATATGGCGGAGCAGATCTGCCCGAAATGTAAAGGAGCAAGACTGAAAGATGAGGCCTTGGCTGTACGTATCGGAGAGTGGTCCATTTATGCTCTTACCTGTCTTTCAATAGAAAAGATGCTTGCAACGCTTCCTCTCTTGCCGTTTTCCCAAAGAGAACGACGGATCGGCGAGCCCATTTTAAAGGAAATCGTGGACCGGCTCTCTTTTCTTGCCGATGTGGGTTTGGGGTATTTATCCCTCGACAGACGATCTGGAACTCTCTCCGGTGGAGAAGCCCAGCGCATACGTCTGGCTTCTCAGATTGGCTCAAGACTGGCCGGAGTGCTGTATATTCTCGACGAGCCAAGTATCGGCTTGCACCAGCGAGATAATCAGAAATTGATCAACACCTTAATTGAACTGAGGGACCTCGGGAATACCGTAATCGTTGTGGAACACGATACTGACACCATTTTGGCAGCCGACCATATTCTCGATATGGGGCCGGGGGCAGGCGTTCATGGCGGTATGATTGTCTACAACGGTGGTGTACAGGGCCTTTTGGAATGCGATTCTTCTCTAACTGGGGCGTACCTTTCCGGGAAACGCTCGATTGCTGTCCCGACTGCTAGGAGAAAACATCGGAATGGAAAAAATTCCAAGCTCAGTATAAAAAATGCCTCTGTCAATAACCTGAAAAATATCGATGTGTCTTTTCCTTTGGGATGCATGACGGCCGTTACCGGAGTTTCAGGTTCCGGTAAAAGCTCGCTTGTAATTGAAAGTCTTTTTCCACTGGTGAAAGAAGGCCTGAAAAGTAGAACTGGAAATTTTGCCTTGAAAGGCGTTTCCATTTCCGGCTTGGACGCGGTGGACAAAATAGTCGACATAGACCAGAGCCCCATAGGCAGGACCCCGAGATCCAATCCGGCAACATATACAGGGGTTTTCGGTCCTATTCGTGATTTATTTGCCCGGCTGCCTGAATCAAGGGCTCGTGGCTATAAACCCGGCAGGTTCAGTTTTAATGTAAAAGGTGGCCGATGTGAGGCCTGTGAAGGTGACGGTGTTAAGAAGATTGCAATGCATTTTCTTCCGGACATTTACGTTGTCTGCGATACCTGTCAAGGCAAGAGATATAATCGTGAAACACTGGAAATCGGTTACCGTGGAAAGAATATTCATGAGGTACTTTCCATGACCGTGGAAGAAGCGTTGGCTTTTTTTACAAATATTCCTCCTGTCAAAAACCGCCTCCAGACTCTTTTAGATGTGGGGTTGGGGTATATTACCCTTGGACAATCTTCGGTGACCCTTTCAGGTGGCGAAGCACAACGCGTGAAATTGGCCAAGGAGCTTTCGGTACGCAGTAGCGGTAAAACACTTTATATTCTGGATGAACCGACGACGGGACTGCATCCGGAAGACATCCGGCATCTTTTGAATGTACTAAATAGACTTGTCGATGCAGGAAATACCGTTGTTGTGATAGAACACAACCTTGACGTTATTAAGACCGCTGATTGGATAATTGATGTGGGACCGGAAGGAGGCGATGGTGGAGGGGAGATAGTAGCATTCGGGACGCCTGAACAGGTGAGGAAAAATTCGTCGTCCCATACCGGTCGATTTCTTGGGGAAGTCCTTGATGTCGGCCCCGGAAGTAAAAATTCTGAAAGACTTGCTTCCTGAATTTAATTACTGTTTAATACGAACCCTATATTCTGTGACTTAAAAAAGAACAAAATTAGATAACTACTGAAATCAAAAGAGGTTAAAAATGGTTGAAACCAGTACGTCCGATGAAAAAACTGCTGCCACTCCTGAGTTCAGGATGCAGAAGATGTATATCAAAGATCTTTCCTTTGAAAATCCTAATGCTCCTGAAATTTTCCTTCCCAATAAATCTGAACCGAAGGTTGATGTCAATCTTCAATTAAACAATAAAAAGGTGAGTGAAGATCACTGGGAAGTATCGATCGGAATTACCGGGAAGATTATTTCTAAAGGCGAGACCGAAAAAGTCATGTTTATTATCGAGATAGAACATGCAGCAGTCTTTCTGCTGAAAAATATACCCGAAGAACACATGGAAATGGTCTTGGCGGTTGATTGTCCTACCTTGCTTTTTCCTTTTACAAGACAGATCGTGAGTCAGGTATCGGTGGACGGAGGATTTATCCCGTTTCTTATGGAGCCGATAAATTTTATGGGCATTTTTCAGAATAGAATGAAACAAGCACAAACTTCAAATTAAAGGTACCTTGAAAAATTCCGATTTTTCAAGGTTGCCTAAAAAAGAAAGGGTTTGAAACGAAAAAAGCCCTGCACTCTCAATGGAGCGCAGGGCTTTTTTTGTTCTAGCAGGGAGATGGTTTTTTATCAAAGGCCGTATGTTACGAAGTTATCAACAAGACTGCTCACACCTTTTTCAATGGCCTGGTTAAAGAGTGCGTCATACTGGCCGTCAGCGAAAATGGATTCAGGTGATACTTGCACCCGGACTCTGTTTGTCCAGACGACGTTGCCAGTAGCGGCTTCCTGAACCCAGATGCGAAGCTGAACAACAGCCTGGTCAATCCTGCCGGCATCGTGGGACATGTTGGCAAGATAAGCGCTCCCGACACCCCAAGCAACAGTGTTTGCGTCCACAGCCGATCCGAAGACGTTTTCATTATCATCGAAGGGCCAATTCCTCTCTCGTCCGATCTGTGATCCGATAATGCCACCTGCAATCGTGGTATCCCATGCATCGTATTCGTCGGAGCTGGCAAAACCGAAGAGAATCTGCGAGCTGCCTCCGGCGACAACAGGAATGATGCCCTTTTTCCATGGTGCCCAGGTAGGTTCCTGTCGGGTTTTGTATTCAAGAATGCGGCCGCGAACTATATAGTCGGCATGGAAATGACGACCGATTTTTTTGATGGCATTAGGCGTCAGACCATGGGTTCCCGGACTGGATGTAACACGGTTGTTTCTAGCTTCTTGCTGCATCTGAATATAACGGCGAATCTCGGCTTTCATTGTATTCGACCAATCTCCGGAGAGTTCGTCTTTCATTGAGCTCGAGTTATCCTGTTCGTAAAGGGGGATACTCAAATAGTTTTGTTCGACTAAATAGTGAAACACATCTTCCTGAACTGGAAGATTAAAACCATCTGCAACCAGCCGGTCAGTCAAACTTTCTGTGACATTCAAATATCGGCGATGCGCCGATTCAATATTATCTGCGTATGTATAGTCTGCAAACGGGAGAATAACGATGGTCCGCCCTTTGCCGACTCCATTGAATACCGGACCTTCCGGAACGTTCAGCGTCTCGGTAACTGTTTGACCACAACCTGTCAATGCAAAAACCAAAACGGCAAGTATCAGAAATTGCAGCCTCTTCATAATTCTCTCCCTGCATAAATGATATTGTTGAAGAACTTGTATAAAGCCAACACATCTCCTCCTGATAGTTCTTTGAATCGTTCAATTAGATTCTGATTAAATCTTAGAGGAAAACATGATACCAAGAAGATGACTTATACCACGATCATAAAATAGTTACCTATCGTTAACTTCCGTATTAAAGGATTCTCGGCTTTAGCAAGATGATGAGTTCTGTCCTTGTGGCAGCGTTCGATTCATACCCAAAAAGATATTTAAGAATAGGAATGCTGCCCAAAACCGGAGCAAATTGGCCGTCTTTTTGATCTCTGTTTGCTATAAGCCCTCCGATTACAAGCATTTGCCCGTTCTTAACCTTAACGGTTGTACTCATCTCACGTATATCTACAACAGGCAGACCGACAGAAGCAGCCGCTTCCCCACTGGAATTTAGACCAAAATTCTTATATTCGATCGGTTCCTGAAGTTTGGATGTTACGGGAACAAGGTTCAGAATTACCTCATTGTTGTCCAAAATATTCGCGGTAAGAGCAAGGCCTACACCTGAAAGGATACTCGACGTATCCACGGAATACGTAACAGTCGGAGTGGACGTTCCAGTGCTCTCTGTGGATGTCACTTTATTGATATACGTGGTATTCTGGCCAACAGTGATGAAGGCCGGCTCACCGTTCATGACACTGATTTTCGGGCTGGAAAGAACCTTTGTAGTTCCCTGTTCTTTTAGTGCATTGAGGAGTACTTCAAAGCTTGCGTTGTTCAAATCAACTGCTCTGATGAAAGTTTGACCGGCGGCTCTTGGCCAGACCTGTCCTGTTGTGTCGCTGATAACTCCCGTATTCACGTCTTTCGTCCATTGGCCGAAGCCTACGGTACCCGTAATAGAGAAATCTTTTAGTACCTTAGACCAGTTGATTCCGATGTCCGAATTGTTTGTAAGTTGGACCTCTATTATTTTCGCTTCTATATTAACCTGTTTATAGAGTTCTTTCTGTAATGATTTTAAATAGTCATCCACTTTGTCCAAGAGATCTCTCGTGGCTGTGACCGTAATGATACCCACAGGCTTGTCGATGGTGAAGTAGGCTCCTGTCTTTGATGTCAGACGACTTGTTTTCACCATTTTCCCTTCTTCGGGGTTTTGTTTTGTACCAGGCGCATTACTGCCGCCCTGGGTAGTATTCGCCGTGTTGGCAGCCTGGTTATATTGCCCGGTCCCGCCAAATTCAATCCCTGAACTCGTGACTTTGGTTTCAGTCGTTTCGAGAATATCAAGTATAACTTTGAGGTTTGTTTCAATATTTGCCCAAATGTCAAATTGTGATTTTTTGGCACTATATTTCTCGCCTGTCACAGTCCCGGCCGCAGTGCCGGATGTTGAGAGATTGATTTTACCTTTGAAAGAAGTGTTTTTCTCAGTACCACCCAAAGCGTCTCCTCCAGTATCGGTTGAGTATGTTTGGGAAAGGAACGGCATGGCAATGTGCCATTGGCGCGTTACCTTATTCTCAATAAACAAGGTGTTACCCTTTAGCTCATGGAAATAGTTGATCTGCCGCAAAAGATGATCCAAAGCATCATTGAAATCGTCGTTTGCATTTATATCGACGTCCACTAGGGCGGTCTGATCAACGTCGCTTGCCCAGGAAATGTTCATCCCTTTCAAAGCAGCGAGTCGTTTTACAATATCCCGTAGAGGTTGAGGGCCTGTTGTTGAATGAATTGAGGCTCCGACTTTCATGACAACGCTGGTATGCATCAATTTCTCACTTTCTTTCGTCTGCTCGTTTCCGATTGTGTATGTCGGCTTCCGATATTCAACCGGCAGGACAGTCGAATCAACAGATTGAGCCTTTGCGGTCGAGACAGAAGTTTGCTCTGCGGGAGTAAGTGTTTTTTCTTCAATCTTTTCAGGAGATTGAGTCCCACATGATGTAAAGACCAACAGGAGTAGCACAAGGCTGCAATATGTAAGAATCAGTTGAATTGACTTCATGAAAAACCTCTTGAGATAAAGTAATCGACGAGAGAATAAGTAACGATCTGCCTTTTGCAATACCGTATTAAAAGCTCATAATTTGCCTGCTTGCAAACGACCCTCAATATATTTTTTAAGATCCGGAGGAATTTGAAATCCGGATGTAAGCAATGATTGGTATTCGGCCAGGGCTTTTGAAGAATCCCCTATTTTGTCGTAAATTCTGGCCTTGGAAAGCATGGTGTCCAATGTTTCACCGTAAAATTTGCTATATTTATTGAGCAATTTCAGTGCAGCGTGGGGATGGTCAAAATTTTCATTAAAAGCTGCATAACTCAATAAGGCATCTTTCAACGGAGGTGAGTTACTGACACTTTGATTAAAATATTCCGAGGCTTCGGAAATACGATGCATATTGGCAGAAGCAATGGCAGCCATAAGAGCGGCATTGTCGTTTTTCGGGTTAAGTTTCAGACTCTTTTGGGCGAAATAAACAGCCTTGGCGTTCATGTGTAAATCAACAAGATAAAGAGCAGCCAGCTTATCCGCTAAATGTTCGTTCTTTGGCCAAAGGGCAAAAGCCCGCTCGTAAAGGTTAGCTGCACTGTCAAAATCCTCACTTTTTTCTTTTTGTTGTGCTTTGACGATGAACTCTTTGGCTTGCGTAACTTCTTTTGATTGATTCAAAGTCTGCTGAACAATAAGAGCTTCCTGTTGAATGACTTTTTTGTCGGCTTTAATTGAAAGAGCTTCAAGCGGCGAAGTCGGCCAAGCGATGGATTTGGATTTTGGATAAATTACGATGGTATTGAAACGCTCTTCTTTTTTTAGTCCTTCCAGGTTGCATATGATATCAAGCGCGAAATCCCATGGAACATTATTGAGATCAATGGTAACCGATCCTTTGACGGCCTCATCGACCACGATATTCATATTACTGATCTGGCGAAACAACCTAAAGACATTGTGGATATCAATCTTGTAAAAGTCCACACTTATGCGTTGTTTTGTGTATCCAGCACTAGCAAATGGGTCCTCAATGTCCTCTGCTCTAGCTAAAGCTGCTGAAGAGGCAGACGTTTTTTCTTGTTTTTGTTCTAAAGCCTTGACAGATGATCCAATAAGTTCATCGAGAGTCTTGTCGGATTGCTTAGTACTAGAACCAGGTTTGTCATTTATTTGCACGTTTGTTATGGATTTTTGGCTTCCAGTAGTATTAGTGGAAGAAGAATCAGCGGATTTGGCATCCTTACCCATCGCTGTTGAGGTAGACGGAGAAATTTTAACGATTAGATCGGAATCTTCTCGATTAACCGTATATTGATAGTCATCCTTGATTTGAAATATCAGCCGGGTAACGTTCGTGTTCTTCTCGTTAATTTTGGCTGTGGACAGTTTTACAAATTGATTATCCGGAATCAGTTTGTTGACATTAAGCTTTTTGGCGAATTCGACACCGGCGATATCCAGTATAAGTCGGAATGGCTCGAACTTTTTATAAGTGGTATATGCAGGAGCCGTGTTGCCGTTAATCCTGATTGTTATGGAATTAGTAGTGATGTCG
>JBJKQT010000143.1:0-10058 GCA_046705065.1 Desulfocapsaceae bacterium
CGGCCCGGATAAAAAAAATCCCGGACCAATCTAAGAATCGATCCGGGATTTCCCTAATTATCCGAAAATCTTTATCATATGATCCGTCCACGATTATATGATATTCACACCCAGGCAGGTCTTCTGACTTCCGGATCATTCTCCTCCTGCGCCTTCCCATTCGTGCCCTTGATATCAAGGATCATCAAATAGTGGCAAAGTGCAGGAATTGTCCCCGGTTACAGCGGCGGGCCCGTCTTCGACTTTCACGAAGTTCCCTATTAAACTTGGAAAACATCTTAGAAGATATTTTACAAGTACCTGAGCTTTACTTCTCTCTATTACCGTTTCGCGCTGTCCTTGTCAAGAAATTGCAAAGAGCAGGTGCGGACATGCGGTAATTTCCTTGGCTTCCGGGAGAATTTTTGTGATACAATGATGTGTGCAGTTTAAAGTTTTTCTGAGAATTTGCCCAAAATATAAGCATATAATCTATGCAGGGGGCGAGTATATGGATAAGAAAGCAGGCGGGCGCAAAAAGCAAATCACAGATGATGCGCTTCATATAAAAAGACGACATAGCAGAATTGAAGTGCAGGGGTTTGAAGGTGATATAGCAGACGGCAATTTTGTTATTGAAGGGGCTGTTGAAGATGTTTCCTTCGGCGGGTTCAAAATGTCCAACCTTCCGAGAAATTTTCTGACTTCGAGTCAAAATTATACAACGGTCGTTTCAGGTATGGGAAAGCATTTCAGGTTGATTGTGACCCCATGTTGGAAAAAGATGGCGGCGAGCAACCATTCCATGGAGGTCGGCTTCAAAATAGTCGGGGCTCCATGGGAGTGGTCGGAATTTATAACAAATGAA
Organism: Desulfocapsaceae bacterium; assembly: GCA_046705065.1. GTDB lineage: Bacteria > Desulfobacterota > Desulfobulbia > Desulfobulbales > Desulfocapsaceae > CAWGGS01. Next base: position 848 of record JBJKQT010000143.1, read on the forward strand.
ATATCCACCATTTCCAAGAATCACGATTTGGACTATCACGACTGATGACTCAACGGTATTCAACCGGCCATTGAGCGTATATCCCTTGAGGATCATTAAATTTCAAGACATTGCCGATGGGGGCGATAATCTTCGATAGTTCACTGAACAGGTCTGTGGATATATGAAAAGAGTTCAGTAAAACTACGGCTTTCGCTCCGAATTGTTGCAGAAGTCTGCTTTTTATTGACAGTGGTTTGTGAAGAAATTGAGCGGAATAGTGCTTTAATCCGGCAATTCTTGCTGCTGCGGCAATGGCGTCTTTCATTGTCCCGATTTTATCCACAAGCCCAATTTCCTGTGCTGTCTTTCCATCGAAAACCCGTCCTTCCGCGAGTGTATCCATGGAAGAGAGATCCAGCTTGCGACCGTTTGCAACAATGGAGACGAATTTTTTATATCCTCTGTCGATGGTGATTTGCATGGCTTTGGCTAAAAGCGGCGAAAAAGGCTGCGTCAAATTGATACCTGAAGCAAGATCGGTTGTTCCTGTTCCGTCGGGATGAACACCTACACTGCCCAGCGCGTTTTCAAACGTCGGAATCACTCCAAAAATGCCGATTGATCCGGTAATAGTGGTTGGTGATGCAAAGATTTCATTGGCGTCGGCGGATATCCAATAAGCGCCTGAGGCTGCAACCGAGCCCATGGAGACGACATAGGGTTTCCCGCTTTTCTTTAAAGAGAGCAGGGCCTGACGAATAACCTCTGATGCAAAGACTGAGCCGCCGCCGGAATTGACTCGCAGCACAACCGCTTTGACCTGCTTGTCGGTCTGCGCGTTGTGGATAAGAGATGCCAGCGAATCGCCTCCGATGGCTCCTGCAGGTTGGTCGCCGTTAAGAATAGTACCCTCGGCAACTATAATGCCGATTTTGTTGGCCGATTTCCCACTACCTTCGTAAGAAGGAGTAAGTGTTTTTAAATAATTCCTAAGCGATACCTGTCGATAATCGGTATCAGGATCGGGAGCGGTCAGGCTGATAAGATAATCGCGCAGTTGATCCCGTGTTTTCAGTTCATCTATGAGGCCGCTTTTTTGGGCAAGGAGCGCAGCGTCTCCATCGGCTTGGGAAAGATTTGTCGCAATGTTATTTACATAGTCATCGATTGAAGTCAAAGGAAGCGAACGATTGCGGCATATCTCGTCAGTGAAGTCTTTCCAGAGCGCGGACAACCACTTCCGGTTTTGAGATTTGGCTTCCTGCGACATGGAATTGTCAATGAGCGGCTCAATCGCCGATTTGTATGTTCCAACACGGAAGACATGGACATTAATGTGAAGTTTGTCCAAAAAATCTTTAAAATAAAGGCGATAGACTCCGAATCCATGTAAATCCACTGCCCCCATGGGGTTCATGATGATCGTATTGGCGAAGGAGGCCAGAAAATACTTTTTCTGGGTGTAATAATCTTCAGCCGCTATAACCTTCTTTCCGGTTTTTTTGAATTCAATTAAAGCGTTTCCTATGGCTTCCAGTTGGTTTATTCCTGCATTTCCCATTCTATCCAAGTCAAGCACCAGACAACTAATCCGGGGGTCTTTGGAAGCTGCGTGGATGGCATCGAGGATGTCTTGGAGTAGGGTTTCCCTTGGCAAGTCTTTTAAGCCGACGGTTTCACTGAGGAGTTCGTTCACAGGATCGGTGACTTGCTTTTCTTCAACAATGTTACCTATGATTGAAAGCTCCAGCGCGGTATTGTTTGGTATTGTGAACTCCGTGGTGGTCGGGACAAATGAGAAGACCAAAATAATTACAACCACTAATAGCAGGATGTTTAAAATCGTATTCCGGAGAAAGGCCAATACTTTGCCGAGAAAAAGAAAAAAATTGCCGATGGAGCGAAAAAAACCTTTCATATGGAAGGGCACCTTTATGGGGATAAGTTATCAGGATATGAGAATTCTAAGTTTCAAATAATATCTATCCTCGGCATGGATGTAAATATCAATTGCCCGATAAAGAGAAAAAGATCGGGAAAAAGAATATCAATCCTTTTCAAGGAAAGAAAGAGCCGCCGTGCAAAGTAAGAGAAAACACTGGTTATGCCGGAAGTTTTATATTATAGCTGAAAACACTGTATAAAGAATCATATTCAATTCCCGTAAATTTGTACTCTACCTCGTGATAACTAATGGAATATGCAAAACTTAAAGAGGCCGTTGGTGCCGGGCCTTTGTTCGAAGGGCTCCCGCTTGAAGAGATAGACAGGATTGTTAGGATTGTTCAGGTGAAAACCTTTAACCGGGGTGAAACAATATTTTTTGAAGGAGATAAGGGCACCGGCTTTTATATGGTAGAAAACGGAAAAGTCAAAATCTATAAAATGTCGCTTTCGGGAAAGGAGCAGATATTACATATCTTCGGCCCCGGAGAACCCTTTGGAGAGGTTCCCGTTTTTCACGGTCAGCCGTTTCCGGCAACAGCCGAAGCCCTGGCGAAGTCGACGGTGCTTTTTTTTCCAAGGGACAAATTCATTCAACTCGTTCATGAAACACCCTCTATTGCTTTGAATATGTTGGCTGTGCTCTCCATGAGACTTCGTCGTTTCGCCACCCAGATAGAAAATCTTTCCTTAAAAGAGGTACCGGAGAGACTTGCGGGATATCTCCTCTATCTCTTGGAGGAACAGAAGAATGAAGATGTCGTTGAATTGGAGATATCAAAAGGGCAATTAGCGAGTCTTTTGGGGACCATACCTGAAACGTTATCCAGGATATTTGCAAAAATGAGTGAAGAAGGCCTGATCGCCGTGGAGGGGAGAACCATCCGTGTCCTGGATAAGGAGAGATTGGCCGATCGATAGGAAAGCCGATTAGTAAAATAGATAGGAAAGCCGGTTAGTAAAATATTTTGTTGATGAGCGACTCTTTTGGTTTTTCGATAGTATACGGATCGTCCCGGGCTATCTTCAAACCGAACATGGCCAAAACATTGTCATCCATAATAAGCTGGTAGTCGGCAGACGAGATAATGGCGGAGGTTTCCGGGTTGATCAGCCGGGCGGATATATACATGATTCTGTTGGTATAAGAATACGTCCCGACGAGGATTGCTTGGGCCGAAAGCGTCGGATTGAGCTGTTGCAAGTCCCTGGAAAGCAGTATCTCACCCGATTTTTGACGGATCAAAAGGTCTTTTCTCAGCTTGATTTCTTTTACGGTATACCCGAGTTGAACAAATCGGGAAGCGATGTGTTCCTGGAGAATCCTACCGAAATGAGAGGTCTTATTCAAGTCATTATTGTCGACAAAGGTCGTTACAAGTAAAGGCTGGTCGGGGGTTCTGGGCATTATCCTGGGATATGCGCTTTCCTCGAGATTCTCCGCAATCTTGTATGAAAGATCTATGAGGTTTTCATCGGCGCCAAGAAGACCTTCCATCCGCGTCCCATTGAAGTAGGTGCATCCTGAAAGAAGGAGTGTAACAAAAAGGAGAAGGATTAAATTGTTTTTCATATATCTCTGATGGGGTGTGGAAGAATTTTTTCAGTTGGTTTGGAATCACCAGGTTTGGACGTCATCGATCTTGGCTCGTTTTGTTTTTCGGGAGACTGCGGCTCCGGCTTTTCCATAGGAGGCGGCTCCCAACGGGATTTACCAACGGCGAAACTGGAATCCGTCATGCGGATTTTTTTTGCCTTACCGTAACTTGCCTTATAATGCCAGAAATCAGCATCATTGATGTAGTAAATATTGGAAGCTCTGAACAGGTACTTCCGCATGCTGACCATGGAGGTAGTAATGATAACCTCATAATGTCCGCTTCTGACATATGCGGAATTTGCAAAATCAATGGCGCCGGCCGTGGCAATGGCAACCACCTGGCTCGGGGCGTTTCTAAGAACTTGAACGGCAGCGGTAAGGCCGGTAATCACGCCGGGAGCGAACGTGCGGAGACGGTCGGCCTGGTGAAAGACTGTTTGCACTTTGTAGTTGATCGTGATCGCTCCTTGTTCCGGTTGAGCGCACGTAGGAATACCGAAACGGACCAATTCGGTCACCAGGAGATCATGAAAGGCTTCATCGAACTGTGTTGTCTCGTTTTCTTTACATGGCGCATCGTCTTCTCCGCAGGTTTTTTTGACGTACACCGCTGTGCTGAGAAGGTCGTCTTTAAGTAATTCGTTATTGATTTGATTGGCAATATCAAGTGCCAGCACATCCCAGTGATGAGCGGCTTGCAGCTTGCTTTGCGTGCTGTATTCAAATCCCGTCGGTTCAGGGATTCTGCTGCAGCTGCAGGCAAAGAAAAGGCACAATACGGTGGCGATCAGTAAACGCATAGGGTGAGCTCCGGATGGTAAATAACACTTTCTGTGCAGACTATATCGGATAAAAAACGGCAATCTGTAGTGAAAAGTTGTAGGATGACGGCAATGAGGCAGAAATAATGAAAAGGAATTTCCTGTAAATCTTTACAACAGTGCGCCATGTCGATAGATCTTCACATCCATTCCATCTACTCGGATGGTACTCAGACACCGGATGAAATCGTACGCATCGCAGTCCGCAAAGGGCTGCAAGCGATTGCTATTACCGACCACGATACGATGGCGGGGACCCGTGAAGCTCTGGAAGCGGGGAGGCGGGCAGGCCTTGAGGTTGTCCCGGGACTGGAATTGAGTGCGTTCCTAAATGAAACATATTTGCATATTCTGGGCTACGGCATGGATTTTAACGATCCTGCTCTTGCCCAAGGCCTTTCCCGATTGCAAATTGCCCGTGATGAGCGTAACCTTAAGATTGTGAATAAAATCCGCGAACTTGGTTTTGATATCAGTATGGAAGATGTAAAAAGACTATCGCATATCGGTCAGACGGGACGTCCGCATATAGCCAGGATTCTTGTGGCGCGTGGTGCCGTTAGAAATATGACTGATGCTTTCGAAAAATTCTTAAAAAAAGGGGCGCCCGCCTATTTTTCAAGATTCGTTTACACAGCAATGGAAGCTATCCGTATTATTAAGCAAGCCGGAGGCTTAGCTGTTTTGGCGCACCCTGTTCAGATAGATCCAAGCTTCAAAAACTTTTCAGACCTGATGGACGAGCTTGTTGCATTGGGACTCGACGGAGTTGAACTGTACTATCCGACTCAATCTGCAGGTGTCAGGAAAAAAATCAGATGCGTTACCGATAGATATCAGCTTTTGTATACAGGTGGAAGTGATTATCATGGAGATATCAGACCCGGATCGCATCTTGGTGGGGGAAAGAATGCCCGTGTCCCTTTAGATGTGATGGACAGACTGAGAGAGCGGCTTTCGTCGATAAAAAACATGGATGAGAAGAGTATAAAATGAGCATGCATTCAATACTGGTTGTTGATGATGAACCGAATTACCTCATCGTATTATCGGAGCTTCTTCGGGACGAGGGCTTTGAAGTTTTCACCGCTCCATCCGGAAAAGAGGGGCTCGAGGTTCTAAAAGACGTCGACCTGGATCTGATCGTAACAGACATGCAGATGCCGGTGATGGACGGTCTCCAGTTTATGCAGGAGATCAAGAAAAAAGAGAGTGAAATACCGGTCATCATCATCACGGCGTATGCCGAGGTGGAAAAGGCAGTGGCGGCTATGCAGGCCGGTGCTTTCAGTTATCTGGCCAAACCGTTTTCCAACGATGAGCTCATCGTCAATATCGAGAAGGCGGTTAAACACTATGCCCTCATAAAGGAAAATACCCGTCTGAAAAAAGAGATTCACAGCAGGACGGATTTCAGCGGCATGGTGGGAAAAAATCCCCGAATGCTCCAGATTTATGAATTGATTGAAAAGGTCGCGCCGACACCGGCATCGGTATTGATTTCCGGTGAAAGCGGTACGGGAAAAGAGTTGGTGGCAAAAGCAATTCATATCAACAGTCCGAGGGAGCCGTATCCTTTTATACCGGTGAACTGTGCCGCCTTGGCGGAAAACCTGCTTGAAAGTGAGCTGTTCGGGCATGAAAAAGGCGCCTTTACCGGAGCGGTGGGGATGCGGAAGGGGAGATTTGAACTTGCCGATCAGGGGACGATCTTTCTTGACGAAGTAGGTGAAATACCGCTTGCTTTGCAGGCGAAACTGCTCAGGGTTTTACAGGAAAAGAATTTTGAACGAGTCGGCGGTACGAAGACCCTTGAAGTCGATGTGCGAATCATCAGCGCTTCCAATAAAGACCTGAAAGAGGAGGTTGCCATGGGGCGTTTTCGAGAAGACCTGTTTTACCGGTTGAATGTCATCCATATTTCACTGCCCGCCCTGAGGGAACGCATGGATGATATGCCCTTGCTGGTGGCCTTTTTTATCCAAAAATTCGCTGAACGGCTGAGCAAGAACGACCTCCGGATTTCCCATGAAGCTGTCAGATTGTTGATGACGCTTCCTTGGGAGGGAAATATCAGGGAGCTGGAAAATACCATAGAGCGGGCTGCAATCCTTTGCGACGACAACTGCATCCAACCCGGAGACGTCCAGCCCGAATCCGTGGATCTGGACAACCAGGCCGCCTGGAGTCAGGAAATGGATCTGAGTCAGCTTATTCCCGATTCAGTCGGTCTCAACGATGTCCTGTATACGATTGAAGAGAAAATGCTGAAACAGGCTTTGGAAAATACAGGGTACGTCCAGTCACGAGCTGCGGAAAAACTGGGCATCACCAAAAGTCTACTTCAATACAAAATGAAGAAATACAGGATCAGAAAGAAAAAATAAGGTTCAGCCGACTCATGCGTCCTTTTTATACTCCAGGCAGGCGGATGTCATCGCTTCCGGCCGCTGCTCTCCGGCCTGATCGCCTGTGAATCACGGCCGGCAGACAGGCCGTCCCTGGCCTGCTGCCGGTTGCGGACGTCCTGTCCGCAACCCCTGTGGGGCCTGGTGTGATTCCCGGACGGGCCTCCGCGATGCGGCCGTAAACGACGACCTCCGCAGGAATGCTCTTTTCGGATTGACAAAAGTACGCTCAATCCTGATGAACCTTATTTATTCTTCGTTTCTTTTGCCTGCCGTTCTTCATCCCCCGACCCCTGAAGTCCCCATCTGAGTTTATTCCTGAGTATGGAGAAATAATCCTTATGCGGCGAGACGATAAGTTGCAGCGGGTGTTCGGCTGCCTTGATCTCGAGAATATCATCTCGGTGCAAGGTCCAGCTTGGTTGACCGTCAATGATGATATTGGCGTCCGTATCGTTCCGGGTGTCGAAACTTACAGTGATTGTAATATCTGCCGGCAAGATCAGCGGTCTTGAACTGAGCATGAACGGGCAGATAGGTGTGACCAGTATGGAGGCAAGACCGGGATAGACAAGTGGCCCTCCCGCTGAAAGATTATAAGCCGTGGAACCGGTGGGCGTGGATATTATCAGGCCGTCAGCCTTATAGGTGGTGATGAACTCTTCATCGGCCTGGGCTCGCAGATGGAGGATTCTGTCCAGAGAATTTTTATTGATGACAACATCGTTGAGGGCATAGCGATCCCCTTGATTTCGGCCGTTTTTGATCATGCACGTCTTCAACATGAGCCGGTTCTCAACGAAAATTGAACCCGATACAATAAGTTCCAAGGCCTCTTCCGCCTCGCCTCTTGAGAGTTCGGTCAGGAAACCAAGATGTCCCAGGTTAATGCCGATTACAGGTATGGAATGACGGGCAGCCTCTGCTGCTATATGCAAAAGCGTACCGTCTCCTCCAAGAATAATCAGAATATCCATGTCCGGGGAGATATGGTTCAGAGCGTAAGCGATTCCTTTTTTCTTGAGCCAACGACCAAGTTTGTCAGCGAATAAGGAGGCCGGATCATCACCTTTTTTTGTGATGATACCTGCCGACTTGACGGAGAAACCGGAAAGGGTTCGAAACTGAGATACACGAGTTTTCATCTGTCATTTTCCCAGCTCGGTGGAACGTTTTGTCCCCGCTTCGACGGCATCCATGATTAATCCTCGGAAGCCTCCCCTTTCAAGGACATGGAGCCCGGCGATGGTCGTTCCGCCTGGGGAGGTCACTTTGGCTCGCAAGATAGCGGGATGTTCCTTGGTCTCCTGCATCAATTTCACAGAACCGAGCACGGTTTGTATGGCGAGGGTTTCAGCTACATTCCTGGCTAGACCAGTCTTGAGCCCTCCATCTATAAGGGCTTCGATAAAGGTAAAGACATAGGCAGGACCCGATCCGCTAAGTCCCGTTACCGCGTCGATAAAGTGTTCTTCCAGAATGACCGATTTGCCAACGGCATCGAAGATGACCGTGGCCATTTCCAATTCTTCTTTACTTACCTGGGAATTGCCGCAAATCGCTGCAGCTCCTTCGAGAACCAGAGCAGGGGTGTTCGGCATTACCCTGATAATTTTGTGTTTATTATCCAACCATTTTTCGTAGGCAGATATCGGAATGCCTGCGGCTATGGAGATGATCAGATGGTCTGTTCCAATGTCTTGTTTTGAGGAAGTTATAACCTTCGACATTACCTGGGGTTTTACGGCAAGGAACACGGTTTTGCAGGATTGCCAAACGAGTTTGCTCTTGTCGAAGGTGTTGATTCCGTAGGTTTTATTAAGAAATTCCCTTCTTTCAGGCCGAGGCTCGGCCACGAAGATATCTTGTGTCTGGTAAAGACCGGTATTAATAAGTCCCTTTATAAGGGCCTCACCCATCTGCCCGCCTCCGATAAAGCCGATCGTATTCGTCATCATTAACCTTGGTGTATGTAAAAAATATTGCCTTCCGCAGCGTTAAAGGAAGAGATTATAGCTTAAAGGAACAATAAATTATGATTTTTCAAACAATTTCGCGCACAGTACCATGAATTGGTGCGGCAGTCCATAACCTAACCGGAATTTCTCATAAACATCGCGTAAGATTCTTACTAAAAGACAGGCCGTATCTATTGTGGTCGCGAGGTTGCCATGGCTTTATTGACAGAGAAGGCAAAAAAAGCTATAGATTCTGTCCGTGATTTTCACTATTACAGGCCATGAGCCTGGATACAACCATCATAGACAACACCGTTTTTATGGATCAGCGCCAGACCCGCCCGCCCAGAGTCTCCATCGTCATCCCGACGCTGAACGAGGCTGAAAATATCTACCCGCTTATGAGCCGGATCTTCGATGTGCCGGGGCTTTTGGAGCAGGCGTTTGAAGTCGTCGTGGTCGACGACAGCTCCACCGACGGCACCAGAGACGAAGTGC
>JBJKQT010000144.1:0-20872 GCA_046705065.1 Desulfocapsaceae bacterium
TTCAAGCAAGAAACGGAGGGAGTACATGGAGGCAAGCCGGGAGATATATTGGAACGTAGGTCACGGTTGGATGACGCTGGTGCCGATGTACCTGTTGGCGCTGGCGGCGTTTGCGGTGCTGGTCTACGGGTTTGTGCTGAGAAGCAAGGTGTACCGCCAAGGTAAGCCTTTGCAGAGGACGGACGGTTTCGGCGAACGCCTCGGCTATGCCGTTCGGGGTGCGCTGTTCCAGGGCAAGGTGATCAGGGTGAGATGGCCGGGATTGGCGCACGGCCTGTTCTTCTTCGGATTTTTCCTTTTGTTCATCGGCACGCTGCTGGTGATGGCGCAGGCCGACTTCACCGATGTGCTGTTCGGGGTGAAGTTTTTAAAGGGCACCTTCTATGAATACTTCTCTCTGATCCTCGATATTGCGGGGCTCGCGGCCATCGTGATGCTCGCGGCCATGTTTGTCCGCCGCTATGTCTTCCGGCCCAAAGGCCTGGAGACCACCCGCGACGACGCGATCATGCACGGGCTGCTGTTCGTCATCCTGCTCACCGGCTTTGTGATCGAAGGGTGCCGGATGGCGGTGACCGAGCTGGGCACGCCGCTGTCGTACTGGTCGCCGGTGGGCCTCGTGGCGGCCAAGGCCCTGGCGCCGCTGGGCGCAGAAGGGCTGCGGGGCCTGCACCGCGGCCTGTGGTGGTTTCACCTGCTGCTGGCGGTGAGCTTCATCATGTCCATTCCCTTCACCAAATTCAGACATATCTTCACCACAAGCACCAACCTGTTTTTCACCAACCGCGGGCCCATCGGCAAGCTGACCACCATGGACATGGAAGACGAAGATGCCGAGAGCTACGGGGCCTCGCGCCTTGCCGATCTCACCTGGAAGGATATCTTCGATGCCGACGCCTGCACCCGGTGCAAACGCTGCCAGGACCGGTGCCCGGCCTGGAATACCGACAAGCCGCTGTCGCCCATGCAGGTGGTGAACAAGATCGGCGACGTGGCCTTCGGCAACCCCGGGGCAAACCTCATCGACACCATAACGCGAGACGTGCTGTGGTCCTGCACCACCTGCTTCGCCTGCCAGAATATCTGCCCGGCCGACATCGAGCACGTGGGCAAGATCATCGAGATGCGAAGGAACCTGGTGCTGATGGAAGGAGAATTTCCGGGCGAGGAGGTGACGGCGGCCATGGAGGCCACCGAGGTGAACGGCAATCCCTTGGGTATCGGCTATGCCTCGCGCGGGGACTGGGCCGAGAAGCTGGGCATAAAGCCGCTCTCCGAGGACCCGGCCGTGGATGTCGTGTACTTCGTGGGCTGCTATGCGTCGTTTGACAAACGCAACATCGCCGTGGCCTCAAGCTTTATCAAGCTGTGCCGGGCGGCCGGCGTCAAGGTGGGGATTCTGGGCAAGGAGGAGAAATGCTGCGGCGAGCCCATGCGCAAGATGGGCAACGAATACCTGTACCAGATGCTTGCCGCCGAGAATATCGAGACCATGTCCGGCTACGAGGTGAAGAAGGTGGTGACCACCTGTCCGCACTGCTTCAATACGCTGTCCAAGGACTACCGGGACCTGGGCTTTACTCCCGAGGTGGTCTCCTACGTGGATTTCCTCGACGGGCTGATCGCCGCAGGCCGGCTGAAGATCGCGGCGCAGGAGCTTGCCTGCACCTACCACGACTCCTGCTACCTGGGGAGGCACAACGGCATCTACGACGCCCCCAGGCGGCTGATCGCAGCGGCCGGCGGCAGCGTAACCGAGATGGGCAAATGCCGCGACCAGTCGTTCTGCTGCAGCGCGGGCGGCGGGCGGATCATGGCCGAGGAGAAGCTGGGCAGCCGGATCAACATCAAACGTGTGCGGATGGCGGCCGACACCCAGGCGCCGACGCTCATCTCCAATTGCCCGTTCTGCCTGACCATGTTCGAGGACGGCGTGAAGGGAGCGGAGCTCGAGGAGCGGCTCAAGCCCCGGGATATCGCCGAGATCCTCGCGGAGAGGCTGGCGTAGCCTGAAAGAAATTGCGAGTGCAACGTTAAATAAAGAGGAGGATAACAATGAATATATTGGTGTGTATCAAACAGGTTCCGGATATGGAGTCGAAATTCAAGGTGGGCGCCGAGGGCCGCTGGTACGACAGGGCCGATCTGGCCTGGCGGATGAACGAGTACGACGAGTATGCGGTGGAGCAGGCGGTGCAGCTCAAGGAGAAGACCGGAGCCGACCTCACCGTGCTGTGCATCGGTCCGGACCGGGTGAAGGAGACCATGAAGAAGGCGCTGGCCATGGGCTGCGACCGCGGCGTGCATGTGGCCGACGACGCCTCGCACACCAGGGATCCCTACAGTATCGCCTCCATCATCGCGGAGTTTGCAGGATCGAAAAGCTTCGACGTGATCTTCACCGGCATGCAGTCCCAGGACCGGGGCAGCGGCCAGGTGGGGGTGCTGGCAGCCGAGATGCTGGGGATCGCCTCGATCACGACCATCGTGGACTTTGCCTATGACAACACTACGATCACGGCCAAACGCGAGCTGGAAGGCGGGGTGAGGGCGTCCGTGAGCTGTGCGGCTCCTGCGCTGGTCACCTGCCAGCTTGGTCTGAACACGCCGCGTTATCCGACGCTGCCCAATATCATGAAGGCCAAGAAGAAGGAGCTGTTGTCCCTTCCCGTGGCCGATCTGTGCAAGGTGGAGGCGCTTTCCGAGACGGCGTCTTTATACCTGCCGGAGAAGAAGGGAGGCGGGCTGATCCTGGAAGGGGAGGTGGGCGAACTGGCCGACAAGCTGATCAAGATCCTGAAAGAGAAAACCGCCGTTCTGGCCTAGGGAGGATGCCATGAAAACGTTACTTGTAGCAGAATATAGAGAGGGGAAGGTGCTTGGCAGCACAAACGAACTGATGGCCTTTGCCGAAGCGCTTTCAGCCGACAGCGCCATGTTTCTGGTGGGCGACGGGACCGTTCTGCCCAAATTCGGCGGCAGGCTGTACCTGGCCGATGTGAAGAGCCACGGTGAGTTCAACCCGGACGGTCACAAGAAGCTGCTGCTCGATGTGATCGCCCGCGAGCAGCCGGACATGGTGGTGTTCAGCCATTCATCGTACGGCTGGGACCTGGCCCCGCGCATCGCCCTGGCCCTGAAGGCGGCGCAGGTATCCGAGGTGGTGGAGGTGAAGGACGGCTCGCTGGTGGTGCCGGTGTGCAACGCCAAGCTCAGGCGGACGGTGACCCCGAAGACGGCCATGACCGTCGTCACCCTGCAGGCGGGGGCTTTCTCCCTGCCGGAGGAGCCCACCGGCGTTCCAACGGTGGAGAAGCTCGAGGGTGCGGCCGAAGGGCGGATCCGCTTTGCCGGCTATGAACAGGCCGAGAAAGGCGGGGTGGACCTGACGCGCGCCCAGGTGATCGTCTCGGCCGGCCGGGGCATCGGCAAGGCGGAGAACATCGCCATGATCGAGGCCCTGGCCAAGGCGTTGAAGGGCGAGTACGGGGCCAGCCGTCCGGTGGTGGATGCCCAGTGGGCGGAGCATAACCGTCAGGTGGGGACCACGGGCCAGACGGTGGCGCCGAAGCTGTATGTGGCCTGCGGCATCTCCGGGGCGATCCAGCACCTGGCCGGGATGAAGAAATCCGAGTACGTCGTGGCCATCAACACCGACCGCGACGCCCCCATCGGCGAGGTGGCCGACGTCCTGGTCGTCGCCGACCTCAAACAGTTCGTTCCCATGCTTACCGAGAAACTTCAGGCGCTGTAAGGAAGGAGAGGATAGATGGTAGAGGAAATTTTTAGTAGTTTGAAGGAACTCTTCATTGCAGATACAGTGAAGACGCCCATTAGTTATTACTTTTCTCTGGATGATGTAAAAAAAACAGTTCTTCTCAATTCGGATGGCTGCTCCGTAAAAGAGGGGAAGGCGGTTGCTGATGCCGATTGCGTCTGCAAGACAAGTAAGGATTTCTTCCTGAAGATTTGGAACGAAGGGTATCGCCCGGGGATGAAAGATTTCTTTTCAGGTGCTATCAAGTCGAACAATCCCAACGCGTTGCGGAGTTTTCTTGTAAGCTTCGGCAAAGAAGTTTAAGGATGAAGAGGTGGCGGTTCATTCCTTGCCGCCTCTTCTTTTTATAGAGGAATGAAATGGAATATTTAACCGAGATCAAAGTTCGAGGATATCATGCGGATTTTTATGGTCATGTCAATAATGCAAGATATCTCGAGTTTTTCGAAGAGGACAGGTGGGCATGTCTGGAGTCCGTTATCGATTTGAGGAAACTTGCTAAAAAAGGGTTTGTCTTTCTGGTCGTGAACATCAATGTCAATTATCGAAAGGCGGTAGGTGTTGGTGAAATCTTGCTGGTCTCTACCGTTCTTGACAGGATCGGCACCAAGAGCGGGGTTTTGAAGCAGGAGATCGTTTTGAAGGAGTCCAAAGAGGTTGCAGCCGATGCCTTGGTAACTTTTGTGATCATTGATGCATCGGGTAAAGCGGTTCCCATGGACGGTGAGATAAAAGCAGAGATTGAAAAACTTTTTTCCTGTTAAAAAAAATTGTTGTAAAAATCTTTCGGGTTGTGAACAAATACATTTATGGGTTTTATAAAGTGTGTTTAATGTTGACTTAAACGTAAAGGTGATGTATAGAGCGAAAACGAGAATTCATTTGCTGACGCAAACGTAAAAGTAATAACCAGTGTTGGAGGTTGCCCGATTTTTTTAAGGAAATACGGGTTGGCTCGAACAGCTTGATACAGGCAGAAAGAAGGGGGTCGTTCCCTCGGGGTGAGGGGCAGACCGAAAGTTTATTTCGATTGAAGGGAGAGAAATATGAAAAAAACGATTTCTGTATTGGCTCTGGCCTCTGTTTTTGCAGCAGGCTCTGCATTTGCTTCAGCATATCGGATTCCTGAGCAGTCTATCGATTCTACAGCGAAAGCCGGGGCAAATATTGCAAGTGCTACACATGCTGATGTGGCGTATTTCAACCCAGCGAATATGTCATGGGTGGACAGTGCATGGCAGGTGGAGGTCGATATGGATTACATCCATCTGTCTTCCATTAAATATACCGATGCCCGATCATCTTTCTACAATGGTTCAACCAAGGAAGAGAATTTTCTTGCTCCTACTCTTTTCGTCGTGTCTCCTGATTACAACAACTTCCGTTTCGGATTTTCGATAACCGAGCCCTATGGCCTGGCCAAAAGATGGGATGGGGCCTACCCTAAAACCTTTGCCGATAAGTTTGAACTGCAGGTTTTTGAATTCAATCCTACAGTATCTTACAAAATCAACAATATCTTTTCTGTGGCAGCCGGGGTCAGGATGCTCTATTCCACAGCCACCTATGCAACCAACGGCAGTCTCGTAGGGGTCAGCCAATTTATGGATGGGGATGCAACGTCTTGGGGCTACAACCTGGCGGTTTCCGCGCGGCCCGATGCGAAATCCAATATCTCGATCACTTACAGATCCAACGTTGACATGGATCTTGACGGAACCGCGAGATTCAGAGGGGCGTATGGTTCTGTCAACAACGACGGCAAGGTAACGATCCCGGCTCCAGCAGTTCTGTCTGTTTCCGGAGCGCACACATTTATCGAAAAATTGACCGTTGAGTTGACTTGGGACCGGACGTTCTGGTCGGAATATGAGAATCTCGATCTCAATTTCAACGCTGTGAATCCATATACAATGATTTTTGGTGCTCCCATTGCAAAAAATTGGGATGATTCGAGCGCTTACCGGGTCAGTCTGACGTACAAGGCAAACGATCTGATGACCCTGATGGCTGGTTTTGCCTACGATGAGACTCCGATTCCCAGCAATACCCTCGGTTTCGATCTCCCGGATTCCAATGCTTATTTGTTTTCTTTAGGTGCCCGGTATAAAGTGACATCCCAAATGGAACTGGGGCTTGGTCTGCTCTATGACATGAAGTCTGATAGAACGGTAAATAATCTGGCTGATGGAGGGCATGCCGACGGAAAATTTAAAGATGCGTCCGCCCTTTTGATGTCCGCCGCTCTGACCTATACATTCTAAACAAACACCTCCCCGGCCGCCTCCCCAATTGCTATTCTCCTGATGGGGAGGCGGCCATTTGTTTTCATCCTTCCGTTTACCCGTGGATTGACTTGCAGCGGGTTCCTCAATGAAAAAGCTGCCGGCATTTTTAGCAAATACTGCTTGTTCCCGCCGTGTCCAGTATTTATCGTTTAGTGGATCTGTGGAGCGGTTTAGGATTGAAATCCTTATCCGTTTTTCGTTTCACCATATCTTCATTAAATAGACTGGAAGTGAAATTTTTACAAAAATCTGAAGGCATCTGATAAGGAGTGTCCATGTTCCGAATACGGCGTATTTTTGATGATGTCGTACCGGCTGATAGGCATGCGCTGGAGCAGGTGGAGACAATTCTTAAGGCACAGTTCGAGTTGCTGGATCACCGCAAGATCGAACGCATTCCCGATTTATTGCGTTTTCCGTTGCGATACGGAGCTCGTTCGATTCTGTTCGTAGCAGAGGATCATCGTTCAAGGGTCCGTGGCCTGGCGTTTGTTGATCACGATGCTGATCTGAAATTCTGTTATCTCGATTATCTTGTCAGCGATAAGAAATTGGCTGGGCGCGGCGTGGGCGGAGCGCTATATGACAGAGTGCGCAGTGAAGCGTTGTCGCTCGGTGCCATCGGTGTTTTTTTCGAATGTCTGCCGGACGATCCGTTGCTGTGCCGTGATCCGGAGGTGTTGAGGGAGAATAGGGAAAGGCTGCGATTTTATGAAGCCTACGGTGCTCGACCTTTGATGAACACAGCCTATGAAACCCCCGTTTCTCCCGGAGGAGATAACCCTCCCTATCTGGTCTTCGATGATTTGGCCCAGGGAAGTGTTCTTTTAAAAGAGCATGCTCAAAAGATCATAGCTTCCATACTGGAACGGAAATACAAAGATATTTGCGAACCAGACTACGTTAGGATGGTGTTGGACTCGGTGCAAGATGATCCGGTGCGGCTCAGGCCGCCCCGCTATGCCGTTCGTCAGGTCGTGGAGCAGAGGCATACAGCCGATGCCGTGCGTCTTGCCAAAATTGCTTTGATCGTGACTGACAAACATCAGATCCATCATGTCAAATCGAGGGGGTATGTCGAATCTCCCGTCCGGATCAAGTCAATTTATCATGCGCTGGAATCCTCGGGGATCTTCGATGAAGTTGCACCTGCAACTTTTAATGATTCATGGATCATGGCTGTACACGATCCGGAGTATGTACGGTATTTCAAACGAGTGTGCAAAAAAATCGGCCCGGATACGCCGCTCTACCCCTATGTGTTTCCGATCAGAAATCGGGCCAAGCCGCCGAAAGAATTACCCATCAGGGCTGGTTATTATTGCATAGATACCTTCACCCCGATAAACAGCCATGCCTATGCCGCCGCACGTCGAGCGGTCGACTGTGCACTTACCGCCGTGCGGGAAATCCTATCCGGTCGCCGGCTTGCTTATGCCTTGGTCCGGCCCCCCGGACATCATGCCGAACGGAGCTTTTTCGGTGGCTTCTGCTACTTCAACAATGCGGCGATCTCTGCCCATTTTTTAAGCCAGTTCGGCAAAGTGGCGATACTTGATATCGACTATCATCATGGCAACGGCCAGCAGGATATCTTCTACAGGCGAGATGATGTTTTGACGCTCTCTATTCATGGTCATCCAAGCTTTGCCTACCCCTATTTCAGTGGGTTTTCAGAAGAAAAAGGGGAAGGAAACGGCAAAGGATATAATGTCAATTACCCGCTGCCGGAGAGTATTGATGTTGCTGAATACCTGCACACTCTGCGGTCGGCTCTGTCTAAAATCCGCAGCTTTAGGCCGAAATACCTCATCGTCTGTCTCGGCCTCGACACTTCCAAAGGAGATCCCACCGGTACCTGGAGCCTTAAAGGGCGGGATTTTCGGGAGATCGGCAGGGAAATCGGTAGCCTGGGAAAATCCTCTATTATTATTCAGGAGGGAGGATATAATAACAGGTCCATCGGAAGCAATGCGCGTCATTTTTTCTTTGGTCTTCTGAACGGACAGGGTAAAAAACCGTAAGATAAAAGCATTCAATGAAAAATTAAAAAGGATATTTTGAGTAAAACTAATTGATTGGACCGGTAAGCGAGTCTGCGCGACTCCGGGAAGGCAATCTGTCAAAGTCGAAAAAAAAATAAGAGGTGCCATGGAACTATTTACTGTCAATGAAAACACATGTGCGCAGGATGGACTCTGTGCAAAGGTTTGCCCCTTGGGGTTGCTCGAAATGCCCGAGGGCGGTTTCCCAAAACCAGTCGGCGAAGCCGAAGAAGTCTGCATTCTCTGCGGGCATTGTGTGGCCGTATGTCCGACGGGAAGTCTGCGTCATCGGGATCTGTCCGTTGAAGACTGCACATCGATAGAAAAAGATCTTCGAATCTCGCCTGAGGCATGTGAGCAGTTTCTGCGAAGCAGGCGTTCCATTCGGGCCTACAAAGATCGGCAGATTCCCAGGGCTGAATTGCAAAAACTCATCGACATAGCCCGCTATGCTCCGTCCGGTCATAACAATCAGAGGGAAAGGTGGTTGGTCCTGGGCAGCAAAGAGGAGCTCCAACGGCTATCCGGAATCGTCGTCGACTGGATGCACTGGGTCATTGCCAATATGCCGGAGATGGCGGCAATGCTGCATCTGGAAAGAACCGTACAGCGCTGGCAGGACGGCGAGGATGTTATTCTGCGCAATGCTCCGGCTCTGATTGTCGCGCACGCCGAGAGGGACGATCGCATGGCGCCTTCAACCTGTACGATCGCCCTGGCATATTTGGAGCTGGCTGCCGCCGGTCGAGGATTAGGAACCTGCTGGGCCGGTTACTTCAATGCAGCGGCTTCGACCTATCCACCAATGTCGGAGGCATTGGGACTGCCTGTCGGGCATCAGAGCTTCGGCGCAATGATGGTCGGCTATCCGGCAGTCTCTTATCAAAGACTCCCTCCACGCAAGATCCCTGAGATCACGTGGCGTTTAAACGAATAGCCGCCGTTTGAAATCGCAAAACCTTCAATGATATCTACGCGTCAATCCAAAGCATTCGGAGTGATTGCAACGGATTCGGAAAAAAGGTCGACGACGATGTCGCGGATTTCATTAAGCCAATGCCTTCGTTGGGTGAGCGAACTGGTTATCATGACATTGAAGGTTCGGCGGCAGAAGGTATGTATTCCGCAGAGATCGAAAATGCACCGTTTCCAGATCGCCTCCAGCGGGTCGCCGAATGCCGTTTGTTCTCTTTCATCCGGTGTGTTCGAGGTGTTGAACACCACTGCTGCCTTGGCTTTGAGGAGGCCTATGGGCACTCCTTCGCCGGTATCGCCCTCCTCAAACCGGTAGGCGATTCCGGGGCGTAGCACCCGATCTATCCAGCCCTTCATCACGGCAGGCGGCTGCCCCCACCAGTTCGGATGAATGATGACGATGCCGTCTGCCGACTGCAATTCGGCGCAATGCCGGGCGATGGTTTCCGGGACAACGCCGTCTGCCGGTATTTCTTCCGAGGTCAGTACCGGATCGAACTTTTCGGCATAGAGATCGTGGTACATAACCTTATGCCCGTTGTCTCGAAGCGATTCACACACGACCGAAGCAATGGCGTGGTTGAAACTCTTCGGATCGGGGTGTCCCAGCAGAACGAGTATTTTCATCTTTGGTTTTTCTTTATTCAGGTTTGGAGTAGAGCTTTTTGACCTGGGTTCGATCGGGAGCGCCGTTTGCAAGCAGCGGCATCTCGGTTACCAGTTGTACATACTGGGGTTTTTTGTAACGGGCTATTTTTCCGCCGACAAAATCGATCAGCTCCTGCGCTGTGAGGTCCTGGCCTTCTTTCAACAGACATACGGCTTTAATGCCTTCCTTCCATTTCGGATCCGGAACACCGAAGACCACTGTTTTGGCAACGGCCGGGTGTAAGAGAATGGCGTTTTCCACTTCTGCCGGATAAACATTTTCTCCCCCCGGTTTAATCAGCTCCTTTTCCGCCTTGCGGCCCATGTAGAACAGATAGCCGTCCTCATCGAATCGACCGAGGTCGCCGGTGTGGTGAAGCCCGTTGCGGAAAGTACGGGCAGTATCGTCTGGCAAGTTGATATATTCCTTGAAAACCATGGGGCCTTTCATTGCTATTTCCCCGGTTTCTCCCTGCCGGACCGGTTGGTCGGCATCGTCGACCAGGACGACCTCACCGGCTTGAACAGATTTTCCTGCGGAGCCCGGCCGCTCATTGTAGGGGCTCACTGTGGCCAGGCACGATGTCTCGGTCTGGCCGAAAAAACTGTAAAAGGTGCCGCCAGTCATCTCCTGAAATCTGACGATGGTTTCGGGGGAATCGAGGCCGACGACCTTTTTCAAGGAGGAGAGATCAGTAGTGTTTTTTTGCCCTTCATCGAGAAGAGAACCTAAAATCGGGGCGAAATCGAACAGGACCGAGGCTTTTTTCTCAGCCGTAAGCCGGGCCGCCGTCGGAGCATCGAATTTTTCAAAATTAAGACACATCGCTCCCGCGTTGAAACAGCTGACGGTGATAAAAAGTCCACCGACATGGAAGAGGGGAAGGACGCCTAGGTTGACGTCCTTCTCACAGAGCGACATGGCCCGAATGAATTCCAGACTTGAAAAGAGGATGTTGGCATGTGTTAGTAACGCTCCTCGGGGTCTTCCGGCAACGGCGGCGGTGTGGATGATGACGAATCCTGTATCCATCGAAACGTCTTCGGCGTTAAAGTCGTCTGCCTGGATCATAAGCTCCGAGAAATTTCCTGCCGAGGATGCTGTCCCCGAAAGCGAACAATAGTGCTCTACGCTTGGAAGTTCAGACGTGATTTTTTCGATGGTCGGGGCGAATTCCTCATCGTAAAAGACGATTTTTGCTTTGCCGTCATTGAGGTTGAAACAGACTTCCCCTGCCGACAGGCGCCAGTTTATCGGCAGCATGACCGCACCCAAGGCTGCCGCTGCCCCGTAAAGAAGAAAGTATTCGAGACTGTTTTTCCCAACCACGCCAATGCGATCACCTCTCGCAATTCCTTTGGCCTTGAGGCCGGAGGCCAACCTGTCGGTCATTGCTTTTATCTCCTGAAAGGAGAAGGACTTGGCGGTTGCGACCTCATACCATGCGGTCTTCCCGCCGTGAAGACCCGCGTTCCGACAAATGATGTTGTAGTACGTAAAGTCATAAAGTCCCATGGCTGTTTCCCTTTGGTGAAAGTATTCTTACTGCCTGTTTATTAGAGGCAGAGTTGATGCGGTTGGACATAAGGCTGCCTTGAGAATTGATAAAAAAAGAGATTACGTTATTTCCGGCAAGAAAGCAATTCTCCCATTTCGTGGCAAGAGCAAAGAGAAAATTGCATGGGGAAAAATTAGCCGACCCTTATTTGAAAGAGGGAAAAGAGTTGAAAAGACAGTTCCCTTCTGCTAGGTTGCCCGAAATTCAGTCTGATCTGACACTTATGGCCCTCATTTATTAAAATGTCTTCAAATACAGGTTCTATTTCTTACCGCCACCAAAAGGAGTGCTCTGAATGAAGAAAAAACTCGCTGCTCTATTTATCATGCTGTTTACAACTGCTTCAGCCCAACATGCCCTGGCCGATGATTTTTCTACGGGGATAAAAATTTCCACGTTGGGGCCAGGCATTGAATTTCAACAAAGATTCGGCCGTACTCTCGGAGTCAGGTTAGGTGCCAATTACCTGCCCATCACGACAAATTTCACCGTTGACGACGTGCGTTATAAAGCCGATTTCTCGTGGAAAAATGCATCGCTGCTTGCCGATGTTTACCCTTTTTCGGGAATATTTCGCATCACCGGAGGCGTATTTTACAACGGAAATACGGTAGATGTATCGGGTACGCCGACCGGCGACGTACAAATTGGGGGCAACACCTATTCTTCGTCGGAAGTGGGGACGATCACCGGAAGTGTGGATTTTAAAAAGATTGTTCCTTACGCAGGGATCGGTTGGAGTGGTGGGCGAGCCTCAAACGGCGAGTGGACTTTCGCCTTCGATCTGGGCGTCATGTTCCAGGGTTCGCCTTCCGTCAGCCGCCTGACCGCGTCCGGCGCCTTGGGCTCCGATGCGGATTTTACCACGGATCTTGAAAAAGAACGCGCCGATATAAAAGATGAAATGGATTCATACCAGTATTATCCAGTGGTTGCACTCAGCCTGGCCTACCATTTCTAGATCGACCTCCTCCCGAGTTTTCCCAAAACGCAATGTGGCCGCTTGTCCGGTCTTTATGGACGTTGCGTCACAATGTCAAACGGCCGGCTGCCCAATCAGGCAACCGGCCGTTTTGTTTGCCTGCGGGATCATGCCGACCTTGTTCGGTAGGGATGTTTGACTAAAAACACCTTGAAAAGCTCGTCTCCCCATCATAAAATTTTTTTATTGAAAGGTAACAACCTGCATGGGGTGTATCTTTCTTTTTTAAAAACTTTTCTTCGCAGTTCCGGCATTATTATTACGACGAAACAATGTCGGCTTTTCAGGCCGCTTCACGCATAGAATTTTTCTTGTTTGCTTTTTGTGGGTCATCGATATTCAATGGGAATTGATTGTAAGCGTCTTGTCAAAATGGAGGGTAAGGGTATGTTCAAGAAGATACTGGTTCCTTTGGACGGCTCAGGTCTGGCGGCAAAGATCTTGCCCCAGGTGGAAGAACTGGCCAAGGATATGCACGCCGATGTCACTTTGATCACGATAGGAAATACGATGACCATGGGGGTGGGCGACGAAATTGTCACTGCCGCATTCAAGGATTTTTGTTCTCAAATGAGGGCACAAGCTGAAAAAGCCCTTACGGAAAATGCCAAGGTTTTGGCTGCAAAGGACATAAAGGTATCCTGGAAATACAAGGAAGGGGCCGCAGCAGCGGAGATTATCGCCTATGCAGAGGACAACGGATTTGATCTTATAGCCATGGCGACCCATGGCTTTGGCGAAGCCCATTGGGCCATAGGAAGTGTCGCCGATAAAGTGGTCAGGCATGCAACGGTGCCCGTCCTCCTTTTGCGCGTCCTGTCGTCCGGGCCGTCCTCGGCAAGCACTGGCCGTAGCAATATTTGACGAAAAGGTGTCGTCACGATTTTTCCAGACGTTCCAGTTCTCGGATATGGTTCGTTTCCTCTTCGATGATTTTGTTGAGCAGCTGAATCGAATCCTCCTCGTCCACGAGATCCAAGAGGAACTTGTAAAAGATTATGGTGTCGCGTTCAAATGTTTTCGATTTTGCCAAAACCTCGGCAATGGATTGAAAACGCTCTAGTTCGCTCTGCCTGAGAAGAAAATCGTTTCCCTTGACCATCTCCTGTAACAGATTTTTCCCGATGGCCTCCGCTTCCATCTGTTCTGCGGACAGGGGCTTTGTGGTTCGGATCGATTTAAACCATCTGGCGTGCTTCTGCTCCTGATCCGCCATCCAGTTCAGGATTGACGCGATTTCCGCATTTTGAACTGTCTCGCCGGCACGACGATAGGTTTCTTCACCGTTTTTCTCAATCTGTATGGCGATATTGCAAATATCAGCGACTGTAAACATTACTTCTCCTTTTGAAGCAAGTCGTCAACCCGGATTTCCCATGGGCGGAAAAAACGATCTGATCCTAATTTTTCTTGCTTCCAGCCCACCAATGGTATTCATGACGTCTCCTGCCTGTGTTGTTCTGGAAGTATGTTTGACGAAATTTTCACTGGAAAGCCAACGGTCTATCCTCTGTTCGAGTACTTCTCCAGCAGTAAATGCAATATAAGGATAATGCCTGATCAAAAGAGATCAACCTCGGATTCTCCGTTGACGTTTTCCGACATCCGGCTGGCTTTGGCCAAAAATTGTTGGAGTGTTTTTCTTTAATTGCAGGTTTCCAGTCCGATTTTATCCTCCAGGCTGAATCGATACGAGAAAAAAGTCACTACGAATTTTTGCCGGTCTCAAGCCGACTGTTCGCATTAAGACTTATCGAATGAGCCTTTTGCAAAGGGCCCCGAATTTCGATATTTTTGAGGGGAAAAATATGAACAAGCTGGATTTTCGGTCTCTTTCTTGCATGATCCAGGTTAAAAAAAAGAGGGAGGCTAAAAAGATTAGGCGCAATAAAATAGCTTTGCCTTTTCCTTACAACCCAATTATCATTGTAAAAATATTCCATAGAAGGAGGCAATATGAGCACATCTCCAAAAGGTACGAATTTTTTCAGAACTCTCTGTCAGAAATTTTCTTCCAGACCACCTGTGCGCGTCAAAATTGTTTCCTCCCACGATGCAAAGCCAGGTGACCCCATCTGGTTCGATATAGAGAATAATTGCGGCCAGGAAATTGTAAATTTGACCATCGATTGCGCCAACGCCTTTCGTAATCCTGCCGGTATGTCGTTTTTCAGATTCAACGCGCTCCAGGAGCTTCCTCCGGAGACGTTTGTGAATGTCCTCCCCGGCTTGAATAGATTATGTTCGCATTACCAGGTTCCCAAAGACAGGGAAGATAAGGTCTACCTGGGATTGTTGATCGTCAAGGCGATGGTCGAGCTGAGAGACGGGCAGCAGTTTACCATTCAAAAGATCAACCTCAACGCCTTGCCTTCCTCGCGGCACGACGCTTTTGTCATCCCATCTGCGTCTTTTCCACCGACTGGCAATTATGTAACTGACTTGCCTCAAAATTTCTTTGGTCACTTCATGGAAGCCATCCGAGAGTATTTTGCTCCTGTGGGGCGTCGAAACATACGAAAGTTGAAAGAGGAAATTACCGCGGCACAAGAAAAAAAATCATCGTCCCCGACCGGAAAAACCG
The DNA here is from genome assembly GCA_046705065.1 of Desulfocapsaceae bacterium. Taxonomy (GTDB): domain Bacteria; phylum Desulfobacterota; class Desulfobulbia; order Desulfobulbales; family Desulfocapsaceae; genus CAWGGS01. The sequence goes on from JBJKQT010000144.1 coordinate 14,860, forward strand.
ACCAAACGATCCCGTGAGCCTGTCTTCAGCCGTTTTTAAATGACCATCCCTCATGTGTTTTCCGATCCATAAGGTCAAATGTCGGATGATGTTCGAACGGCAGAATAGTTTTTTTTATTATCTGGGAATTTTTCTTATTTAGCCTCCTGTACAACACCACGTTGTGGTATTATAGTTTTAAATTGGCGAATAACACGGGAGGTTGCCATGCTTACTGTTTTCCAAACGGAGATTCTCAATCCGAGAAATTTTATCGTCACCCTGGAACTCGTTCCCGGCAGATATTCCACCGGCAAGTCTGTGGACGCGGTGAAAAGGATAGCCAGAGATTCGTTTACCGACGGCAGGATCGCTGCCGTATCGGTTACCGATAATCCGGGCGGCAATCCGTCTCTCAGTCCGGATGTCCTTGGGCATGATATTTTTCAAGTGGGAATGGACGTGATCGTTCATTTCACAAGCCGGGATATGAACCGCGTCGGAATGGAAAGTCGAGCACTGCAGCTGGCGATGATGGGAATGAAGAATCTTCTGGCCCTGACCGGGGATTACACCGGTAAGGGCTTTGGAGGGCAGGGTGCGCCGGTTTTTGATCTTGAATCGGTAAGCGCCATCATGTTGTTGCGAAAACTCAGCGAACGAATTATCGAGTCCGGCGATCCTGACGGTTTTTTCGTGGGCAGTGCCGTATCTCCGTTCAAACGCACCGAGGCCGAATGCGCGGCGCAGTATACCAAACTTTGTAAAAAAATAGCTGCCGGCGCTGAGTTTATCATTACCCAGCTCGGCTATGATACCCGCAAGTTTGCCGAGTTGATGACCTTCCTGCGGCAAAGAGGATTGCAGCATATCCCCGTGATGGGTTCAGTCTATGTCCTGAATCCCAAGGCGGCCAAGATCATGAATAAAGGGATTATACCTGGAGCGGTGGTTACCGACAAACTTCTGGAAACTATAAAAAAGGAATGGGAAACACCGGAAGAGGGGCAGCGTTTGGCCATCGAACGGGCAGCTAAGCTCGGAGCCGTGTTGAAAGGTCTCGGCTACCGGGGGATGCACATCGGCGGCATCCATAAAAGTTTTGACGTCGTCGGAAAGATCCTTGATCGCATGGAAGAGATCGAAGCGGATTGGCAGGATTTCTTCACCGAGTTTGATTACCCGCAGCCGGATGGCTTTTATATCTATCCCAAGAATATGTATGGCGATAATCCTGCCGAAATGTTCGGGTCAAATCCTGTCGACCTGCCCATGAAAGACAAATTGCATTATTCTTTTATGAAGAAGATTCACAATGCGTTTTTTACTTTCGACACCCCGTTGGCCCCGGCTTGCAGCAAGGCAAGTCAATGGATCGACAAACATAAAAGGGTGGGACGGGTGGCCTCATATGTTGAAAACACATCCAAAAAGGCACTCCTGGATTGTCAGCATTGCGGCGACTGCGCCATTCAGCATGTTGGATTTCTCTGCCCGGTCTCACAGTGTCCCAAACACACCAGGAACGGCCAATGCGGCGGAAGCCGCGACGGCATGTGCGAGGTGTATCCGGATAAGCAGTGTGTTTGGGTTCGTGCCCATCAACGATTGGCCCACCACGGAGAAAAGCTCTCCATCGAGTGCGTACCTCCCAGAATGTGGGAGCTGAACAAGACCAACTCATGGATTAATTTCCACCTCAAACGAGATCATCAGAGCGCCGATGCCGAGCAGTTCGGGATGAAGATTCCTCCAGCCACCGAGAAGGATAAAAAGCTCAAGAATTAAGGCTCGGATTTCCGGTAGGCCCTTTTCCAGCTTTCGTGCTTGGTGGTGTTGTAATCATTGAGGGCATGGTAGAAGGCGCCGACGACAAGTTCTGCACAGTGGGCATGATCGGGTGGCAGGGTTTCAAGGTAATCCATCAGGTTTTCAGGCGTTATCCGCCAACTGTCGGAAATGCTTCGTCCTTCGACCAAATAGGCCAGGGCATTGGCGCAGGCGTTGGTATTAAGACATCCCTGGATCTGGAAGGTGACCATTTGAATCTGTTCTCCGCGGATGGAGAGATACAGTTCGATGGTGTCGCCGCAGTCTCCTATCCGCTTGCCGTAACCGTCGGGCCGTTCAAGGATACCCAGACGGTTGGTGCGGGATGCCATATCTATAAAACGCTCCGAATGCACTTGCACATCGGATTCAATCAGATCTTGTTGCATATTCCATCTCCTTCCGAAAACGATATCGGCCTCGAATACAATACAGCCGGACTTTCGGTTCTGCTTTTTTTCTCTGTCCGACAAACAGCCGATTACGTTTTTTTCTGCACCGGCTGGGGAAACGCAGGAGCGGTGCGTAATTTCAACCTACTTTATATCATTGTACTTCCATGCCTTGCAACAGGAAAACGGCGTATCGTCATATGGTCCGGTGAGAGATCTTCCGCTTACACGCGACTTGGACTTGAAATACCCGCTCAGACCCTTTATACAGATTTGGAGTAATCAAGAAATCGCCAAGGGGAAAGCGATTTCAGAAATCCTTGATAGTACACCAAGAGGGGGAGTGTTGGAAGAAAAGACAAAAATGGATCTGCTCACAACGGTGTTTAATGCCATCCCGTCCATGGTCTTTATCGTTGACGAGGATGTGAGAATTCAGGAGTTCAACACAGCGGCGGCTAAGTTTCTGGCACAGGAAAAGGAAACTGTTTTAAAGCGTCGCGGTGGTGACGTACTCAGCTGCCTTCATGCCAAAGAGACAGAAGACGGCTGTGGGCACGCACAGTTTTGCAAAACCTGCATTATCAGGAATTCGGTTTCCGAAGCCTTTCACGGCAATCGTGTGGTACGCCGCCGGGCCACTATGGAAATTGAAAAAGACAGCAATGTCCTGGCTATTTATGCGCTGATAACAGCGTCAAGATTCATTTTCAAAAATATTCAACTTGTAATTCTCTTAATCGAGGACATAAGTGATATTGCCGAGCTTCCGCGCATGATTCCCATATGTTCCAAGTGTAAGAATATCAGGAACAGTGAAGAAACCTGGTCTCGTGTCGAAGTATATTTCAGGGAGCATTGGGACCTGACCTTTTCCCATAGTCTTTGTCCGGAATGCTACCAAATTGAATTGAAAAAATTGGAAAACTATTTGGATTCAGAGACCGATGAAAACTAACCCGCGTTTGTCGTCAGTTTGTTCATGATAAATGCGGGCTAACTGAACTTTTCCGGTCATATGAAATAACCCCCTATTAACAGGTTAAAGATACCATGCGAGAATCCGTTTATTTTATTCCGGCCTCCGATAACGAAAGTGATGATGTTCTGTGTGAAAGACTGAAGACCCTGATTTACTCCGAAGAGTTGTTGAGACTTGTGGCTGAGAAGGACATCACGGTCGTGAAAACTCATTTCGGTGAGTCGCCGGATACGGGATTTCCCAGGCCGTTGTATTTTAAAATGCTGGCTGAAGCAGTGAAGGAAAAGGGAGGGGCGCCTTTTTTAACCGAGACCTCGACGTTGTATAAGGGAAATCGGGATAATGCGGTGAAACATATAGCCCATGCCCATGCCCAGGGATTTGGCCTCCAGGAGACCGGGATGCCGATCATCATGGCCGACGGCCTGTTCGGCGATGAGGAATACGACATTCCCATTAACGGGAAAATTTACCAATCCGTCCATATAGCCAAACTCTTTGCCAAGTGCAATTTCATGATTGTCGTCTCTCATTTCACAGGACATTTGGCGGCGGGTTTCGGTGCTGCATTGAAAAATCTGGGAATGGGGTGTGCGAGCCGGAAAGGGAAGATGGAACAGCATTCCACGGCCAAACCGAAAATCGTAAAAAAGAAATGCACCGGTTGCGGCACATGCGCCAAATGGTGTCCCGAAGAGGCTATCTCCATTGTAAACAATCAGGCGGTTATCGCCTCGGAAAAATGCATAGGCTGTGGAGAGTGTCTGGCCATGTGCCGCTTCGAGGCAGTTAAATACAACTGGGGTGCAACCTATGAAGACCTCCAGAAAAAGATTGTCGAGCATGCCATGGGAGTATGTTCTCTCTATCGGGGAAAGAGCCTGTTTATCAATATTCTTACACGTATTTCCAAAGATTGCGACTGTATGGGCCACACCTTTGAAAAGATTGCTCCCGATGTCGGAATCCTCGTCTCCCGCGATCCGGTCGCCCTTGATGCGGCCTCTTTGGATCTGGTTGAAAAACAAACGGCAAAAACGATTACGCAATTGGCCTATGACATTCCCAGCCGTGTACAGCTCGAATATGCACGTGAACTCGGTTTCGGAAATGTCGACTACGAATTGCTTACAGTATAAATCCCATATGGGGAGTTGGGCGCCTAGATCAAGACTCCGGCGACCTTCACGGTTGCAATTTTCTCAAACCAATTCCCGATAGCCCTTTTCATTTCGGAATCATAGGGATGCGACGAGCTTGATCAACTCAAGGCTGGAGACGATACCCATTGGTTTGGTATTTTCACCAGTTATCAGCAAATGATTGACACTCGCCTCGTTCATGACCTTGATTGCTGAAATCACGTCTTCGTTTTCGTCGAGTTGAAGGCATGAATGCCTGGTGGAATCTTTCGTGTGGAAGTCGCACTTGGTCATGAAGCTTGAAATCCTGGTTTCCGAAAGATTTTTTCCATTGGTAATGGCATGCATGATATCCGATATGGTGAGAATACCGATCAGTTCCTCTTCCACCTTCACAGCAAGGACGGAAACATTGGATTTTGCCATAAGTTTGATCGCAGCGTCGAGACTGTCGTCCATGTTGATGACCGGAAATTTTCTCTTGATTGCATACTTGACCTTTCTCCGCGTTTCCATGAGGTTCTCCTGAAAATGAGTGAAAAGAAGTGGTGTTCTGGGGCAATGCAAGAAATCCCTGCTTTTATCCTATCGCCTTTTTTTCTCTAAAGCAAATCCCCCTTTCTTAAACGAAATTTCAAGCAATACCTGCCATATCTAAGAGGGAAAATACGTCGAGTGATGAAATCCCTTGTCTTTCGCCGGAAAAGAAAATAGGATTTATTTTCAAAGACTATGGTGAGGCTAGACCGGAAATCAGGACTAGGAGTCTTTCTTCGTTTACAGAATCAGTAGAACCTACAGAGCCTTTTTATTTTATGATCTTCACGGACTCATTACTGTTTTTTAATTTCGGGCAAGGAGGATGAAACATGCCGAAAGCGCTGATTGTCTATGCAACCCGGACCGGAGAAACCAGATCCATCGCCGAGCTTATTGCCGAAGGTCTGCGGTTTTCAATGATCGAAGTAACCCTCAAGGATGTAAAAGACATTAAATCCGAGGCAGACCTCTTGGGATATGATGCCTATGTCTTCGGCTCATCTACCTATCATGGGGAGATGATGAACAGCATGAAGACTTTTTTGTTTCTTGCGGAAAAAGCCGGATTGCAGGGAAAGAAAGGTGCTGCGTTCGGATCTTTCGGATGGAGCGGCGAAGCTGCAGAACGGATTTTCGAGACAATGAAAAACGTTTACTGCATGGATATGGTTACCTCGCCGCTAATGCTAAAGACCAGTGTTGTTCCCGGTGGCATAAAGGTAGCACAAGATTACGGGAAAGAACTGGCGGCCAAAATTGCGGGATAGCTGTTCGAGTGAATATTCGAGCATCCCTCTTTTTTTGATTTCCCTGCGCTAACCCTTTTTTTAAATCCGGTTTTTCCGGATTAAGCGTACTTTTGTAAAGTTGAAAGTAACAATGCGGCAAAGTTCATCGCTTCCGGACGCTGCTCTCCGGCCTTATCGCCTGTCCACCATGGCTGACAGACAGGCCGTCCGTGGCCTGCTGTCAGTTGCGGACGTCCTGTCCGCAACCCTTCGGGCCTTATGTAATTCTCCGGCGGGCCTCCGCGATGCGTCCTCCATCGACAAACTTTGCCTCCTGTGTTGTATATAAGTACGCTTAAGCCTGATGAACCTTAAATCTGAATAACTGTCTTCACGCTCGATCCGGCAAAGGGACGATTT
>JBJKQT010000145.1:0-6617 GCA_046705065.1 Desulfocapsaceae bacterium
ATGACCCAGGTGATGATCAGGGTCGGGATGATTATCAGGATAAAAAAAGCGGAGGTCAGAACTTTTTGGAGTCGAACAAAATATTTGGCTTTTTTATTCATGTTCCTACCTCGTCTGTTCATTGATAGGGGAAGCGGAAAGGCTGGGACACCCTCTTCTGTCGAAACCACGCGTCTTGTTTTGCGCTTTCGAATTGTTTGAGATCGAATCTGGTTATGGGCACAAGTACGCTAAAGAATTGGTGCGCTATCGGCGTTCTTTATAAGGTCAATTGCAACTCCCGAACCAGTTTCTACTGTTTCGGCAGATAGGTCATTTTGAAACATAACGGAACATACAAGGAAAATTTGAAACAGTCAGAGATGGAACAGCAGGGAATCCGGATGCCCTTGAAAAGGAGCCCGATAACAGAACAAGGAAAGGAATCAACTGGAGAAAAAAAGCGTAGAAGGAGGAGCTGCCCATGCGACCGAACAATCGATGCCTTTAATGCACAGCAGGCCAATTATTCAAATATAATTAAAAATCAGGTTATTATACTCAAATTTTATTTTCAAGACCACTCATGGGACCATGATACCGGCCCGAATCCAAGCCGAGGCGGGCAGAAAAAAGTCAGCCATTGAAACACCACTATTGTGACGAGAAACACTCAAGAGACAAAACGATACAATATGAAACAAAATACTGGAGATCAACGGAACAGGAGAAGAGTGCTTACGTGACTGGACGAATCGACACTTTGCCGCAAACCGTTCGGCTGCCGTTCAAAAAATCAGGAACATGCGGCAAGGCAAAGTTAGTCCACCGGAGACGCCCTCCTTCGCATCAGACAGGCCTATGATGCCTCAAATGAACGGAACCATAGAGCTTTGTAAAAAAATCAGTTGTTTCTAAAGACGGGGAGACAAACTCCACGCCATATCTGTTGTCCTTTGCCGTTTTGACCCGCACTTTCTCTTTCATTTTGAAATTCGAGCCGATGGTGCAGCTGATAATCAGCAGATCATCCACTTCATGGTGGCTGTTCGATTTCAACAACAGGCCTCCGGGACTCATATCGACTACAGTCGCCGTTCTCCCTTTCAGCTGAGTGGCATTATAACAATAGACACGGATATCCCCGTCGACGACCTCATTGTGCTGAATACGTTTGTGATGACGCCTGTCATTACTCCCGGGATCGAATTCATCCACATGATCATCTTCTACCATTAGAGGTATATCCGCCGTTTCGTGGCTGAGATACGGTTTATCATACTGCTCGATGTGATCATGCAGCCAGTGTTCCAGAAAATCTGAAGGAGTTCTGTCGCCCACCGGCCTGTTGTTTCTGAAATCGACGATAAAATCGTTGAGCTTTTTGAGCAAACGATAATGTTCGAGGCAGTGCTTGACGTAGTCTTTGTGTTTTTGAAAATACTTTTCCTCCGTCTCGAAATGCTGAAAGGCATAATTGAGAAGTACGCTCAGCAGGGTATCCAACACTCTTACGCTTTCTCCTGCCCGTATTGCCCTATTGAGATCCTTGATCAGATCGAAAAGGATTTGATGTTGATTGTCGATGACAATGGAGCCCACATTCATTTTCGGGTCCCAGGATTTTTTCGATTCCATATGCACCTCCTAAGAATGGAGACGAATTTACCTCGACAACAAAGATTTGACGCTTATCGTTCCTTTGGAAATATTCTGTATTTTTTCACAAATCCCGATGGCTTATAACTGTGTTTCGCCTGTCTGAGCCCGTCATCGCCGAGGTCCTGCTCCCTGTTGATCGTTTCATACTTATCCGGCAGTACAGAGGCAAAACTCTTATTGATAAGTTGAAATAATCCTTTGTAGCCCGACACGGCCTTTTCGAAATGGATAACAAAACTCGTCCCTGAGGCTAACTCTTCACCCAGTGTGTAAGCGGCGGGACGGTCCTCTACATAGTAGATTCCTCCACAAAGTTGAAGGTCCCACGATTTTTCCAAAGCCTCCCGAGCTGCTGAATAATCGCCCAGAGCACCGTGCGCATCCCGCCACTCCTCCAGGATCTGCAGGGCATCCCGAGTATATTCATCCAATAGAGGTCTTGCGACATAGTCGTGGGAATCGAGAAAGGCCTTGATGAGATTTCTTTTCTTATGGTATTTCCTGCCGGTCAACTCCGCCAGCTCTTTTCTGAGATACAGATAATCAAAGTTATTCCTGTCTTCGATCACGGTGTACCCCTGATTTTCAAAGAATACTTTTTGGTCCTCGGAAGCGCATTTAATGCCGCCGTAGTCGGCAAACAACCGGGCAAGATCGGCTTCCTTTGGAATCCCGAACGGAAGCATAAAAAACGGAATATCGTCGTCTCTTCCCAGAATCACAATCAAATCATCATCGAAAAGTGTGAGTTTGTAGTTGTGGGTTTGGCGAAAAAGAAAGATATTGGCAAACGTAAACTCTGAAATCCCATGCGACAGCGCCTTAAATCTGGGATGCAGAATCGGTCGATGTTCAAGTGTGACTGCAGCCGCAGCCGGAAAGTGAGGAATCATAACGGATCGGTTATTTCATGTTTAGAATTGCCTGCCGTTCCGTCTCCCCTCTCTGTGTTCGGTGCCAAGCCATGGCAGAGCCGAAAAGGAACCGGAATCAACGGCCGAATTACGATGAACATTAAATTCTCCAATCGATAATTGCAAGATTCGAGAGGAAAATTTTCTATGCGATGTGAGACAACCGAGGCCGCTCAGCTCATCAACCTAACACGTAGAAATTGCCAAACCATAGCGCGTTTCCACTGATTCAAGAAGATCGAATCTCCGATGAAAATTTCCCCGAACTCAACCTCTTTCGTCGACTTTCGTGCCGCCGTACTCCCGCTAAATAGAAAGGAACAAAAAATATAACTGGTTGCACAAATAGAAATTTCTTATCGAAGAGATTGTAAATTTCAATTGGATATGGTAATCGTGATTCCTGAGAGCTATTCTCAATGGGCACCAGGCGTGCTTTTTTTTTTGCCTTTAATCAATCAGAATTTCCTATATTTTATATTGGAGGAACAGTGTAATGAGCGAAGATTACCGTTCAATGTGGAAGGACCTCGGACTTGACCTCAATGCGCACGATGCTCTCTTGGGCGTGCTCGGCCCGGCCTATGGGGATATCTACCTTGCCCAGAAAGATCGCCCGGAGGGGATGGGCTATTTCGACTTCGTCATGAGCGAGGTACACGGACTGCGAATCAAGGAACTTCTGGACGAAAAGGCAGCCGGTCGCAAAATCATCGGCTGTTACTGCGTTTTCGTACCCGAAGAGATAGCTCTTGCAGCAAACGCCACGTTGGTAGGGCTCTGTTCCGGCGCTGATTTTGCAACCGAGGAAGTGGAAAAGCTGCTTCCCCGCAATACCTGCGCGCTCATTAAATCATCCTTCGGTTTTAAGCTCGGCAAGGTGTGCCCCTATCTGGAGAGCGCCGATATGATCGTCGGGGAAAACACCTGCGACGGCAAGAAAAAGGCGTATGAAACCTTTAACGGCCTCGTCGACAACCTCTACGTGATGGATCTGCCCCAAATGAAATCCGAACAGGGGCGTGCTCTTCTGAAATCGGAATACTATCGCTTCAAGACCGCTGTGGAAAAACTCACCGGAGTTGCGATCACTGCCGGCTCGATGAAAGAGGCCATCAAAACCGTAAACGCCAAAAGAGCAGCCATCCATCGCCTCTCCTCGCTTCGCAAAGCCGACCCGGCCCCCATCTCGGGCCTTGACGCTCTGCTTGCCAACCAGGTGTTCTTTTATGACAATCCAGCCCGATTTACTGCTTCTGTTGAGAAAATCTGCGACGAATTGGAAACCCGGGTTGCCGAAGGCAGAGGGGTCTTTCCGAAAAAAACACCGCGTATTCTGGTCTCGGGCTGTCCCCAGGCCGTACCCAACTGGAAGCTGCCGTTGATCGTCGAGACGTCCGGAGCGGTGATCGTCGGCGAGGAATCCTGCGTCGGCGAGCGCGGCACCCGAAACCTCACCGACGATTCGGGCAAGACCGTTGATGAAATGATGGAAGCCATCATCGATCGTTATTATCAGGTGGACTGCGCCATCTTCACCCCAAACCCCGACCGCCTCGCCCATGTTCAAGAGATGGCCGCCTCTTACAAGGCGGACGGAGTGATCCATTACGGGCTGCAATTCTGCCAACCGTATCTGATGGAATCCATCCCCGTGGAAAAAGCCCTGGAGCAAAAAGGCATCCCGACTCTGCGCATCGAGACCGATTACAGCATGGAGGATATGGGACAATTGAAAACCAGGATAGAAGCCTTTATCGAACAGCTTCGATAACCCGGAGGCTTTGTCGTGAGCAAGCGTTTTGCAGGGATAGACATCGGCTCGCGCTCCATCGAGTTGGTGGTGGTCGACGGCTTAGGAGACATGGTAGAAAGTCTGCAGGCTGACACCGGTTTTGACCCGATGGCCGAAGCCGGCAAACTAATTGACGGCGCCCGCTTCGACCGTATTGTGGCCACCGGCTATGGCCGCAGCTTATTTGAGATTGCCTTCGATTCGCCAACGATTACCGAAATCAAGGCCCATGCCCGTGGTGCACGGGCCTTTTTCCCTGAGGCCGAAACGGTGCTCGACATCGGCGGCCAGGACAGCAAGGCAATAGCCCTTTTTGCAAACGGCCGCGTCAAAAAATTCGAGATGAACGACCGCTGTGCCGCCGGAACAGGGAAATTCATGGAGATCATGGCTAAAACCCTGGGGTTCACCATCGAAGCCTTCGGCCGGGAGGCCCTGATCGCCAAAGCGGAGCTCAATATCTCCAGCATGTGCACGGTGTTTGCCGAATCCGAGGTCACATCACTCATCGCCAAAGGACAAAACACACGGGAGATCGCCCGAGGTCTGCACGCAAGTGTAATCCGCCGGGTAGCGGGAATGGTCAACCGCGTCTCCTCCGAGGGGGACATCGTCTTCACCGGAGGGGTGGCCAAAAATCCCTGCATGCAGCATCTTCTTGAGCAAAAGCTTGGGCGGAAAATTCTGGTGCCTGCCGATCCACAGTGTGTAGGAGCCCTGGGTGCAGCACTTCTTGCAATCGAGATGTAAGACAACCAATCGATAAACGAATGACACCCTCCTCACATAAACCAATTTGAAAACTCATCGATCCCAACCAAGAGGCCCCACACACTCCAACTAAATTTTTGTTCAAAACTCCTTCCTCAATAATGGTTAATTTCCACGTGCCGCTGCCTGAGCACCATTGATCACTGCACGATTTACGCCGGACCCTTTGCCGACGCCTTTAACCCGCATTTCTCATCAGTTCAGGCGGCGTCAGGTTCGAAGTTTTTGGCAATGGGCTATAGTAATCTCTATTCACTGCCAAAAGACTGAAGAAGATAGTGCTGCGTTGACTGACCTTTGGTGAACACTGTGTCAATTTGGTAACGGATGAGTTTTCTCAAAATTTGTTGGATCTCTTAACTTTCTTCCAAATTGACACAGTGTTCATGAGAAATGCGGGTTAAAAAGCAGGTGGACATCCGTTAATAAAATACGATACACTTCCTCCATTAAAAATTGTCAAGGAATGACGGTCCGACTTTTTTTCAGCGATCTCTTTTCCTCATCAGGCCGTGATCCCGTTACTTTGCAGATGACTGCCAATCTTGTCTTTTGGAATGCTAAATGAACAATATACTCATCGCCTCCACCGAACCGACGCTGCTGCAGGTCCTTAAAGGGTTTCTCGGCGGTCAATGCGGTTTTTTCAATATACTGACAGCCACAAGTTATACTGAGGCCATCGACCTTCTGCAGAAAAATGAAATCCATCTTGTAATCACAAACGTCCGTTTTTCGGAAATCGACGGGTTTAAAGTCATCAGTCACTTTATCAAAAACCATCCCCTAATTCGGATCATCGTCATGACTGACGAAACCCATCCCATACTTCTTGCCAAAGTAAAAAAACTTCCGTCAACGATATTTTTTGACCGGTTTCAGGACCTGAACCTGTTGACGAAAAGGATTTTAACAGAGCTGCGTATCAATTACGGCGGACAAATCCGTGGAATCCTTCTCACATCGTTACTCCAGATCCTGGGCATGGAGGCGCACGATTGCACCCTTCAAGTGACAGCAAAAGAAAAGAAAGGCTTTCTTTGGCTGAAAAAAGGAGAGCCGTTTGCCGCTAGAACAGGCTCTTTACTTGGAAAATCTGCCGCCTTGGAGATTATCTCCTGGAAAAACGTGGTAGTGGATATTGATTACAGCATAGGAGATATCAAGCAGGAAATCTCCACGTCGCTCATGTCGCTGATACTTGACGGCAGCCGCATCCATGATGAAAATAACAGCCAAAGGCTCAATCGACGTACCCGTAAACGGAGTCAGCTTCTCATGACGGTTGATTATGAAATGGGAGACATGACTCGTCAGTGTGCATTGCATGATATCAGCTCGGAAGGCGCTTACATCGAAACCGATCAGTCAATGGAAATCGGCCAGACTATTTCTCTGAATTTTTTTTCGCATGAACTGAAACAAAAGCACTTTTTGAATGCCACAGTCATACGAAAAAACGAGCGGGGCATCGGTATTCAGTTTCAAAAGATGGA
>JBJKQT010000146.1:0-15229 GCA_046705065.1 Desulfocapsaceae bacterium
TGGGGATCACCGGTCACTGCCTGCCAGAATGCCTTGAGCGAGCCATGGGTGAATACGAATTCGGCTGCGGTCTGTTTCAGCAAGCGGGTATGATCTTCAATAATCTGAATGGAAAAACCCGATTCGCAGAAAAGTCGTTGTACGGTATCCAAATCCGTGGCTTGGGAAAAACAACATTGAACCGGCCACTGCTTGGATCGGTCCGTAAAGGAGGCGGTTCGTGCATACATATCCGATACGGCTATCCGGGCTCCGGGTCTCATCACCCGCGCAAATTCGGCAAGCACCTGCTTGCGGTTCGTCAAATTCCACACGCACTCGCAGATCACCATGTCCACGCAGGAGCTGGCGAGCGGAAGGTGAACGAGACTACCACAGGCAACACGCTGTCCCCTATTTCTGGCCTCCGACAACAGACTGTAATCAAGGTCGAGACCGAAAATATCCGTTAAACCCTGATCGCGCAAAAATCCCATGCTTGCTCCCTGCCCGCACCCGGCATCGAGGACCACTCTCGATGGGCTCGGCTTGATGAAGCGCACGATACGTTCCGTCAGGGCTAAACCGCCCGGGCGGAGGCAGGTCCCCAAGCCCTGGCGGACCGGAGATGTCAGATACAGGGGTTTCATTTATCTTCGAGCAGTTGTTCCACCTCCAACATGCGCCCCAAAGCAAGCTCCTCGAAAACCAGAACGGCTGAACATCTCGGACAAACGGGCAGTTCCACCTTAAAGACATTACCCAGGTAGGTTAACTCGACGAGTCCCGGTTCAAGAGCTGCGCCGCACGGTTGGCAGATCCAATTCATATCTTCCGGTAGAAAACTCAGCTTCATTGATGTCCTCTTGTTATGACCATTCTATGACTCCAGCAACGAAGGATCCGGAGGACATCGTTTTCCTCCAGATATTCTACCCAGAAAGTTACTTCCCCCAGCCTTGCCGACGCGACCTTCCTGCCGGTTTCGCCATGAACAAAGCAAACGCCGTTTTGCCCGGTTCGGTGCAATACTCTGCGGATATCGTCTTCAAGAATGCGGCGTTGATCGAGCATGGCAGCAACTTCGGAGGAGACAGCCAGGGGGATGTCTTCCCATGGTTCACGAGGCGGTTGTTCCTCTGGGGTATATTGTTTCAAAACAAGCGACTTTAACTGCCTGCGATTCACCCGCCTCTTCGACGGAGAAACCGGCGGCTCGGTTGCCGGATGGGCAATATCCGGGAAGATAAGATCCAAGAGGTGAACCACGGGTTTTCCTGTTTTTGCCAATTGATCCCGGCACATGGCGCAGTACGTCAGAAAATCCGCATCCGATTGCGCCACCCTGGCTTTCGTCACTTTACGGGCCAAAACGGGATCGGCGTTTTCCATCAATCCGCCAAAACCGCAACATTCAGTTACCTTTTCGGACATCGCCAACGGGGCAAGTGGTTGTTCCAACGCCGTCAACAGGCTGCGAACGCTGTTTCGAGTCACTTCGTCGTGGCGCGACGTGCAGGGGTCGGAAAGAGCAAGAGGTGCAGATTGAGCCGATACCGGCTTAAAGGATTTCTCAGCCAGAATCTCCCAGACAGAGCGCACCTGCACCTGGGGCAGATTTTCCCTGAACATCTTCAGGCAGGAAGAACAGGCGGTCACCACCTGGACGGAACCCATTTCGCTCCAAAGCCGCGAGAGATTTTCCATCTTCTGGGTAAAAAGCCCTGATTCGCCCGCCCAATGGGCTGGAGCGGCGCAACAATCGAGCCAGATGCCGGTTTCCGGAGCCAGTTCAAGCAAAAGATCATAGAGGCGGAGGGTTTGTTCCGGACGAATGCCCGCCAATTGGCAGCCTGGGAAAAAAAGCATGCGGCTTGTCGCCGCACCGGGTGCATGCTTGATCAAAGCCCCTTCATTTCCGGCCGAGGCCATTTCTTCGAGGGCGAACCAATGGGCCGACGGCGGCATGCGCTTTTCCAGCACCATGCGTTCCCGTGCGGTAAGGCACAACTCAGCCATGGAAAAATCATTGGGGCAGAAAACTTCGCATTGCCTGCACAACGAACACGAGTTGATAAAAGTATTGGCCTGATGAACGCCTTTGACGATGGCGGAATTATTATAAACCCGGCGAGCATAAACTTTTGGATACGCACCATACTCAGCGAGATAAACACAGTGCCGGACACATTCCAGGCATTGGCAATTGATGCAGCGTCGGGCCTCTTCGACTGCTTCCTGCCGGCTGAAAGCCGCTGCATCCGCCGGAACGATCCGCGGAAGCGGTGCAATATGTCCTGTTTCCGTGAAAAGATCTGTTTTTCCGTTGCGGGGAGGCACCCGCGAAGCGGTGAGCGACGCCCCCTGGAGAAACCGGTCGATGGAAAGTGCGGCTTCACGGCCCTGGGAAATATCCGTTATAAATCTTTCGGGATGCTCCGATGAACTCAGACCGCCGGTGAACCAGCCGGATCGAGGCAACGCCAATGTCCGGCCATCCGGATCGGAGAGCAAGGCTTTAAGATCGGTTGAAAGGTCATCATCCTGCCCGATATACACCGCGTCATAGACTTCGCTCTCGCACAATTTCTTATCAATCCCGGAAACCCGGCAAAATTTGACACTGAGACTTTCGAGGTTCCGAATTTCCTCTTCCAGAATCTGCTTCGGCAGATCGGAATCAGGCAGAGCCCGCAACCAGGAACCGGGTGCCGGCAAAAGATGGTAAAGCGTTATGGGGTAACCTTTTTTTGCAAGGTCGAAGGCCACGGCAAGACTGCTTGGCCCCGATCCCAATACTGCTACCCTTTTCGGCTTTGGCGGAAGCCGCAGGCGTTTGCTTTTACCCGTGGCTAAACGGGCACACGTACGTTCGAGGGCGCCGATGGCAATTGCGCCTCCGAGATCGCCCCGAACGCAGTATTTCTCACAAGGAGCTTCGCACAACCGTGCGGTTATGGCAGCCAGAGGCATGCCCTTTTCCAATATCGCCCTGGCTTCCGACAAGTTGTCTTTGGCCATGGCTTGAATGAAGGCCCGGGCATCCACCGCCAGTGGACATCCGGCACGGCATACTGGCGGTTCTTCCTGAATGCACCGGGCCTCCCATTCCCTTAATTCTTTTTGCTCCATGCTTTTTCCCAGCCTCCAGGCAGCGTCCCGGAGGCTGGGGGTCTCCTTTACTTCTTCAATCCTGCAAGAACCTTTTCAGGCAGCGCAGGCAGTTTGGTTATACGTACACCGCAGGCATTATTGATGCCGTTGATGATCGCGGCATGCGGGCAGGTGAGCGGCAGCTCGCCGACACCTGATGCTCCAAAGGGACCGTCGGGACGATCGGATTCTATATAGAGCAGTTCCATATTATCCGGAATCCGCTTAATGTAAGGGAAGCCGGCACCGCGCATACTTGAGTGTTTCTGGATGTCTTCGAAATCCTCGGTCAGGGCCAATCCGATACCTTGAGCAAGACCTCCGTACATCTGACCGTCGACAACCAGCTTGTTGGCGATTTTGCCGATATCGCCGACCAAGGTCATTTTTTCGACGGCGGTCTCACCGGTTTTGGTATCCACCGCGACCTCGGCCATAAACAATCCGTACATGTAGCAGGCAAACGGTTTCCCCTGGCCGTTCTCATCGCAGGCATTGGCCGGAGCGGTCCAGCTTCCGCGGTACTTGGTCGGGATGTTCTCGGCAACCATCTCATCATAGGTCCTGAAACCGCTTCCTTTTTTCATACCTTCTACGAGCAGGTTGCAGGCAGCCTTTATGCCCTGGCCGACAACCACCTGGGAACGGCTGCCTCCGGCAGGTCCGCCGTTGGGACAAATGCTGGTATCGTTAAGGCGCAGTTTGATCTTGTCCGGAGCGATACCCAAGGGGAGCAAGGCCTCATGAGCCGTTGCCAGTGTTCCCATATCGGCACCCTGACCATGATCATGCCAGGTAGTGTAAATGGATACGGTGCCGTCGGCGTTCAACTCTGCATCGACCTCGGCTGTATCCGGGCCGTCAAGACCGCTGCCGTAAACACCTAAAGAAATACCCACGCCGCGTTTGACATCGGCGGTGGAATCGGCTTTTGCTTTCTTCACTGCAGCTTCATATTTCGGCCGCATGGTATCTATCAGGTCAGGTACGCTGTAAACCTCGGGATCCTGCCCCGTCGGGGTGGTGGAACCCTTGCGATAGGCATTTTTGTAGCGCAGTTCCAGCGGATCCATGCCCAGTTTTTCAGCCAGTTCGTCGATCAGTACCTCGGAGGCGAACTCAGACTGGGGCGAACCGTAGGCGCGGAATGCTGATCCCCAGGCGTGGTTGGTGCACACAGTGCGGCCCATACCGCGGATACTGGCGATATCATAACCCGCACCGATGAACTGGGCTCCGCGCAGCGTGAGCAGGTCGCCGAATTCGGAGTACGGCCCGTGATCAACGCTCCAGTCGGATTCCATACCCAGCAATTTTCCATCCTTGCTTGCAGCCATGCGGACATTAATAAAGAACGGTGAACGCTTGCCGGTATAGGTCTGCTGCTGGAAGTAGTCATATCCGAGATAGACCGGACGACCCGTTGCCAGAGCTGCAGCGCCGACCAATGCTTCCATTGTCGGGCTGAATTTATACCCGAAGGTACCGCCGGCAGGGTTCTGGATCATGATCAGATTTTCAGGCTCGACACCAAGACCGGGGGCGATCATGTACAGATGCAGATGCAGGCCGATGGATTTGGAGTGAATGACCAGCTTGCCGTCGTCATTGACATAGGCAAAACCGACATCGGGCTCGATGGGCATATGCGGCTGTCGTCCGACATAGTAATCGTTTTCGACCACGACATCGGCCTTATCGAAGATCGGTCCGGTTTCTTCGCCTTTGGCGATGCGCTGCTCGAAATAAATGTTCGGAGTGCCCGGATGAATCTCGATCGCATCTTCAGCCATGGCTGCAGGTGCACTCATATAAGAAGGAAGCTCCTCCAGCTCGACCTTGACTTTCTCTGCGGCCGCCTTGGCATGTTTCAAGGTGTCGGCGCAGACGATGGCTACGGCATCGCCAAACTGGAAAACCTTTTCGTCGCAAAGGATGGGCCGATCCCAGCCGTCACCCTTGTTGGACGGGAAGGTAATCAAACCTGTGATACGATTTTTTCCTTTGATATCTTTGTGCGTTACGATTTTGAAGACACCGGGCATGAGCCCTGCCTCGGAGGTATCGATGGATTTGATTAAGGCATGGGATACTTTTGCCTGGACCAGGGCGAGCTGCAGAGTGTCCTCAGGCAGCTTCAGACCGAGGTCGGCGCCGTAATCGCAGGTACCGGTTACCTTGGCGATTGCCGAAGGACGCGGATATTTGGTGCCCCAAATTCTGCCGTCTGCGGGAATCTTGAATGCAAGCTCGTCCATCGACATCTCGCCGCGCAGAACCTTGGCTGCATCCATGGTTGCATCGACCAATTGCTTGTAACCGGTACAACGGCAGGCATTTCGATGTTTGTTAAACCATTCACGGACGTCCTCGCGGCTCGGATTCGGGTTGGTGTCGAGAAGGCCTTTGGCAGAAACTATAAAGCCGGGGGAACAGAAACCGCACTGAGCACCGCCATGAGCCATCCAGGCCATCTGTAGAGGATGAAGATTATCCGGGGTGCCGATTCCTTCAATGGTGGTCACTTTGGCACCATCGGTCACGCGTTTCATTTTGGCCGCGCACGAACGGGTAACCTTGCCGTCTACAAGAACACTGCAGGCGCCGCACTGGCCTTCATTACAACCGACCTTGGTGCCGGTGAGCTTCAAATTGCTCCTCAGCACCTGGGCCAGGGTATCTTCCCCGTCTACAACCAGACTCTTGGGGACGCCGTTGACAACGATTTCCTTTTTGATCATTGCATTCCCTCCATATCTCAGTAATCCTGAACGAATTGATTTTCACCGGGCTAGAGCTTCCCGAAACCGCATACCGGATACCGGCAGTTCTCGCAGCTCTCGCAGAAACCTCCATGGCCCAATGCCACTATATCTTTACGTTCCAAGCGCTCCCCGGCAAGAATCCGGGGAACAATCAGATCGAAGATACTTGCTTTACAGTACATTACGCAGCCGGGCAGACCGACAATCGGTACATCATCAAGATTTGCTAAAAGAAACATTGCTCCAGGGAAAGTCGGAGCGCCGTAACTTACAATGTGTGCTCCGGTTTTTCGAATCGCCGCAGGGGTCTGATCATCCGGGTCGACACTCATGCCCCCGGTTACCGCAATCAAGTCGGCCCCTTTATTTTTCAGCTCCTGAATCGCGGAGACAGTCATATCAATCTGGTCCGAAACAAAAACCTGTTCCAGGATGGAACTCCCCAATTCCTCGAACTTCCGTTTCAAAACCGGACCGAAGGCGTCCTTTATCCGGCCGGAATACACCTCGCTGCCGGTGGTGACAATCCCGACACGGGCAGCTTTGAGCGGTTTTACCTGAATAATCGGCAGGTTTCTGTGACAGACCTTCTCGGCCTCGATCAATAAGGATTCGGGGACCGCAAGAGGAATCACCCTGGTCCCGCCGAGGGCACGCCCCTTGTGGACAAATTGATTCCTATGAATCGTCCCGAAGCTGACATCCTCAATGCTGTTCAGCTGCTTAAGCCCGCCTACATTGATGGATAACAAGCCGTCATACGCAGCGGTGAGTGTCACTTTGCCTTCCGTTGGAAGACCGAAAGCAATGCCCTCTCCAGACGCAGCCCGGGCCAACCGAATGGCGGACTCGTCTTCATGGACAAAACCGTCATTGAGGTCGAACACATACAGATTTGCTTTTCCGATATCCAAAAGAACGGGAATATCCTCAGATGTAACAATATGTCCCCGCCGGAAGGCCGGCCCTTTGGATTGTCCCGGTACGATACGGGTTATGTCATGACAAAGTACTGTGCCGACTGCGTCTTCTACTGGAATCGCTTTCATAGTTTAACCTTGATGTGTTGCAACAAGAGTACTGTAAACAATTGCTACTTCTTGTGCCGGAATGAGGAAAAGCAACTTTTGTACCAAACGAGCATATACAACTGAAAAATAATTAAATACGATTTAAAATCGAGTAATTAGGTCTAGAAATTACACAAACGATCGTTTCAACATCGCCTTTTAACTGTGAAGGGAGTGTAAAATAAGTGTTACCTTTTTGAAGTTTTTTACACAGGTGTTTCACAGGTCATTGCTGCGAAATCAGTTGTCAATGGCGTGACGATGCATTCTGTTATAGACTGTCTTTCGAGAAACTCCGAGTTCGCGTGCGACTTGACTTACATTACCTTCGTAGATGTTGAGGAGTTGAAGGAGCTGAAGCTTCTCCCGCTCTCCTCGTTGGCGCAAAAGCTTCTTTCGATTGACAGGCTCTCCGGTTTCGACTTCACCTGCCAAAAGCCCTCGATGCTGGTTGACGATCTCTTTGGGAAGTTGATGAATACTCACAACACCGTTTATGGCAAGATTTGTTGCCCGTTCCACTACATTCTGCAATTCTCTGACATTACCCGGCCAAGGGTAGGCGTAGAGATAATGCATCAAATCTCTATCAACCGTCACCCGATGGCCTCTATCCCGGCAGAGCTTGTCAAGAAAATGTTGAAACAGCAGGGGAATATCTTCCAAACGTTCCCGGAGAGGAGGGATGGTGATGGACATCACGTTGAGCCGGTAATACAAATCCTGTCTAAACGTCCCTTCGTGCACCTTCTCTATGAGATTTTTATGAGTCGCACAAATCAACCGGACATCAACGGGAATGACTTTGAGCCCGCCGATTCTGGTCATCTGTTTTTCCTGGATGACCCTCAACAAGACAGCCTGTTGTTCCATGGGCATATCGCCGATTTCATCGAGAAACAAGGTGCCGCCGGCCGCCAATTCAAACTTGCCCGGCTTGCCTCCCCGGCTCGCTCCGGTAAAAGCTCCATCTTCATACCCAAAAAGCTCGCTGCCCACAAGCTCCCTTGGAATCGCTCCACAATTCAACGGGATAAACGGGGCGGCGGAACCGCTGCTTTGGTTATGGATTGCTTGGGCAAAAATCTCTTTCCCGGTGCCTGACTCCCCTTGGAGCAAAACGTTGGAGGAAGTCTGAGAAGATAATTTAGCCAGATGTATCGCATCCTGCATGCCGCGGCTCATTCCGATAATATCGTCGAACTGCAGCGACGCTGAGTATCCGCTATAGCGATGGACCAGGTTTTGTACGGCTTTAATCGGCCTCAGCGTTATGAAACCGCCGGTGGATGTTTCCTTTTCATTGACAATGGGCTCCGCTGAAGCAAGACAGCGGCACGGTCCGTTTCCGGTCTCGATCAGTATCTCGATATCTGAAACCGATCTCTTCCAATCCAGGCCGATTTTCCAGGTTGCACAATCACTGGCCAGCAGTCGGGACAACCGTTTCCCTTTCAACTCAGATCTTTGCCTGCCGAAAATCCGTTCGGCAGCCGGATTCAACTCCGTTACGGCGCCCACCTGATCGACAATCAGTACGCCGTCGGACACCATATTAAAAAAACTGACTAATTTTTTATTGGCAACGGCAAGCTGGTGATTTTTTCTTTTTATCCTTAATTGGGCGATGATTGCCTTTGCAGCCGCAACGACAATGCCTAAGGTGTGAATGTGGGCGCACTCATAGGATCCAGATATATCCAGTATTCCTATAAGATTATCATCGGGGTCAAAGATTGGGGCGGCAGAACAGGTAAGACAGTGATGCTTACGGCAGTAATGCTCGGACCCGGATACTTGAACGGGCTTTCTTTCCTCTAAAGCCGTGCCGATGGCATTTGTCCCGGCATCCCTTTCATGCCAGCTGGCACCCCTGAAAAAGTTGCTTGTCATCGGAGTCACATCGGCTCCCTCATCGCCGAAAAGCTCCAGAATATAACCTTCTTCATTCGTCAAAACCACTACGAAGCCGGTTCCTTTGACAATGGCATAGAGGTCAGCCATGAACGGATGTGCCACGGCTATCAGCTTTTCCCTGTTTTGCAGCGCGTCTGCAAGGATGTCGCCTTCAAGATGATGATGCAATCCGTTGTCATACGGATCGACTCCGGCGCGAAAACAGCGCTGCCAGGAGCGGAGGATTACCTCCCGAACAGGCGTAATTTCGTCATTGCCGGTATGGATAAAATGCTGCCAGGATTCATCGACTGTCTGGTAGGAAGTTTTTGTGTTCAAGAATTTTCCCGCTTCAAATTTCGATTGATCGTTTTCTTCAAGAGAGGAATTCTCGGACGACTCGAGATTAACACGAAGACATAACCCGAAAAAAAACAGCGTCTCCGATTTTTGATTTTATACCTTTCGGCTCATCCTTTCAACCTGTATTTCTTAAGAACCTCGTGTGAGTTCCTTGGAATATCCCGATAGGAGATCAATAGCGAACTTCTTGTCAGGCTAACCCGGATTTCTCATAAACACTGTGTCAATTTGCCTCTACTTCAGGAAGATTAAGACATTTTACAGAAATAGATGCGTTGTCAAATTTGCACAGTGTTCACCAAAGGTCAGTCCAGGCAGCGCCATCTTCTTCGGTTTTTGGCAATGAACATAGATCACTATAGTCCATTGCCAAAAACTTCGAACCTGACGCCGCCTGAACTGATGAGAAATCCGGGCAAAAGCCCACACGATATTGCTCAGAACAAATTCTTTTATTACTACACGAACTACACGGAAGAAAAAAAAACATCAAAAAGCACACATAAGCGCTCTCCTTGCGATATCCGCACGGGAGCGCTTATGTGCGTGTCCACATTCAACCGTCTTATCGACCGGTTGCAAAAATTTTACAGAGCAGCTGTATAGATTGCCTTCACATCGTCATCTTTCGGAGTGCGCGGGTTGGTCAAACCGCAGGCATCCTTTTGAGCATTGGCGGTCATGGTAGCAATATCTTCAGCCTTGACATTCTTACCATAGCGTTTGCCGAGCTCAACCAGGCCGGCTGGAATCCCGATATCCGTGGAGAGTTTCTTGATTGCCGACAGAGCCTTGTCTGCAGCTTCCCGAGGAGAAAGACCGTCTATATTCTCGCCCATCAACTGGGCGATTTTGCCAAAGCGCTCCATTTTAGCAATCAGGTTGAAATTGCAGACATGGGGGAGCAGTATCGCGTTGCATTCACCATGGGGCAGGTCGTAGAAGCCGCCAAGCTGATGTGCCATGGCGTGAACATGACCGAGGCTTGCGTTATTAAATGCCATTCCGGCGAGATACTGAGCAAAACACATACCTTCTCTTGCATCGATATCCTGGCCGTTGGCGACTGCCGGACGCAAATGTTTGGCGATGAGTTCGATTGCTTTTTCGGCCGCCGAGTCGGTCATCGGAGTGGCGATGGTGGAAACATAGGCCTCCACGGCGTGGGTCAGCGCATCCATACCGGTGGCAGCGGTCAGTGCCGCAGGCATACCGACCATCAGCATGGGATCGTCAAGGGCGATTCCCGGGGTGACACGCCAGTCGACGATGGCCATTTTCACCTTACGGCTGGTGTCGGTAATGATGCAGAACCTGGTCATTTCAGATGCGGTACCGGCTGTGGTATTCACGGCAACATAGGGAGGCATGGGATTGGAGGATTTGTCAACGCCTTCAAAATCATGAATCTTTCCGCCATTGGCGACAACCAGACCAACGCCTTTGCCACAGTCATGGGCGCTACCACCGCCGAGTGTGATCAAGCTGTCGCATTTGTTCTCTTTGTATGCTGCTACGCCGTCATGAACATTGGTGTCGGTGGGGTTCGGGATTGTCTCATCGTAAACCACATATTTCATACCGGCTGCGTCCAACAGGTCGGTGATCTGTTTTGTAATACCTGATTTGGTGATACCTTTATCGGTAACAATCAAAGGCTTGCTGCCGCCGAGGGCTTTGATCTTTGCCGGAATTTCCTTGCTGGCGCCGATTCCGATAAGAGTTACGCTGGGAATGAAATAACCGTATACTTGCTCTTTTATAGCCATAACGTTACCTTCCTTTTTTTGATTGTTGATTCCAATGAATTGTTTTTTATGGGTCACTTGATGCATAATGCGCGCATCATTCCTATAGCAATCTTCATGCCATATCATAACACCGAATAAATTCAGAATGATATCGTATTTATCTACGGTTTCTTCAGGATCTTTTTGTCCTGACCGATGGGCCTCTCCGGCTATAAAAAAAAGCTCACTCAAGCAAAAAATCGACTAAAACGGACTCAAAACCGACCGTGTTGCCAAAAAAAATCACTGATTCTTGTCGATAGGATCCATGGCAGCAAAGATCAATATTAAATTATCTAATTGATATCGAAAGGAAAAAACAAAAATGCCTTTTGGGGCCGAATCAGGAAGGACTGTTGGCGGGTCAAAATGACCCGCAATAGAACGCCGATGAGTTGTAATGACTCACGCGTGTTTGGAATTTCTTTGCTATTCCGGATTTTCCCCGCAACCGGCTTGATTTTCACTCCAATATTTTTCCAGAGCATGGAAATGTTTGGGTCGGGATAGTTTTTAGTTTACTAGAAATCCGATGGATTCCGACTCTCAATGTCAGATACGGATATGTGATTCGATTATCTTCTAATCGGGCAGACAGGAAAACCTGCAGGCAACTTTTCAAGGTAATCTGAAATGGTAACATCACACCCACGGAGAGACGGCATGACACAAGGATTGCTGGCAGTCGACATTCAAAATGATTATTTCCCGGGAGGAAAAATGGAGCTTGTCGCAATGGAACGCGCGGCAGACAACGCAGAAAAAATCATGGCCCGCTTTCGAAAAGATGGATTGCCGATCTTTCATATCCGGCATATCGCAATCCAAACGGGAGCGTCATTTTTTCTTCCGCAAACCTTCGGTGCCGAAATTAATGAACGGGTTGTACCGCATCCAGATGACATTGTCGTGACAAAACACTATCCAAACAGCTTTCGCGAGACAGACCTGATGAAAAATTTTCGGGATGCAGAGGTGGACAGCGTCGTCATCTGCGGAGCCATGAGCCATATGTGTCATATCTGTAAATGAGTATGTCCGCACACTCTGAAGGAAGGGCGAAAACGGTGTTGGACGTTCAAAAGGCAAATCCTCGCTTAAAACCATGAAGACCGGGAAGGGGACAGAGGTTATTTCGCCGACTCTTTCTTGAGTTGTTTGTTGTAATCTTCCTGCTGCCTGGCCGCCGACTTGGCCTCGTTGAGAGGGGTCTTGATCATTTTGACAGCCTCCTTAGCTGTCTTATCGGTCTGTTGCTCGATGGCGCTCTTTTCCTTTTTATCCTTGTCACCAGAGCATCCGCTCACAAGGGGAAGACTGAATAAGGCAAGAATCAGCACAACAAGAAACCGTAGTTTCATAGAATACCTCAGCGTTAAGGGATGGGACGAAAAGGCAATTTTTCAAAGCAGCTTTAATAAGTATTTGTGCCCATTATAGCAAGGGTTATCCCATTGTGCCTCTGTTTATTTAATGAAAAAAAAAGAGAGGAGGAGGACATGAGCGTCCTCCCCCTCTCCGGGATACCCGCAGAAAAGAGAATGCCTTGGGGAGCGTTTTGCATCGTCTGCGGTATATGCGCCTAAAAATTCCAGAAAGAATCAATGGTTGCCGCGTCGATATCCCAAACCACGTTATGCGGCGCGATGGGTTCTTCGGCGAAGAACTCAGGCAAACGGTCGTCCTCGGAGGTAAAACCGGCCGCCAGATTAAAGCCCCGTTCGGTCTTGAGAATGGTTTTGCCGAGATTGGTCACGTCGTCGGCGGTGAGCGTTATGTCGAACCGGGCATTGATCATGTCGATCAATGCAGGCAGACAGGTGGCATCATCGAGAGCGGCAAAGGCCACGAACAGACACATCCCGGTGGAATCGATGGCTGCTGTTGCAATCTGCAGATTGCGGGAAAGCTCAACCTGTCCTTCTTTACTGAGAGGATCCAAAGAGCCGCCTACCCCAAGAATGTTGGTGGCGATGGTATAGCCCATGGTATGATCCGCCCCTTGCGTGGAGGTGGCGTACGTAATGCCGATCCCTTTGACAGCCCGTGGATCGTAGGCGGGAATGGCCTGATTTTTTACCACCGGCACCCTCGTGACACCGTATGCCCTGCCGACATTCCCCGCTCCCGAGCCGATAATCCGGCCCAACGGCGTAGCGCAGCCGATTTCTTCGCGCAGAATACGGCATACTTCGGCACCGTCACCAAACGAAAGGACTCCGGCCTCCATGGCAACACCAAAGGCCACCGAAGTCTCAATGGTATCAAGGCCAAGGTCGTCCATCAGATAGTCCGCCTCGGCGATATAATCGAGGTTGTCCACACAACAGTCCGCCCCCATGGCCCAAATGGATTCATATTCGAATCCGGATGTTTTATATTTTTTATCCTTGGAATTGTAAATCTGGGAACAGTTGATTACACATCCCGGATGGCAGTTGTGCCGGGGCTTGCCGTCACGCTCGATCATGATATTGCGCATGGTCTCTCCGGAGATCTTTTCGTGGCCTTCAAACTGGCCGCAGGTGAAGTTGCGCGTCGGCAGGGCGCCAGCCTCGTTGATAATATTGACCAGTACATTGGTTCCGTACTGGGCAAGTGCCTGACTGATGGGATTGTCGACCAGCGCCTTGGCAAAGGCCTTATTCGCCACTTTGAAGGCCTCGGGTTGGGCGATGTCGACCTTGTTGTCCGTAGGTTCCACGGCAATGTATTTTACTCTCTTCGACCCCATGACCGCACCTAGGCCTCCCCGGCCGCTGGAGCGTATTCTCGAACCAGGATCCTTGACCGAGATGTTGGCGGCGAGCATCTTGTTCTCACCTGCCGGGCCGATGGTAATCACACCGAACTTGTCTCCGAGGCGGGCATTAAGAATCTGAACAACCTCATAATTCCCTTTCCCGATGAGTTCGGATTCCTCGGTGATGGTGACGCCATCTGCGGAAAGCCGTAATCCGTACCATGTGTCATCTTTCGGTTTGCCTTCGATGATCAAAGCCTTGACGCCGAGTTTAGCCAACATTTGGGCGGACGTGCCGCCTGAATTGGCCTCTTTGATGGTTCCTGTGAGCGGGCTTTTTGCACCACAGGAAAGACGGCCCGAGTTGGCCGCCGGCGTACCGGAAAGCAGCCCCGGAGCAATCACCAATTTATTTTTTGCACCCAGAGGGTGGCACGTCGGATCAACCTCGGCGGCAACCACTGTGGAGGTCAGTCCGCGACCGCCAAGCCCCATCCATTCGGAAGGGACCTCCTCGATCCTGGCACTCAAATCAGACATATTTACACGAAATAGTTTGTCAGCCATTAGATAACTCCTCAAAAAGAAAATAACCGTACACTTGTTCACGAATAGCCATAATGTCACCTCATTCTTTATTGGAGGTGGGTAACTGTGTAGCGTGTGATTTGAAGCAAAACACTCACACAACTCTATAGCAAATAACATGCCACCTTAAAAGATACGTATTTACAATAAGTTAAACATATCTATTTTTTATGCGGCGGGCAATATTGTCTTAACTGGATACCAAACAAGTTGTAGGTTGCCCCCAGGTTCTCGGGAAAAATATTCCTCAAAACAACACAAAATAACAGCTTTCGGCGCTGTGGGTCAAAAGGAAACAGCCAACACCGGTCAATGGGACATTTTGTCCTCCCACTCACTTGGGCGAGCTCGACGACTCATCAAAAAAAAGCGCGCAACCCGAAACTGGATAAAAAGAGGCTCATCAGGCTTAAGCGTACTTATATACAACACAGGAGGAAAAGTTTATCGATGGAGGGCGCATCGCGGAGGCCCGAAGGGGCATCACATAAGGCCCGAAGGGTTGCGGACAGGACGTCCGCAACTGACAGCAGGCTATGGACGGCCTGTCTATCAGCCGTGGTGGACAGGCGATGAGGCCGGAGAGCAGCGTCCGGAAGCGATGAACTTTGCCGGATTGTTGCTTTCAACTTTACCAAAGTACGCTTAATCCGGAAGAACCTCTAAAAAATAAGGGCAGTGACCGGATTGCCGCCACAACAGAGAGACGGGATGGCCCACAACGTCAACTCACCTCGGCAACGACCTTTTTGATGAGATCTTTAAACTCTACATAGCCGAAGGGTTTGAAGATCCAGGCATCGACCGGTCCGGGATGCAACTCCATAGCGCGAATGTCGTCGGGTGGCGATCCAGTCATCATGATTACCCTTGTTTCTTTGT
>JBJKQT010000147.1:0-51186 GCA_046705065.1 Desulfocapsaceae bacterium
CCGTGCAGGTCGCTGATCCAGAGTGTGGTCGGAATGTTTGAATTGAGCTCGGTTTCCAACTGCAAAAGCTGATGAATGAGTTTGTCGATCTCGCCAATCTGGATGCGGTCCTCGTCGATATGGGGCAAGGTGATCGTTTCGGGAGAATGTGAGCAAGTTGAATTCATACAGATTCCATACATCAAAAAGGAGATGGTTTTTCTGATTCACGAGGCTGTTCTTCTTTGTCGTAAATCACTGAAAGACGAAAATGCCTGTCCTAGTGAGCCCCTTGGAAAATAAGAATTTTCGTTCGAAATCAAAGCAGGCAAAAAAATTTACCACAGGCATACAGCCGATATACCGATGATGAAATTTTGAGCATAACGCAGGGTTTTGGCAAAATGGCCATTTTGCAAGAGGCTCTAATTTCATCGGATTTTTTATCTCCATCGGCCCGATTCGGCCGATGGGAGCTGGAGATATTTTTCTTATCAAGAGGCATTGTATCATTTCAGATTTTGATCGGCAAATTGATTTTGGGTTCATCCGACTCATGCGTACTTATTTATACTCCAGGCAGGCGGAGGTCGTCGCTTCCGGCCGCATCGCGTAGGCCCGTCCGGGAATCACATCAAGCCCCGCAGGGGTTGCGGACAGGACGTCCGCAACCGGCAGCAGGCCAGGGACGGCCTGTCTGTCAGCCGCGGTTCACAGGCGATCTGGCCGTAGAGCAGCGGCTGGAAGCGATGACATCCGCCGGAATGCTCTTTTCGGATCTACAAAAGTACGCTTGATCCTGATGAACCTCATTTCTTCACTCCGCTTTTTGCGCCCGGCTGCAGTCCTTCATGCACCAATTCGATGGACTCAAAGGCAACCTGGTTGCTGCCGGCCTGGAAGTTGGGCCCGGTCCATTTGACCGGGCAGGCCTGGGTGAAAAACCACTGCCATCTTTTCCAATCCGTATCGTCATTCAGGGTGATGGTGAGATTCCGGCGCGTTATTTTGCCGGCAACCACATCCTGATACCAGTTCCAAAGGTCTTCCGCATCCGCCAGCCCTCGCTTTAAAACCAGCCTGGAAGGAAATTTGGCGGGGCCGGCAAGCTGGTGCTCGTACGTATTGACGCCCCCTTCCTGCAAGGTCTCAACCGTGGTTTCAATTGTCAAACCTGAGACCTCGTTGAAACCGCCGACCTGCAGGCTGTCTATTTCCACCTTGAAGCGATAGGCAAGATACGGGTCCTTTCTTTCCATAGAATGCTTTTGTTACCTCCAAGGCTCGGACCTGTCGTCGTCCAATGCCTCGTTGAGACGTTTGTTGATCTTGGCGACTTCCTCAACCCATTGCCTCCGCTCCCTGTGGTCCAGGCCAAGAATCTGGTCGTACGGCCAGTGAAAATGATAGGCGATGTAGGCCACCTCTTCGTGCAACCTCTCCGAAGGGTAGCCTATCGTTCCCCCAGGCTGTCGACGTCCAACTCGAAACTGGTTTCACATTCCGGGCATGACACGGTCATCCTGGCATGGCCGTTTTCGTTTATCCGCCTGTAAAAATCCTGCAGAAACCCGAAATCACCGGCGAACAAACCTTCGATAACCCTTGGGTTGATCTGGTCCATGTCTCCCAGGCGGGTAATGACCCTGGAAAGCAGGATGACGGCGAGGTAGCCCGGATTGGACTGCACCCGAGGGTCCTTCATCGGTGCGATCTCGTCAAGGGCTGTGGCAAGCCTCATCACACCTTCCCGGTGCAGGTTTCCCTCGCCGTCCACATAGCCTTGCGGGAGAGTAAAATTGAATTCTGTCTGAAATGTCATTTAGCCTTCTCCAATCCTTCATGGGCGAGATCAAGGGTTTCGATCGCAACATCGTTGCTGGTCGCATTGAACGTCGGGCCTGTCCATTTGGTGGGCCAGGCATTGCGGAAATTCCAGCGCCTTGCTTCATCTCCCGCATCGTCCAGGAGGACGATTGAACCGCTCTTCCGGAGATTGTTCTTGACGATATTTCCGTCCATGATCCCCTTGCGCCAGTCCCACAGCTCGGACGTATCGAGCACCCCTCTCTTGAGGGAGATATTTGAATACTTTGTCAGACCGGGCAGCTTTCTCACCGTGGGTTCGTCGGTACCGTCGCGGTACTCGACCGGATCCTGCGTGGAATCCAGCCCCGAACACTCACGAAATCCCCCATAGGTTATCCCGTCGATTTCCAGGCGGAAGCGATACCCCTGAAATGGATCTTTGCGTTTTCCTGTTGGCATAATCTTTCCCCTTTGTATTTTTCTGATTTACGTTGTTGCGCCGATACCGGCAACGCTGCAGGTAAGTCTTACAACTACAAATTCCGCGGGAGTACTCGGCGCAAGTCCGACTTCGCAAATCATCATCCCGTTTTCCCTGACCTCGGGGGGATTCGTTTCCCCGTCGCATTTGATGTAAAACGCCTCATGTATGCTGTTGCCCTTGAGGGCTCCCTGCTGGAACAGAGCATGACAATAGGTCGCGAGCCGGCTGCTGACCTGTTCCCACAACCGAGGGCCGTTCGCCTCGAAAACCAGATCGTCGAAATTGCTCTCGCACCACCTGAACAGGGCCAGAAACAGCCTCCGCACATTCACGTACCGCCAGTGCGTTTCACTGCTTAGGGTCCTGGCACCCCAGACCCGGATGCCGCGGCCCGGAAAAGAACGAAGACAGTTGATGCCGATCTTGTTCAGCTCAGCCTGCTCCTCATCCTTCAAGCGGACCTCCAGGTCGACAACTCCCTCTAATGCTTCATTGGCAGGTGCCTTGTGTACCCCGTATCTGCCGTCGGAGCGGGCATAGATCCCTGCCACATGCCCGCAGGGTGGCACCGAAGTTGCCGTATCCCCGTTACGATGTCCGACACGGATCCAGGGAAAATAAGCGGCGCCCCCTTTTAGGTCTGCCATGTTGGTAAATCCGGCCTGCCAGTTCATCGCGTTTCTGATTGAAGTTTGCCGCTGTGCCGACGCCTCCTTCGAATTGAGGAGAGCAGGTTCGCCGGAACTGCCGCAGTCGAGGATCGCAAATCGGTCCCCCATCCGCCGGCAATGCCCCAAGACCGCTTCCTGGAGTTCCAGGACAGCGCCGGGCGACCGGAGAATGTCTTTCCCCATGATGTCCGGAACGATGACGAGATCGGCTTCAAGCACCTCAGGCATTCTCTCCAGGAGCCCGTCGTCCTGAAACACTCTCTTCAGCGCTTCCGCTTTTGACTGATCTGCGCTGTCTCTGAGCGAAACTACGATGCAGGTCTTGCCGCCGTTTTCAAAGAACCCCCTGACCGCGTAATCCAGGTAACCTTCCCTGTTCACCTGTCCCATCCTGTTCTTGGCATCTTCCCACGATTCAAATCTCTGAAGGGAGGCAGCCGGATCCTTGCCGGAGACGAGCTTGTACGCGCCGCCTGCGGCATCGCCCGGCTTTGCGGCAAAACCTACGATCACAGGTATGCCGGTTCGGATACTGCGGTCGCCCGGCGGGGTGATCTCCTTGAAAAAAACTCCCGGGGACAGATTGCCGATCCCATCATCCGTGATTTCCTTTATGAGCGCCATCTACATGCTCCGGAGTATTGCAGCCAGGGGATCAGCTCGTCTTCGGGCCGGATGACTGGGTAATGCGGAAGATGACGAATTCCGCCGGCCTTACGATTGCAACGCCGATCTCAGTTATGACCTGCCCCAGTTCGCGAACTTCAGGCGGATTGGTCTCGTCGTCGCACTTGACATAGAAAGCTTCCTCGGGCGACGAGCCGAACAGGGCTCCGGAGCGCCATACGATTCTCAGGAAGTCGCTTACATTGCGGCGGATCTTTCCCCACAGCTCACGGTCGTTCGGCTCGAACACAACCCACTGGGTGCCCTGGTCGATGGAGTCGCGCAGGAACAGGAAGACCCGGCGAACGTTTATGTATTTCCACTCGCTGTTCATGTCGCCGCCGATGGTGCGGGCACCCCAGACGGTTATATCGCCGTTCATATTGCGAATGACGTTTACCCCCTGAGGATTCAGCAGCTCCTGCTTCGCTTTGCTGATATAGTATTTGACGTTCAGTGCTCCCGCAACCGGCGCGTTGGCGGGAGCCTTGTGAACGCCGCGCTGCTCGTCGGTCCTGGCATAGATGCCTGCAACATGGCCGCTGGGAGGGACATGGACCCGGCCGCGGTATTTGAGCGGCACCTTGCGCACAGGATCTTCATCCTGGAGCAGTTTGGCCGGATCGGAGATCTCTATCCACGGGAAGTAAAACGCAGCATTCTTATTGCGCTGCGGCAGAACGTTATCCACCTTGTCGTAGCCCAGCAGCTGCAGGTCCGGGGCGTCGTCGCTGCCAACCGTTTCGGGACAATCCAGAATGGCGAAACGGTCTTCGCACTGTTCGCAGTGGGCGGTCAGTATGCTCCAGATGCCGGGATCGCTGAAGCCGGGCGCCGCAACTATTGCTACAGCCTCAATGGATTCGAATTTATCCATGGCATCGGCAATGTCGGCCACATCCGTCACGCGCGCGACGAAACAGCGTGTTCCGCCATTCAGGAAAAAGCCGTAGACCGCGTTGGTCAGGGCGCTGTGCATGGGGTCGATGGGCTTGTCCGGCTCATCTTCCCTGTAGGCGGAAAAAGGCCCGAAAAGTTCCCTGTATTCGCTGAAATTGGTGCAAAGCCTGGTCTCGCCCGGCTTTGCCTTAACCTGAAACTTTTTCAGTATGTACGGCTTCATGGCCGACACGGCTGGGATTTTATCGGTTTTTTGGTCGGAGGGGGCTTCGGACAAATCTTTTTTGGTCCCTTCAAGATTTTCTTTTTGCTTGGTCCAGGCCTCGATCTCGTCTCCCCATTGACCGATTTCCTTGGTAAGCTTCGTCTTTTCGGCGTTCTTGCTTCTGAGAGCCTTCTTGTCGTCATCGGTTCTCTCTTCTACAGGCTTGCCCTCCAGGTTCGCGATCTCTTCTTCCAGACCTTGCAGCTTGTCTTCGTCGTCCTTTTTGTCTTTCACCTTGGCCTCGATGTCCGCGGTCAGTTTGGCGATGCCGTCGTCGATGTTCTTGAGCTTTTGCTCCAGGCTCTTAGAGTCGTCCGCCGATACCTCCGCGCCTTTGGCCTTCAGATCGTTGACCTTCAATACAAGCTGGGCTAGTACGGGATCATAGTCTGGATTGTGTACGGGATATTGAATTTCATCCGGAATGACGCCGATGAAACCAACCGTATTGGTGCCCACACCGGCAATCGGCTGTTGTGCCGAAGGAATTTCCTCGACATAGACACCGGGCGCTGCATAGCTTAGTCTAGCCATCGCTCATCCTCCTTTTTTTATTATGACTTTCAGTTTGTCTACGTATAATGGAGTTCCGCCCACATAGCAGGCAGGGCCAAGTCCATCGGTAAAAGAACCATCCAAAACTGCACGTTCCCCCTGCACCGCCCTTCTATGAACGTAGCGAGAAATCGGCATTTTTCATCTTGATGTTTCCTTTTGTATCACGCGATACCGTAAGTGTTTTTTCATCACGACTGTTCGAACGGGGATCGACAGCAGTCATGACGTATTTCCCGTCGGGAAGATCCATGAAAAAGAATATTCCGTCAGGGCCTGCAACGGCACTTGTTCCACCCGGCGGCTTTTGGCCACCGGTTATCGGTTCCTTTGATGCCTTCACCTTGGTTTCAGCCGATACCGGACATATTACTATCTTCGCGCCGTCTACGGGATTTCCGTCCTCGCCGAGAACCCTGCCGCTGACAGCAACCTGTCTGCGTACAAATTCCCATTCGGTCCAGAGTTTCATGACTCTCCTCCACGCTCCATACGTATCTTGAGAATCTTGTCGGTAACCAGGCGGACTTCCTCCGGCCTGGCGACGTCCAGGGATAGGGTAACCTGGTAGTTGAGCGCTGCCTTGGGTTTCCCTCCCAACGCCTGCCAAAACTCTCCAAGGCTCTGTAAACGACCGGGTTGCAGGGAGCTTGCGGGCAACGACGGATTCTGCTCTTTCAAAACGCCTTGCAGAACATCCTCGGGGATTTTCCGATACCTGAGAAGCACCATCATGACCTCACCGAGGAGTTGGTGCTCATCCTCCGAAGGGTCGGGAACGCTTTCACTGGGCCATGCGGTAACCAGGTAGGAAAAATCCACCCGCACCGGCGCTCTTGTTTTGGACACGGTACCGTCGCTTCTCCGTTCGCGGTAGACCTCATTGCTGCGCAAATCCAGGTTCTCCCGAATATCATAAAGGAACAGGTTGATTGCGGGCAGAGTGACCGATTGCGGCGGGAACTGATCGTCCGGCGGCGCGAAGCTTATCCGCACCTGCTCGGCCAGGGCCTGAGGGAAATCACGGCGAATCAATGCGGCAATGGTTTCATCCAGGTCTTTGATCATTTGCGTTTTCCCTGTTCCGGTTAAAGGCAGCTGCCCTTAAAATCGCCATGGACAATCACCTTGCCCATCTTCTGGTATTCCCTCTGAGTTGCACGGAGCAGATGGCCGGTGGTGACGATTCCGCTGTCGTCTGCTGCAAAAAAAGCCGCCGCCAGCGCTATATTGCGTATATTCCCACCACTTATCTCAAAATGGCCGGCCATAAAGTCCAAGTCAAGATCGCTTTCCCTCGGCGTATCGACCGGCCAGATGCCTTCCCATATCCGGCGCCGGTCGGCCTCATCGGGAAAGGGAAACTCCACCGCAAAGTGCAGTCTGCGCATGAAAGCATCATCCATGTTTTTTCGGAAGTTGGTGGCGAGAATGACCACGCCCTCGTACTCTTCCATTCTCTGCAACAGATAACCGGTTTCGATGTTGGCGTAACGGTCATGGGAATCCTTTACCTCGCTCCGTCTGCCGAAAAGGGCGTCCGCCTCGTCGAAGAAGAGAATGGCATTTGAGGTTTCCGCTTCCGAAAAAATCCGGGACAGGTTTTTCTCGGTCTCGCCGATGTATTTACTGACCACTGTAGATAGATCGATTTTGAAAACCTCGAGGCCGAGTTCTCCGGCGATTATCTCCGCCGCCATGGTCTTGCCGGTTCCAGAAGGACCGGCAAAGAGAATGCAGAGGCCCTTACCCAGCGACAGCTTGTGATCAAACCCCCATTCGCCGTAAACCCGGTCACGGTATCGGACATGGTTGCAGATCTCCCGCAGCTGCTTCAACCTGTCCGATGGCAGGACTATGTCGTTCCATTGGTATTTGGGGATAATTTTGTGTGCCAGCATGGTGAGCTTCCGATTGGAATGGAGCCGGCATGCCTCGTAAAGATCACGGGTTGTGATCTGCTGCCGGTTGGAATCTCTCATACGTGCCAAATTTGCGGCCGTGGCCGTGGCGTCCCTGATCTGACCGTGTGTAAATTTGAATTTGGCTGACAAGGCTGCTATGTCCTGATTCAGATCAGTAGCAAATTCGTCGAGCATTGTTGTCCATATTTTGAAGCGTTCCGCAGATGACGGTCTGAACAGCTCGACTGATACGAACGGACCATGAAGGTCGGATCTTGGCTCACATGGAAACTCCCCGGCAAGGAAAGTCAGGAAAGGAGTTTCGGCGAGGCTACGCATGAAAATCTTGAGGACTCTCTTGTTCTGCTCATCCAAAAGGCTATCGATGCCGTTCCAATATACCGCCGCGCAGTTCAGGTGGGCTTCGCGCCGGATCAGGTCGAAAACCGTTTCATGCGATCCATCATCGCTCGTGGATATCCGGTCGAGATGCGCTACGAGAAGGTTCTTTTTCAGTTCGCGGCACGCCTCTTGAGCTGTTGTCAGCTTCCCCACTCCATAGGGTCCAAACAAATGAATCACTGGCGGGCCGGTATTGCCGCTGTTTTGAATGAATTGACAAATGCCCTTTGTCTGTTCTTCATTTACCTGATTCTTTCCATTTTTTAGCTCAGGTTTGATAACCTCCACAATAGTATGTACGCGCTCATCAGGCGCGTCAGAACCCAGGAGGAATTGAACGATTCGGTTATTCACCTTCAGGTGTTTGGCAAGAAATGGCGGGTGTGGGTGAGAGGGATCGTCCAAAAGCTCGCATATATGTTGGCGAATGAGAGGAGATGCTGATTCAAAGCGACTTCGCCTTTCAATCTTTGCTTCCGTTGACGGCAGCAGCAGATTAAGAATCAACTCGAGGCTGGGTCTTTTTTTAGTAACATCATCCTGGAGATAGGCGTATAGGCGCTCGTAGCGAAGATCCAATTCAACTGCCAGCGCCACAAGCAAGGCGTCAATATCGAATGGGTCGAGGGTAAAAATTTGCGCCAGGGAATGAAGCCGCATCTCAATCCCCATGCGCGCGCTCTCGTCACAACGTAAGTCGATCCGCCGCCGTAACCGTTCCAGCCTCTCGGTCACTTGCTCAAGACGTTCCGGCCCCATGGCCCAGCGTGGCCGGCCCATGGGGCTTGCAAGGAGCGAATCCACCTCCTCCTCAGGGATGTATAACCCCCGAAATTGCTCGTCACCGGCGAATGTCTCCCGACTTCGAGCCACTTGGGCGGCAATCATGAGATCTATCCGCTCAATCTCGGCAAAAAGATGATGCAGTGAATTCTTGAAGAGTTGCATACACCTTCCTTAGTAATTATATGACACCTGAATGCAGCATATTGGCTCCATTCAGGTCGAATGCTGATTAATAAATACGGCCTTGAATCAGGCTTCGAGTACAGCTGATAGGGTCTTCGTTACCGGTTAATTAGTTTCCATCCGAAAACGGTGCTTTCCTTCTTTCTCTTCGTTTCGCTCAAAATTTTATCCTCGGAATATCAGGTAGATACCTACGGGAAAATTCTTCGCGTCTCGATTTAGAGGGAAATCCCCCGTTTCGGGATGCAAACCAACTAATACGAGCTGAATGGCCCAAAGACACGGCAAAGATGAAACGGTCTTTTCACTAATTTGTGGAGAAAAAAGAGATTCTCTTTT
Source organism: Desulfocapsaceae bacterium (assembly GCA_046705065.1). Classification (GTDB taxonomy): domain Bacteria; phylum Desulfobacterota; class Desulfobulbia; order Desulfobulbales; family Desulfocapsaceae; genus CAWGGS01. Next base: position 8,944 of record JBJKQT010000147.1, read on the forward strand.
TTAGATGAGATTAAATATTACCTATCATGGCGAAAGCCCGAGAGTCAACTTTTTTTTTGGTTATGAAGAGAGCCACTTGCAAAATGGCCTTCTCGGCGTCTCTCCGGCTCGCTTACCGGCCCAAAGTCTGCATTATGCTCAAAATTCGTAGATCTATTTGACGAATATCAAGATTGCAACTTAATTTCAATAACATAACTGCTTGATTATGACCGCATCCGAGGGCATGCCTTTTGTTCTGTAGTTACGATAGTGACCATTCATAATTTCCAGTTTGTGCGTGTCAACTTCTTCCCGGCTGCCCGCGAGGTTTTTAAATTCTTCCTCTACCACAGGGTTGTTTAGCTCCCCCAGCTTTTTTATAAAGTCATCATATTGAAATGTTGCGTCTTTAATATTTCGTTCCATCTCATTAATGGCATTTTTATATTTTTCCGCCATGTCGGTGATGCCGGAATCTATTGCCAGCTGCAAATTTTTCCTTTTTAGATCGACATTATTGGTTTCTCTACAAACAAAAGCGGCTTTGTCCAGGGCGCTGCTGATCCAAAGCCTGGCCTTTTCATGCTGAACTGAAGAGCCCTGGTCTTTTGAAATGACAACTACTTTATGCGGAGCCCATATGAAGTATGTGGCAACGCCGGCACTCACTATCGCCACGGTCATAAACAGCAAAATCAGCTTTTTCAAGGGACTATTGTCTGTAATTATTGACTTCTTTGATTCATAGTCTCTGATGCTCTGCAGAAATTCAGTGCAATTCTGGAAACGCTTTTCAGGATCTTTGTCCAGGGCTTTGAGAATGATGGCGGAAAGATCATCATCGATTTTGGGATTGCGTTCGTGGGGATTTTGAGGCCGGGCATGAACCTGTTGTTCTTTGACGGCGAAATCCGACTCCCCGTCAAAAGGTACGTCGCCGGTAAGCATCTCATAAAGGACAATGCCGGCAGCATAAACATCACTGCGCTTGTCCAGCTTCATGGGATTGGTGATCTGTTCCGGGCTCATGTACCATGGTGAACCCACAGCAGTCCCCGTTGCCGTCAGCCGCTCTCTGCCAAACATGACAGCAATGCCGAAATCCATAAGTCTTGCTCTGCCGTTTTCATCAATCAGAATATTTTGGGGTTTCACGTCACGATGAATGAGACCTTTACTGTGTGCATAGTCGAGTGCATCCAAAACCTCCTTGAAGATAGCAAAAGCTCTTTTTTCAGGCAAGGCCCCCTCGTCTTTAAGTATCGCTCCAAGATCACGGCCGTCGACATATTCCATAACAAAGACAAACTGGTCGTTAAATTCAAAGAAATCAGTTGCCTGAACGATATTGGGGTGATCGAGTTGAGCCTGATTACGGGCTTCCTCGTAAAACCGCTTGCGGAATTGGGAATCGTTGGTCAGATTTGAGGAGAGGATTTTTATTGCGAACTTTTTGTTGAGCGATAAATGTTCAGCGAGATAGACAACCCCCATACCTCCTCTGCCAATCTCGGATATGATTTTTAGGTGGCCGATCGTCTCGCCAATCATCACTGACTCCTGCTTAATATAGAGATTTTGCTATGTAGGATATGTTATTGACCTAGCCGCATTTTTCATGAACAAAATGCCCTTGGGGTATCAGTCCATGCGGCGTCATCTTCTTCAGTCTTTTGGCCGTGAACAGAGATTACTATAGCCCATTGCCAACAACTTCGAGCCTGACGCCGTCCGGGCTGATGAGAAATGCGGGATAGGAGCTTTTTCGTGAGCAAGAGATACTCCTCCGTCGTAGGGGTATTGTTCGTTATTTTGTACGTCGGTTCCAACCCGATGCCCTGAAAATCCAGACCGGTCGGCGTCAACATTTTACCTGTAGTCAGAATGAGTGCCGACCCATCGCTCAGAGGGATGTAATCCTGCTGCATACCTTTACCGAAAGTACGATGTCCCACAGAAAGGGCCTTACCATTGTCCGTAAGAGCTGCGATGAATACCTCGGCGGCGCTGGCAGTGGTCTCATCTTGCCAAATATACACTGGTGCTTGAATATCCAACTTTTCGGTGTTACAGAAAAAAACTTTCTCTCCTTTCCGAGTTTGGATACTGACAATCCTTTGTCCTTTGTCCAAAAACAGCATGGCCGAGCTGATTGCAGCGACGAGTTTCCCACCTGAGTTTCCTCTTAAATCGAGAATAACAGCTTTTTTTTCTCTTACCTTCCTGATTGCTTGACTCAGTTCATTCTTGGTGTCCCGACTGAAATTGCTTATTTTTACGACGGGCAGACCACCTATCCAGGTAGTAACGACACTTTTAACCACTAACTTCTCACGGGTAACCATTACCTGATTTTTTTGATTGTTTTCGTCCAACACGGTCAATTGGACCGTTGTTCCGGCTTTGCCCACTGTCATGGCCGAAAGAGTAGGAAGCGATTTCCCGTCAACCGGCATTCCGTTAATACGTATAAGCCGGTCCCCATTATGGATACCGGCTTTTGCTGCCGGACCGCCTAAGAAAGGAAAACAATGATAGCCGCCCAAGCGATTCTTTTTTAGATCCATCCCTATACCGACATACCTTTCGTTTTGCAGTTCCTGATACTTCTGGTTTTCGCTTCTAGTGAGATAGTCGGAATAGGGATCATGGCTGTTCAAGTATTCCTTGAGGTTCTCACTGTCAATTTTTGACCTTGTATCTCCAAGTCCTACAAATAACGCATTCTCATTGATAATGGAGATTGCCTCAGCCAATGGATGAATACTTTTGTCTTTTTTAATTCCTGAGAAATCGGGGGCAGGTGTTCCAGTTCTCTGGCCCTGATCATGGTCCATCAGCCAAGGTATCAGAATCAATAAAACAAGCAGCAAAAGCAGAAGTGACTTTTTCATGCCAACCGAGGGCTTCAAAGATCCCGCCCATCACTCCAGGCCGAATTGTAGATATAATCTAATTTCTTCCTTGAGTTCTTTTATCCGCTTTTCTTTATCCACTTTCGATAACCGTTTGTCGGATGAAAGATGGTCATTTTTTTTCAACGTCTCTATCTCGTCTCTGTATTTTTGAAGACGAAGTGAATTCTGCTCTTTTTTCTTGAGCTGTTCCGGGGTAACTGTCCGGATTCGATCGTTTTCCAACTTTAATTTTTTAAGTTTCTCAGAAAGTTGGTCAAGGTTCACCTTGGATGTTTCAAGCTCCTTTTGCAGCTCTGCTTTTTTTTCCTGCAAGGCCTTGTTTTGGATTTCCAGTTCATTCAAATGTTGTTCTTTTTCATGAATTCGCATCTCCCTTTCAGCATTTTCGTTTTTCATTTGCATGAGGGCGCTTTGCTGGCAACCCGCCAGCACAAGTATATAACAGAAGACCAAGAGAATACTTCCGAGTCGCATCGTCGCCTCCTGCTTACGATTTTGAAATGTCGAAGAGTGTTGAGAGTAAGTTGCCTGCGTTATCCAACAGTCAGTTAGATCTTTTGACTCAACGAGGCCATGGCATTTGTATTCGCTTTTAATTCTACAAGATTTCTTTCCAGTTTCGCAATTTCGGCATCAAGTTCGTTCGATTGCGTCGGGGTACGGTTCCGAAAATTCTTCAGATCTCTGAGTTCCTTTTTCGCTTCTGCCAGTGCTGCTTCAGACTCTCGTACCTTTTTGTCAAGCGACTGCCTCTTTTCATTCAGTTGTTGTTGGGAGATTTTTTCTTGTCTGGCTTGAGCGGCAATGGCATCAATTTCTGGAGTTAAAGCGGCGATCTCCTTTTTGAGACGCTGGTTATATACCTCTGTGTCATGGTTTATCCCCTCGGCAAATCTGATGCGGGCATCAAGATCGTTTTCATGGCCGGCGAGTTCTTTGTGGCGGTTTGCAATATTGTCGGCGTAGGCGTATCCCAACGATCCACCAAGGACACCTCCTATTGCCGCTCCAGCCAATGCCCCTCTTTTATTTCCGACCGCATAGCCTAAAAGTCCCCCCAGGAGTCCCCCCGCTATGGCTCCTCCGGCGGTGCCTTCCGTCCTTGCTTGTTGACTTTGATTGGCACATCCGGAGATGAAAAGTAATATAAGTGATAAAGCTATTGCCTTTTTCATATCTTATCCTCCTGCAAGAAGATGGTTAACCTCCATTATCAACTTATCAGGCTATTTTCCTCTCGGTTTGGTATCGCCTCAGTCACCCGTTCCCTATTATCAAAATGCCATACGTTTTCGGCGGCATGGTTTTATTCCGTAAAATAGAAAATCAGGTAAGCCGATATCCCTGCTGCAACAAATAAACAGAGCACGAGTATGAAGAGGATGAACTTTTTTTTTGGATCGGTCTTTCCCTCCGGGCGCCTCTTCTCTTTGACCGGATTATATTTTCGTGTCCCATATTGAATGAACTGTACGGTTATATTGTCATCACTGCTTTTGTTGTTAAGGGCAAACCCGATCAATCTTTCCGGTACTTCCTGAGCACCTGTGGATTGTTGCAATAGAGATTCGATCTCTTCGTTTGAAGCATACCCTGACAATCCATCCGAACAAAGAAGAATGGCGTCGCCATCGGACAAAGTGAACTCATTTCCGATGTCGACCGCGACCTCTGGCCTATTGCCGACAGCACGCTCTAACACACTGGAATCAGGATGCTTGGCAGCATCTTCGATTGTCAACATACCGGCATCGACCATCCTTTGAACCACTGTATGGTCCTTTGTTAACTGCCGCAGGTGATTATTTCTGAAAAGATAGGCTCTGCTGTCGCCGACGTGTGCTACCCTGGCGATATCTCCATGGATCAAGAGCAAAACCGCTGTGGATCCCATTCCTTCAGTTGTCACGTCTCCGGAATGAGCTTTATCGTAAACGGCTTTATTGGTACTTTTAAATGCGTCGCCGATAAGTTTGTCGGTGGCAGTCGCCCCCGTTGCCGAGGCGATATAATTTTCCAGCCCATGGACCGTCATTTCGGCTGCAGTTGCACCTCCTTTATGACCGCCCATGCCATCAGCAAGTATGTAAAGGTAACCCGAAGGCGTCTCTGCGCGACTCATCCGGTCCTGGTTTTCATGACGCACATTCCCGGTCTCGGAGCGGGCGGCAAATTCGATCTTCGGTTTAGGTGGTTTCATTTCGCTACCACGCAAAAATGTTGGAGGCCTGATCGGGTATAAAAGGACTTCATGTCACCTGAAACACTGACCCGCCTAATTGAATTTTGTCGCCTTTACGGACCATGACCGGCATCCCGATTTTCTTTCCGTTCAGGTAGGTACCGTTGTGGGAATTTTGATCGGTGAGAAATACATTGCCATCGTGATAGCTTAGCAAGGCATGGTTGCCGGAAATATATTCGTCATCGCTAACACAGAGATCGTTGTCCTCATTTCTACCGATCTTGAAACGATCCTTGGTTACCGTATATCTCTTGCCGGTGAGCAAGCCCTTTACGCTTACAAGAGACATCCCCGGTATGCCGTCGTTTGATTCAGGGGGATTTCCCCCGACAACCGTCGATCTCCTTAACGCCGTCTCCCCGCTTTCAACTGACTTTTCTTGTGAAGGGGAAAGGATATACAACATCATCCAGTCAACCAGATTATCAGCGAGACTTTTGTAGGTATGAGCGCTTTCCATGGTTGGTAAAAAATTTGTGTTGTTTGCCAACTCCTGGCCGAGTGCATGGAGTTGTTTGATGGGAGCAGCAATGTATTCGTCCATTGCCTTGGCACCAACGAGCCTATCTACTGCGGTGTTTAGCTGGGTGGCTGGTGTCATGGCTAATTGAAGAGCCGAACAAGAATTATACGCCGTTTGTTTTAGGGCGCCCCAAGCCTCCAGCACTATATCCCGTGCCGTAAGATTGCCTGGATCAATTCTTTGTTCATGCACCGGCGTCATCCTGCTGGATTCGACATCCCTTTTAACGTCCTTTGCCTGAGCTTGCGCTTCTTTTACTATCTTGTTGAAGGCAACTCTGAACTTTTTATTTTTTGATTCGAATGCGATCTCGCTTACTCTCGGAAATAACGTTTTTATTTGTTGTCTGAACAGGATAACGAGAAAGACAACCAGAACAAAAGCCAGCAACGGCCAGGCATAAGGGCCAAGTATATTGTTTATTTTCAACAAGATCTCGTCCATGTCACAACTCCTTTATACCGGCTTCCATTTGACGGATTTCAAAAAACCGGTGTGGAAGAGTCCTTCCCATTCACTCAGGGAACATATGTATCCTTTCCGCCAATGGCCTCTTTCCCGGGTTTTTTATCCACTTTCTCGTTGGGAGACTGACCAACATGCTCCTCTGCGGTTTTGGGCGGTGCGATTTTGATGAAGGTGAAGAGTGTCGAACCGGCCTTGATTTCTGAATAATTTTCAAGGCGTTGGGATTGATTTGCAGGAAGCATGTCGCCGTTGAGAAACGTTCCGTTGCTGCTGGTTTGGTCGATGATCTCATATACACCGCCTCGACAAAGGATCAGTGCATGTTCGCCGGACATTCGCTCGTCTTGTTTAATTTGAATATCGCAAGGTTGATGGGAGGCATCGCTGTAAACTTTATCACTCCCGATAAAGTTTTTTCCTTCTCTGATTGGAAATAGTTGCCCCTGTGGTTGCCAGGTATATGTTGTCAGAACACCTACAATTTTTCGCGTATCATCCTTGCCCATATAATAACCTCCACTACTGGGAGATCCTTCGCTTACCGGCATTGTTTTGGTCATCCGTCCCTCGCTTCTTGCCGGCTCATTCATACCTACCCTGGTTTTTCGATCAGGAGGTGTTTCTTTATTTGCCATAGTGATCTCCTTGTCATGGGGTTCTTCATTCGTTTTATGTACGACTGAGAGAATCTAGGAAAGGTCGTTGGTAATCAAGCCTACAACCATGGAATGGTGTAGTTTTGTTTTCTGATTTCAGGATTTTTATTTGTTGCCGGTGTTTTCGTTTATGGTCGTACCTCGACTCGTTTGAAAATACGCCGGATACTAAATTATCTTATCGTTGAACCAATTAATCTGCCGGTATCACCACCTCGAATACAGACGTACCTATACGGATTTGTTCTCCCGGCTTGAGGACAAGGCCTGTATCCGCTACCTGCGCATCATCGACGAAAGTTCCGTTCCTTGATCCCTTATCAAAAAGCAACAGGCTGCCATTTTCGTAACGAAGATACGCATGATCTCCAGAGACGTATTCGTCTTGGGTAATACACAAATCATTATCCAATTTTGCCCCGATATGAAATAATTCCTTTTCAACAGAAAATCGTTGCCCCTTTTGAGGACCGCTTAAGCACACAAGGGTGGCAATAGGCGAATCCGAGTTGAGAGTGGAGAAGGAAGGACTGCCAACCAGTGTTTTTCTTCTCTTTGTTTCGTTTGGGGGTGAAGAGGATGAAGTTGGTGCAGGTGGGGTTGGGTTGAATTCGACTTTGGGCTCCAGGTCCTCAGGACCAGCACGAGGTTTCTTTCTTGACCGCCAAATAAGCAAAGCCAGAAGAGCTGCAAACATCAGAAAAATGAAATACCACCAACGCCAATCAAAAAATCGATCCTTTTCCTTCGGCATTGTCGTTGGTTGAGGAGTTCCCTCTGCATTCGAAACCGCGGGTTGGGTTTGTTCAACCTTTGTCTCAGGAATCCTTGCTTGAACACTGTCGGAAATCGGCATCTCATTGCCCTTTTGAAACTGCACTCCGACGCTGGTTGTTTTTGGTGCAGCAGTGTCGATTGATCGTTGAAAATAAACAACAGACTCACCCAATATTTCACTAAATATTTTATTGAGTGCCGTTTCGACGCCCTTGCCATCCGTACTGACGAATTTACCGCCGGTATCATCAGCCAATGACCGCATCGTCTCAACGTTCTTTTTTTTGGCATTCAATAGTACCGCATCTATGGCAACACCCATCTCGAGAGCTTTATCTCTGACTTCTGTGGTATTTTGTCTCAATCCACCATCATTTTGTCCATCAGTGATAACGAGAATACGTTTGAAAACCGGCGGGGACGCGTCTATGCTGTCGCTGTTTAGATACCCCAAAGAGTCAAACAGCGTGTCATACAGCACTGTATGACGCCCATTCATGTTTTCCAGCTCATTTATTTTTTTGTATATTTCTTGCGGTTGTGAGAACCATTGGATAACTCTCGGTTCATTCTCAAACGATACCAACGCCAGACGGTCTTGTTTCCTGAACAGAGGTTTTCTCAAAAGATTCTTGAGAGCTGTCTTCGTTTGTTCAAGTTCCGTATCGCTAATGCTACCACTCTTATCGACGCAAAATATGACAGCGAGTTTCCAGTCGGAATCGGTAAACGGCCTGACTGAGCTGGCCTTAACGGTTTTCTTGTTATCTTCAATGAGTTGGAATTGGGACGCCTCAGGGTTGTTGCCGGGCGGGACATCAACCACTATGGAGACGTTGCCTGTTTGGTCGGAATAGATGGACCGAATCCGGATTGCTTCATTTGCAGTAGCCGAATTTCCGAATAAGACGAGCATGATGCTGAGGCACACCAGCATTTTGGCTTGCATTGGCTTCCCTCCTAGTAACACTGCTGTCTTAAATAGTGTTAATTAAAATAAGCTTGCGTTTAATAAAACTCTTGTTCCTTCAACAGGATCACTTTTGTCGCCATACTTCAATGTATTAGATCATCCAAACAGCTATACAAGGTTCAGATGCCTGAGGCAGTTCTATGTTAAAAAGGGATATTTTTAAAAGTGTACTTCAAGTTATCTTCGCTTTCGTGTTACCTGCAAAGATAGATCAGTTTCCAACACGTCCTGACAACGCGAAAAATGTGTTTTGATCAGAACTAAAATATTTTTCTCTACGAGAAGGCAGAGAAGACAAATTGAAGACTGGCACTAAGGAGAGTGTACGGTTTACGTTTGCAAAAAGCATTCTCCTTTTTTCAGTTAAAAAATATGAAACAGGCAGTTGAAAGTCAATGGTCATCGGTCGATTTTGCTCCACCAAATGAAGGAATTGTTTATTGTCTAATATCTGCAAAATCATATAGTTGTCGTCCATTCTTCCCTTTGTGTCCTTCTCACTTGAGGGTAGTACAATTGTCGCCATAAAAATAAATCGTAAATTCACAAAATCTAATGTAATCCCCCTCTTATCAACGGCACGATGGAGATAGGCCCAGCGGCCATTATCCTTGCCATACATTATCCGTACATCAACTCCGTGAAAAGCAAAGACGTATCCATTACCATCGAAGCCGTTTTTCAATTTGTTACTCTCCCGATAATTGCTTAAGGGGACTTTCACACCCTGTTCAGATTGTTGCAACAGATCCATCCAGCATATCACTCGGACGTGTGATCCGTACATTTTACTTTATTTATCGGTTCTGTGAGCCTATTGCCGGCATTTAGACGCTGAATACGGAACATATTTTCTAGTGACTTACTAAATCTTTTCCCTGGAAAATTTTGTTTGAGCACATCGAAGATGTTTACACCGTCACCGACGGGATGGTTCCAGTCGAACAACTCACTCAGTACGCTGTTGGTGATATAACGCAGATCAGGGTTTCCCAGCCGTATTCCGATTGCGTAAGGCTCGACGGAGAAGTAGTCTTGAGATACCACAAGTTCAAAATTTTTTTCAACTTTCGCTTTATGTTGCAATGCCAGGAGAATCTCCCGGTCAGCAATGTATGCGTTTAAGGTGCCGTCGAGCAACTCATCCAAGCCCTGACTGTGACTATCAAGCTCCATCACCTCGGGGTTGCTTAAACTTTGCTGTTCAAAGTCATTCTGTCGTTCTTTAAACCGCTGCAGAATTTTCTGTACTTTGTCCTTGGTCGTTGTATCCTTCAGAACGCCCACCTTGAATACATTTTTTTTTCTGTTATCTTGTTGTGTGACAGGTTCTGGGTACATTATTGACGCACCGCTCAAGAACGTGAACAAGCTGAAATCCATTATCCGCATACGTTCCAGAGTCACTGTCGAAGCGCCGCACAGCAAATCGATTTCACCATCCTGCAATAATTTGAAACGGTCGGATACGGAAACCTGCTTAAAGGTGGAACTGCAGTATAGTCCTTCCTTTATGGCGCGGGCTGCGATACGTTGGCAGAGGGCTACAGAATAGCCGTGGCAATTTTCCAGTTGTCCTGATTGTCCTATGCTACATGAAGAAAAGGGCGGCGCATCCGTCCTCACTCCCAGCACTAAGACCTTATGTACATCCTGATTTTGAGCGGAAACCGGCGGGCAGGACAGATATGAAAAACCCAACAAAAGAAGTATCAGGGCCAACCGCTGCGTTATGCAACGTCCATGCGCAGGCCATGATTGCGGTTTCGATGTATCTGCATCGTGTCGTTCTAAACCAACCATACAAAGAGATAAATGAGAGTAGTTATGCATGATCGTTGTCAACCGGCCCCAGTTATCTATTTCCTTCTTCTTCAGACCGATTCCTCAAGGAACTGCACGTAGCAGTGGCGAGAATTCTCCGAATCATTGCGCAATACCCGTGCTCGGCGAGGATTCTTGCCGACTATTTCTACCTGCCCTTCACTTTCAATTTCCAGAGGGGTTGGTGACATCAATTCGGCGCCTGAAGACGATACCGAGACTGCACGTACCAGCAGTTCACCTGAATCTGTCCGCCAAACAGCTTTTTTAAATAGAAAACTCCTCCTTTTGTCACGCCTCCTGTCGGATTGACCGGCGTAACGTTCCGCAGTGACCCATATATGCAGGATCTTACCGAGCGCCAGGCCCAGTATCGTTGTGGTAACACCTACATAGAGGCCAAAGATGAGGATACACAACTTGGCTTTGCCGGGCACTTGCTGCCCTGAAGCCCCCCATAAAGCATCGGTATACAGCAATGCAAAAATCAGGATCGCCATAAGTCCTGTGGCGGCCCCTTGCATAAAGCGCAACGAAATGAGTTGATGAGACGAACGATCCACTTTCTGAGTATAGAGAGCCGCAAAAAACGCTGTTACTCCAGGTACTGCTGCCCACCACCAATTTGTACCGAGTGATTGGAATCTACCGGCGGCAGCCGCGAACGCTCCGATAAGGAAAATATTGAGGGAAAAACCAAAACTGGCTGACCAGATTGCTTCGGCCATCTGCGCTCTAGGCATGAGAGATCTCGGTTTACCGATCCGTAGACGTTCACGATTGGTTTCCAGCGACCTCTGAAGGACATAACCGCCTGCGATGGCTAGTAGATGCATGAGGCAAGCACTAACCGACCAACTTAGCACCGTGTGCATATCCTTTGGTATCACATTAAGGTGATTGTTATTCAGTTTCTTCGCCAACTCGGTCAGTTGGACGCCATTAATGGCACTTTGAGCGAAGAAATAAACCGTTGAACAGAGAAAGACAATCAGTAATGCGCCGCCTGCAACCCAGGTGAGTGTGACTGAATCCAGCTGGATGGAGATTCGGTCTTTCTCTTTGAGACCAAAAGCTTCCAGAAGGTCCCTTCGATGGGTCAGCGAACGTCCGACAGCAAGCACACCACAGACGATGAGTTGCACTACATCCCACGAAGCAGCATCAAGTGCAACTCTCAGCTCTTCCTGTTGTTTTCGAAAATACGATACCTGAGATTTACTAGCCCGCTCCAGGAACTCAGTCAGCCACAGTTCCGATTTTTTCAGGGTAGATTTTGGCATCCGTTTTTTTTCCAGCCCGATTTGTTCATCCGTTTGGGCAGATTTCTCCTTGCGCTGCTCGTCAAAGATGAGTTCCTGAATATCGGCGATGCGCTGGGCAATCTGCCCTTGAAGTCTTGACATACTTTCTTCCAAATCCTTAAACTCAGCAATGTAGCGCTCCGCAAGTCTTGAGAAAACCGGCGATCGGTTATATTTCAATAACAGATGGTACAGGTATCGGGTTCGTGCGTAAAGGAACCACAGGCTCTCACCTGAATCGCTGAAATCCTGTACTTCCAGCGAATGACTCTCCATATGCTTTATCACTTCGACCACAATATCCTTTTCCGGGACAAAACTGTTCTCATCCTTCTGAAACGCCTCTATCAGTTGTCTTGCCTGGGTAGGAATCGCAGCACGCTCCTGCAGCCGTAACCTGAGACGTCTTTCGAATTCGGAAAAAGGCCGCATGCCCGCCCAAACGACAGTAGTCAGCATCACTGCATAAGGTGCCAAGGTGGCGGTCTGAACAGGATCGTGAACACCAAGCCCATTTTGGGGGAAAATCGTATGCAGTAACTCCTGAAAAACCGTAACACTGTGCACCTGGGAATTGAGATTGATGGATGCACCTGCAAAAGCATCAATGAGACGGGATACGAGATCGGGGAAAAATACTATCAGAGAATAACTGCCGACCATTAGCAGGCCATAAAGGGTGTTCCAGCCCAAGTATCTCAACCACGTTGTGAAATGTCGAGCCGGACGTGGATGAAACCCGACTGGCGCTTCACCCGCCCCTGCCCATTCATTGAACTTAAACCAATAGAAAATGAAAACGATTATTTCGCCGAGGACGGTTGTGAGATCAAAGACACTGTTCCACCAATCCTCGTGCAGGATAGGATTACCAACAATTTGATGTTCAACGGCGAGACTAGGGCTGCCGGAGAGTTTCACCAGCAGAAATGCAGCCAGCAAGCTTAAAATTGGAAGTGCACGCATGATCAATTCTCCATTTCCGCATCGGAATGAGCGTTGGCTTGGCTAGGTCATTCAAGAATGGCCTTCCGATGAAAGACGATTCCTGGAAGCCACCAAAAACCATGATGCCCCCCCGATAGCCTCCGAAAATGCTCTTAAAGAAAGATGATGCTGGTAGTCGTTATTCGAATATTGTGTATCACGAAACTAGCCGACGATTCCAATAGAATCCGTCTTCTTCGGATAGACCGACTATATGTTTTGCCTTGTAATTTTCCCCCTTGCCTTGAACAGAATTCACTACATCTTTTATCAAGTCACGCAGAGTGGTCTTATTTATTAATTTATGCTACATCTCCGGACAAAGTCAATGAAAAGGATAGGAGGTTGCCAATACCTTCCCCGGTTTTTATCATTCTTTTAGTTATCATCAGAAACAATTGCCGATTTTTTTGTGGTGAATTATGTAGCTTTGTGTAGAGGGTCCCAATTGCTTTATATAATGCAACTTTGTGTGAGAAAATTATTCTTAATACCCGCATCCGTTATAACCACCAAGGATGCTGGCCGGTGCCCCCAATAGGAACAAATAGGTAAGTATGGAATGAAAACAGCCCACTGAAATTTGGACTGTCAATGGGTAGTCAAGTGAGTCGACCTCATAGCCTCCCTTCACGTGTTGATAATTATCGAATGGATCTTTAGGGAAATTAGGTACAATATCAGGCCAGTTATAGATCCGGTAGTTAGTTGCAATGACCTTATTGTAAGCAGCTGCAAAGGTTTTGTCGCCGACTCGCGGCGACGCCAATGTGTATACCTGTGGATTTATTTTTCCTATTGAAGCCAAATCCGCAGCATAAAGTGTAATCAAAGCAGAGCCGAGACTGTGTCCTACTGCTACAACCGACGTGATCGATTCCTGGCCGATAACCCCGGGCATATTCATTTTATCTGTCAACAGTGCCGGCTGACTCGAGATTCCCGGCACCATGACGGAAAAAGTTTTATAAATTGTCAGGAAACCATCAGCCACATAACCACCATTGGGCAAATACGGAAACGGGACCAATCCCCAGTGAAAATCGTCCCACCACTCTTCCCATGACTGCGTCCCGCGAATAGCAACTACGAAGGTACCCGGATTACTATTATTCTGTGCAATAAACCCATAATATTTTGGTGTTTTTCGATCGCCAAAGAAATCTGTCATCTGAATGTTCAGAAATAAATCATACCCATCCGGGAACCATGGGTAGTCCGTCTTGGAAGGGTTTAGGTTATTCGGGAAGGCATCATAAACGTCATACGCCGCTTTGACAAACATCCCAAATTGTAAAGCCAATGGTGGTTGAATACCCGTTGAATGTTTAAGCATGACCGGTCTCCATTCTTATTGATAATTTAAGGTTACCACGAACATGAGTACGAAGCGGAAGAACAAATCTCTGACTGAAGGATGAAACTACTCGAGCACTTGTGTGGCGATTTACGGCAGGTCTGTCCGTATGTTTGAGTCGCCACTGGTGGACAAACGGCCGCCCAGGATGACCAAACCTGGGCTACCAGGTAAAGAGGGAGCCATTTAACTCATGAGAACAGGTGAAAAAATTACGACTCTGGTAAGGAAACACCCGAATAGCAATTAAATCCTATCAATGTATTGATTGCATGTCAAACGAAAGAGGTATTAGCCTTTTGAAAAAGGAGGTATCTCTTTTTATATGAGAAGAAAATTTGATACAGCCAGTCTATTATTTTTTTTGCTGTGAAAGCATATTTGAGTGCACTGGCTGCACTCTTATACATTGTTTCTTATCTTCAACCCACAATCCCAACTTTGAAAATCGGCCAATTATTTCTTGCTGTTGGTTGTGATTTAGCTGATCGCCTAGGCTTGGAAGAATAGTAGACATATCGAGTAGAAGTGGTTGAGAAATTGTTTGAAATTTAGCCTGGCAATCTCAACAGAAGCAACCTGGAGAAAAAACGTATTCAGGAAACATCTCTGACCGGGAGAGCCTAATTATTGGTCGAAAAGGTAGCCGAATCAATTGCGGAAACTCAATTCACGATTATCTCTATTGCAAACTTGTCGACTCTACCAAGGATGAGCTAAGATAGATTATCATTTAAGACAAAACTCACTCCGATTTGTAATAAAGAGGACAAGTATAGACTGATGGACCCCGACGACTACAAAATAATCCGACAGCTGTTTGACGATTACATGCAGATGTATGCGACGCGCGATGATCGGCTCACCACATTTTTCAGCGAGGATTTTTCTGGTTTTACAGGCGGTGGCGATTTTTTAGTCAAAGACCAAGCGGAGTGGGTGGCGATTACACGCCAGGACTTCGCGCAGGTCAAAGAACCGCTTCGCATCGAACTCAAGGATTTGGCCATCCAGTCATTATCTGAAACAATTGCAGTCACGACAGGTTTTTTCGCCATACACCTGCCAATTAAAGATCACATCTTGTCGCGAGAGACTGCCCGTCTGGTTTTGATCTTCCGCAAAGAAACCTCAGGTTGGAAAATCTCGCATAGCAGTATATCTATTCCCTATCACCTTGTTCGAGAGGGCGAAATATATCCGATGAAAGAATTGGTGGATCGGAATCAGTTTCTGGAAGCCCAGGTCACTGAAAGGACGATTCAACTTTCCGAGGCAAATAATAATCTGCATCAAACAAATGAAAAACTTGTGCGTGAGATTGCAATGCACAAACAGACCGAAGAGGTGTTGTTGGAGAGCGAAGAGATTTATCGTTCCATCCTGAACTCTTCCCCCGATGATATTACTATTGCCGACCTGCAAGGGCGTATTCTGATGTACTCTCCGGCTGCAAGTACAATGTTCGGTTACAACGGCCCAGAGGAAGGAGTAGGTTTACATGTCATGGATTTCATTACACCCGAAGATCGAGATCGAGCCCGATCCAACATCTTGCGGATGTTCCAGGGAGGATGCTCCGGGCCGAATGAATATCGTGGCGTACGGAAGGATGGAACTCTTTTTGATATAGAAGTGAACAGTGGACTTATCCGCGGCGCCAATGGACAGCCCACGAAAATGGTAATTATTGTCCGTGATATCACAGAACGAAAAAATTCCGAGCAGCGGATACAACATCTGGTTGAACAGCTTGAGATTGAAAAGAATGCTGCACAGCTCAATGCAATTACAGACAGTTTAACCGAGCTTGCAAATCGCCGGCATTTTGATGAAACCATTCGGACAGAGTTTTATAGACTGAAGCGCTCCGGTTCCCCTTTGTCACTTATTCTGTTGGATATTGACCATTTTAAGAAATTCAATGACTTTTATGGTCACTTAGCCGGGGATAATTGTTTGAAAAAGGTCGGGGCGGCGTTGAAAACCGTCGTCGGCCGTGCTCCTGATGTAGTTGCCCGATATGGAGGAGAAGAGTTTATTATTGTACTGCCGGAAACAGAGAAGAATGGGGCTATAACCTTGGCGGAACGAATCCGGCAGACAATTGAAGATCTGGCTATCCCACATGCTGAATCCGAGGCTGCCGACCATGTAACGGTAAGTCTTGGGGTTGTTACAGTATCCTTTGCTACCGAGTTGATTACACCTGAACAGATCGTAGCGATGGCTGACACTGCTCTGTATAGGGCTAAACGCACAGGTCGAAATCGCTATGTATTCCAAGTTAGTGACCGTCCTTCTCCATCTTGAACTCAATCATATTTGACAGGATATGGTAGAAAGTTAAAGCTGAGGCCTAGGCCGATTTGGTTAAAATTTGTCAGCCAACTTAAAATGTTACGCTGATAGGATCATCACTGAATAGCCTTTTCTTGATGGCCTAAAAGTAACGGAGCCACAAGGAAGTGCGATTTCTTATTGTTTTCGTTTCCTGAGTTGCCCCCCGCATTCCGTTCAAATGTGGCTGCAGGTCAAATACTCGTTAAAAAATTATTGACAAACGATAATTAATTAATGTAATTTGATGTGAACTTTGTAGGAAGACCCTATCCGGAAATTTTTCAGTGAGGGAAAATATGGTTCAGTTAGAGGAAAACAGAAGAAGAATCCAGCGGGCAAGCCGACGGCTCCGGATCATGTTCCAGACCGTTATCTGGTTGCTCCCGGTTATCAATGCGGTTTTTTGGTTCAACATGAATCACATGCCGGAACTGGTGATTAAACGTACCATTCCTTTTGTGGTCTCCTTTCCGCTGTCTTTTTCAACCCTTTTCCTGGGATTTCTGGTGACCATGCTTCCCATCGGCGTGTCGATGATAGGCATCCACTATCTGAAGCAGCTGTTTGCGCTCTATGAACGCGAGCAATTTTTTCAGATGGGAAATGTTCTCTGTTTTAAGAAAATTGCCAGAGTTCTCATCTGGTCGTTTTTGACCGGTATCATCAGCAATAGCTTGCTGAGCATCGCTCTCACCCTGCAGAATCCACCAGGGCACCGCCTCATTACTGTGGAGCTGAGTTCCAACGATCTCACCGTCCTTCTGCTGGGGCTGATCCTTGCGGTCATTTCCTGGGTCATGGAAGAAGGCCGAAAACTTCAGGAAGAACAAGATCTGACTGTATAGGAGGGATTTTGGCTATTCAGATTAACCTTGATGTCATGCTGGCCCGCCGGAAGATGAAATCAAATGATCTTGCGGAAAAAATCGGAATTACCCCACAGAACCTTTCAATTTTAAAAACTGGAAAAGCCCGGGCGCTGCGCCTGGAAACACTGAATGCCATTTGCCGGCATCTCAACTGTCAACCGGGAGACATTCTCGAATATGTCCCGGAACACCAAGAGGAAAACCATGAACAATAACAACCTGCGACGGACGTTTTTGGCCATCGTATGCCTGCTGCCGTTCCTAACAGGCTGTGACAGCGGAAAAATCATTACCAAAATCTTTCCTCAGGAGAAATGTCTGCATTATACCGCCATCCCATCCCTAACTGACAGGATCCCGCCTTCGGAGATCTCCTCCTATGCCTTCTTTTTTAATCCCAACGACAAATTGCCGGTAAAGCTCACCGTCAAATCGGATCTGCTCGCCGTGGCCCAAGATCATATTGATATCGTAGCCAAAGAAAAACTATTCTTTTTTCTCCAGGTTCCGCCAGATATGACCGAGAAGCAGTGGCAGACCTTGAAGGCACTCAATGCCGAGACGGTAACAGCCCAGAAGATGGAGGACATGCATGAGCTGCTGGCTGCGGGCCTGATGCTCTATGTGGGCAGAGACGGCAAGCACTGGGCGCCGATGAACGGCGGCAAGGCAATGAAAGAGGTCCTGGGATACCATGAGGGTCAGATATCCTTTGGGATGAGTGCGGATAAAGGCGAAGGGCTGACTGCAAGCCTGCTCGTCCAGTTTCTACGCTAGTCAGAAAAAAAGCTGAAGGTGGGTTACCTATATAGGATGCGGTCATATGGGTATATTTCTATAATTTGTATAAATTCACCCAGTTATAAAAAAAGCCATCATCCCCTGCTTTCTAAAGCGAATCCGAGATTTGCTTTTCCGGGTATATAAACATAATTCCGGCTTTCAGGATAGATTCAAGCCGAAAACATATACTGTCGATTAATTACTTATAACCAATAGTAGTTATTATTAATATTTACTTATTTCTACGAAATGGAATAATTTCTGCGAAAATATTTTTGCTCCCCTGTTTATTTTTTTGATATCTTGCTCTATATGTTTAACAGGATGCCTAAACATTTTTTTGAGCCTTAAGTGATGGGCGAGATACCAAAAGCAATCTTTATCGCTGATACTACTCAGCTCATAGAATCAATACATTTTTCGCCGAACTCGAAGGGGCCACTCACCTTCTGAATCCTTCCTATCTTCACTACATAAGGAAAATGTTTAACCAAGGACATCCAGTATTGTTCAAGTGTATTAATACCGATACCGGGAGGTAACTACTATGGAAAACATAAAATCGTACATCACCAACGGACAATTCCTTGGTGTAAATGATTATCTGGCTTCAAATAATGGCGTGTTTTTCGCCATAATGCAGAGTGACGGAAATTTTTGCGTTTATCGGGGTAGCGGCCCTAATGACAATCATGGGGGGCTCTGGTGCTATTCCGATAAGCCCATGAATAGTGGTCAGTTTTTCGCAGTGATGCAGGACGATGGTAATTTCTGCGTTTACAAAGGGACCAATCCGAATGATAACCGTGGAGGGGTATGGTGCTACAGTAAGGAAGCCAGACCTCGCGGCCAGTTTTTCGCAGTGATGCAGGATGATGGTAACTTCTGCGTCTATAAAGGCTCCCCAAGTAATAACCAAGGGGGGGTGTGGTGCACAGCCAAGACAGACCCGATAGTCGATATAATTGATATATCGACTATCGACTATGATGTTAACAACGCCAGAATAGTAAGCAAGTCCACCGACCAACTCTATCATGAAACATTGAAAAATGACACTTCCCAAGCCCAGGATACTACGATTTCCGGCCGTCAATCCGTAACGGAAACGCGCGGTTGGTCAGATACGTTGGGGCTGAAAGTGGGGGCCAGCACATCATTCGAAACTGGCATCCCCTTGATTGTCGATGGTAAGGTGACTGTTTCTGTGGACGTTACGACCACATTCACCTGGAACGGTTCGACAACAACGGCAAAAGAGTGGTCCTGGTCGACGAAGGTAATCGTTCCTGCTCAGACGATTATCAATTCTCTTGTGTCTGTGGCTGTGACAAAACTCGCCGTTCCTTACACTCTTAATGCTACTGTAAAGCTTAAATCCGGGACGTCCTTGCGCGGAAAAATTCATGGGATATATACAGGGACCAACTCGCATGATCTTGAAGTAACGGATACTCAGACCAATCTTGTCACTCGAGCATTATCTGAGACAAAGAGATCGCTCTGATCTTCTCGTGAGTATCACTCATATTGCGGCTCTGTTGCCAAAATTGACCAGGCCGGCAAACAAAAGAGGACTTTAATACCCTCCGCGGAGAGCAGACAAAAGTGAAAAAGGCTCTTGCATACTCTCCAATCAGCTTTATTACCATTTCCCATTCTGCACCCGCCAGACGTGGTAGGCGATCAACTGTCTCGATCAGCAATACGTCATTCTGCCGACTGGCGGGGAGCAGCCGAAACCGTTCCGGGCTCTGTTGCAATTTGCTGTTTCTTGGCCATCCCATTGCTAACCACCTGGTTGATGGTTGATATCACAAACGCTGTGGAGATAGTCTCACCACAGCGCCACCGCTCTCCATCGTTTGAAAATTTTCCAAAGCTTTTCTCTAATTATCGGACGGTTACCCTGAAGAGGGAAGTTTTATACTGGGTGAAAAACAATTTTATTGCATGCCTCTGATTAAAACTCAGTTTGGTGATTATATTTTCTCCAAAAATCAATTTATTACCATGAATGAGGTCTTGCAGGAGAGTAAAAAATCCGAGGGACGTTTGGCGGCCTGTTTGAATTTTTCAATACGTAGTGGAGGTGCGATGAGTAATTCAAGACCATTTTGTCATTGGCAGCCTAATCGAGGGGGTTGAAGTCCAACGGAGCGAAAACGTACGCTAAGGTGCTTGTAAGCCCAAAGCCGGGAAAATTAGTATTGTGACTTATGGATAGCCTGTAAAAGCGGACTCTTATCACCTAAGGAGGTCGTTCATGAAAACAACGCGTCCTGATCCGGATCATACGTTCGATCCGGAGTTGCGAAGGCTTCTCGCCCAGAACGTCAACGGCCTGACCATTGATGAAAAAAAAATCCTGAAACATGTCATTCGGCCTCAAAATATTTTTAGTGTTTTCTCCGACCGTGGGCCCACAGAGAGTAAGTTGAGGTTCAGGCCTCCGCCCATCATCGACGTAGTTCCTCACCGCCTCGATGTAACCACATTCGCCGCCGCCCTGGTCAATGCATTGAAGGACAAAGTTGCCGGCTACTCAGTACAACTTCGCCAACATGGCCATGTCATCTTCACGAAAGAATGGCAATGGGCCAAAGCACCGCAGGATGGTAGCGAGAGTTGGACGTCGGATGTACAATTGCACGTGGCCAGTGTGAGCAAACTGATCACCGCCATGGCCATGACGCAACTGATGATCGAGAAAGGCATATCACCCGACGCTCAGATCATCGACTACCTGCCTGACTATTGGGCAAAAGGGCCCAACGTTCAATACATCGTCTTCCGTAATCTGATGAACCACACCAGCGGTCTAACCGGTCCGGATATTTTCGATTTTCAAATCATGAAGAAGGCGGTTGCCGACGGCATCAGCCTCGACCCGAATGCACCCAACCATCTGGGTAACTACGCCTATCACAACCTAAACTTCGGGCTGTGCCGGATTCTGCTGGCAATAATGAACGGCACCATCAACAAGAGCGCCAACTTTATTCCATTGTTTAACGACCTGATTTGGGATGCCATCACCATCATCGCTTATACGCAGTTACTCCAAGGTCGAATTTTCGATCCGGCGGGGGTATCCGGGGCTACGCTGGACCACCCAGGCACTGCAGGACTGGCGTACAAAGGACCGGAAGATGCCGCGAAGGGTTGGAATTCCGGCAACCTGGAGAGCGTGAGCGGCGCGGCGGGCTGGCATCTCTCTGTGGACCAGGTGCTGAATGTGATGGGCGCATTCCGGCGCGGAGGCAGCATCGTCACGTCCCAGGCTGCGCAGGGCATGCTAGATAACGGTTTCGGAGTAGATCCTTTCACAAATCCCCGGCCTGGCGTACCCATTCCACCCGGTTTGGTTACCACCGCCGGCGAAATCTACTGCAAGAACGGCCGCTGGTATGATGGCAAAGGCCACGAGGAGCAAAGCCTGGCCTATTTCTTGCCGGAAGACATGGAACTGGTGATTCTAGCCAATTCGCCGGTCGTTGTTCCCGGTGGTTCCGAACAATTCTTCCGCGACTTGGTCACGCATGTCTATCTGAACAACCTGACCATTGTCGACCCTCCTGCCAAACCTACCTTGTAGAAGCCGGATGTCAAGAGGGGATGGCTGGCACAGTATTTCCTGATTGCAAGTCACTACACTTAGTCAGAGGTCAATATGAAAATTTTTGCAATCCTATGCGGCGTTTCCTTGATTCTGCTGGTTCTCTGGGAAGGTTTCGAGACTATTGTTCTGCCACGCCGTGTGACGAGACGTTTTCGCCTGACGAGATTTTTTTACCGAAGCAGCTGGTATCCTTGGGTATGGACAGTCAATAGACTGATTCCTCCCCGGCAAAAGGAAACCTGGTTGAGTTACTTCGGTCCGATGTCGCTCTTGCTGCTCTTCAGCATATGGGCCGGTGTTCTGATCCTAGGGTTTGGCCTTGTTCACTGGGCACTCGGCTCGGCTGTGCTGGCCATGGATGGTAGAGCCGACTTTCTAGCCGATCTCTACTTGAGCGGAACAACCTTTTTCACTCTCGGCCTGGGGGATATTCTCCCGCATTCTGACCTCGCGCGTTTGCTGGTAGTGATCGAATCCGGTCTGGGGTTTGCCTTCCTTGCCCTGGTCATCGGCTATCTGCCGGCACTCAACCAGACCTTAACGCGTAGGGAAATGAGTATTTCACTTCTCGATGCCCGTGCCGGATCACCTCCCACCGCCTCGGAAATGCTCGGCCGAAACGTCCACGGATATGGTCAGGAGGAGCTGAGACGACTCCTGCATGAATGGGAGCTATGGTCGGCAGAACTCCTTGAGGGACATCTTTCCTATCCGGTGCTTGCCTATTTTCGTTCCCAACACGACAACCAATCGTGGTTGGCAGCCCTGACAGCCATACTTGACACCTGCACGTTGATTATTGCCGGTGTGGAGGGAATGTGCACGCATCAGGCTGAACTCACCTTCGCCATTGCCAGGCATGCCGTCATCGACCTTTCCATTGTATTCAAGACTCGTCCGATGGCTCCTGATTGCCAGCGTTTACCTCCGGAAAAGTTAGCTGCTCTACATATTGTCTTGGCAGGCAAGGGACTGAAAATGCTGGAGGGAGACATGGTGGATAGGAAATTAAAGGAACTGCGACAGATGTACGAACCGTATCTCCTTGCACTTTCATGCTATTTTCAAATGTTGCTGCCACCTTGGATCGCCGAGGAAGGGCATATCGACAACTGGCAGGGAAGTTTCTGGGAACAGGATGGTAAGGGCGGATATACCACCGGGAAAAACAGGGTTGGACATTTTTAAAAGGGCCTATGAAAACATTGAAAACATAGCTGCGTTTTTACCCAAGATAATAAGTACTGGTATAATGCATCGTTCCTTGATAAGTTTGCTTCAAATGAGGACATTGTCTACAAACTGTCTGTGATCACAAATTCAAATACTTATGTCTATAATAGACACCAATTCTTCGCCCTATTTTTGATCAAACTAATTGTAATCAGGCAAGGTCCGCACCCGTCGGATAAAATCTTCCCTCGCCTTGGCATAAGACGGGTTGTCGACTTTCGGATATTCCAGGGCCAGCAAAAAATTAAAATAGACGTCATGGAGTTCTTCCGGAGAGTTCTTTTTCCAGTCCGGCAGAGGATAGTCGAGCTCTTTTAAAAGCTCCGCAACCACCTCTTCTCTTTCAGGGACAAAATATCCGTAATGTGCACCCGGCGAGATGAGCTGCGGGTTCTTCAACTGTGCCGAACAAATCTGCTTTTTCGTAATGGCATGGTGCTTGTCCGACGGACGCTCAGGCATCGCACCGCATAACGATCCATCCCTTGTATTGTAGGCGATCTCCAGGATACAGGTGTCTTGGAAATATTCGTGGCTTGTGTTCTTAAAATAGTGCGAGTCTGGATAAAGGGCATCTTTGCGGATCTTTTGGCACCACCGAATATCGTTTGTCAGATGTCCGGTCATGTCATAAAGCATTTCTCTTTGACTCACCGGGATCGTGTCGGCGCGGGAAGACTTAAGGAATATTTTGACCCGGTTGACGATATCTTTGTCATTCGCAATCTGGACATACGCATCAAAGAGGCTGTGAGGATCAACGGTTAGTTTCTCTGCAAAGACTATTGGAGGAGTATATCCCATTCGGTCGAATATCCGGATAAGGTTTTTAGCGCCGGGAAGCTCGCCAGGATAGCTTGCGTCGGGGCCGTGTTTGGCGATCTCGTCCCTGCAGGGACCAGGTGAATAACGGCTTCCGTTCAAAAAACCCGTATTAATCGGTTTGACATTTACACAGAGCTCCTTGCGCGCATAGCGGATGGCAACATCATAATAACATTGTGAACGTTCAAGGCTGACCTGCGAGCCTTCGCCTCCCCAGCCGGCGGTCAGATACGCCTTCGGCGAAATCTTCTCGCAGATCGCGGGCTCGTTGACCGCTACTGCTGCGTAACGATAGAAAATCTCATCACTGTTAGGCGGTCGCAGGCCGACAGTCTGATCGGCCGTACACCCCGCACATATAAAGGCAAAAAACATCATGAGCAGATGAGAACTTGCAGCTTTTAACATAGGCAGATTCCTGCGCTGGTCAGTAGTCCTATCCTCATAATCTACATTCTCCGATGGGATTGTTCCCGGATGACGCCTGGTTCCGGCCGGCTAGAGCCCCATTAATTTGCTGCCATTTCCTTGGAAGAATTGATTGGCGCTTCTCTTTTCCATTTAACCAATAGATATTGACTCTGCCAAGGTTAACCAGCATTAATGATTGGTAGATGGACATTATCCTGAGAAGTTTCCAACCTGCTTGACAATATTCGGCGCTCGAACAAGAGATGCCCGAGGTGAAGGTATCATTCCATCGAACCTGCCCATAAGTTGCCGATAATAGATAAGACACTTGATTTCAGTGAGTTCCAGGTCTAGATCTCTCCAGACATACGGAGAATTCTCCCTATTCCTTTTTTAAACGCGGGTCAAATGTCATGGGCAGTAAACTACCGATTCCAATTTCTTTGAATTTAGGATTTGCAACGTTTATTAAGTAATTGAAGCCTTCAGGAATAATGATGTTGGGTACTCTTAAAATTGGAAAAACACTATTTCTTACCCAATGATCTCCAATTGATTGTGACACCTGGGACACAGGCCTTGCATCCCACCCGGCAGCAAGACGAACATCTTCGACAAGGCTGCTATCAAACCGCACTTGCATGTATTTATAATCTTGCAATAAATTATATGATGGCAAATGTACGAATATCTCAAGACAACCAAGAGCCAAAGAATCAGAGGTGTACACGAGTGGTACTCCTGGACTGTTCCATCGGCCGCCAAAAAGGCGAGCGCCTTCCCCGTCAAATACCGCCATGGTGTGTTTTTGTTTAACCAGGCGATAAGAAACCAGCTCCATCAGGAGAAGACCCCATGGTCAAGACGGCCGAGCAGGTTCTCAACTTCTCTTGCGCCAAGCTCGGTTCTGGCAAATTCGAGTGGTGAAACGTTGCCCAGTCCAAAGGCTTTATCCTTTAGCCACTTTCTGGCCATTTCAAGATCTCCGAAAACTTCGGTAGCTTTTTCTAGAAGCCCTTGAACCCGATATAACCTTTCGGACTCTTCAAAAGAAAATTTTCCTCTTTTTTTCCTGATAGCGAGCGTGCTTTTTGGAACCCGTATTACTAAAGCCAGCTCTCTGTCTGTTAGCCCAAGTTCATCTCGTATCGCTATGAAGGTCGACAAAGGCAATCCTCTCTCTATTTCCTTTATTACCTCCGGGACAGTCAACTCCTGTTCATTTAATAGTGCGAGTGCCATCTTACACCTCCTTATGGTCTAATTCTAGACATAGAATATACCAATTATAGGCTTTTGTCAATGATACTTGGGTCGTCTGGAAACTTGATCGACTGGGGCGTTCTCTTTCTCATCTGGTTAAGACGGTCAAGGACCTTGTTGCACGAGATGTCGGATTTCAGAAAATTGACACAACGACTTCAGGCGGAAAACTCATTTTCCATATTTTTGCATTTCTGGCGGAATTTAAAAGGGATATTATCCGCGAACGGACAAACGCTGGGCTTTCGGCCGCTCGAGCACGGGGAAAAAAGGGGAAAGCCAAGATTTTCTTTGGCAAACATTTTATTACCGGTCGGCCATTTGCGTTTGGCATACTTGCAACACCAGCTTGCGCAACCAACGATGCGCGGGATCGACTTGTAACCGAGGATGCCACATCAGGGAGATGGTTATGGCCTTGGTCTGTACGGGGAGTTCAAACGCAAAATACGCTGTGTCTGTACCTTTTTGTTGCGCGATGTAAGTCATAAACGAGTGTGGGATCAAGGCGATCAATTCGGAATGGAGTGCAACCGATAATGCTGCACCAAAGGATGGCACAATGGTGGTGATATTGCGCTGCAATCCTATTTTTGAAAGAGCCTCATCAACTGGTCCCCGGGCTTTGCCGTGGCGAGAGGTCACCACGTGGCCGTAGGCGCAATACTGCTCAGGGGTAATGGTTTGCTGTTGAGCCAGAGGATGATTGCGATGTACCACTCCGACAAAATGGTCGCGAAACAATGCTTGCTGGCGGATTTCTGGGCCCATCTCTCCAGGTACACCGACCTCTAAATCAACCTGTCCCTCGCGCAGTGGCTGAGAATTTTTCTTGGGCTTGGGCACAAAGTGCAAGCGCACTCCCGGCGCATTATGGGTTGCAGCAACAATCAGCGCGGCAGCAAAAACTTCGACAAAACCGTCATTGCTTCGAATTAAAAATGTCCTTGTGAGCTTTTTCGCATCAAAGTCATGCACCACAGGTTGCAACAGCGCATTAGTTTCAAACGCCGCGGAGTGAGTTCTTTCGAGAATGGACTCAGCATAAGGAGTCAGCACCATCTTTCTTCCCGCTCGAACCAGAAGTGGATCCTTGGTCGTGTCTCGTAGTCGCCCCAAAGCGCGACTCATGGCCGAATTGCTTAACCCAAGCCGCCGTGCTGCCCCTACAACGCTTTGCTCCGACAATAAGGCATCTAAAACAATCAGCAAATTAAAATCAGGATGATGACTCACGTTTTTTATCCTTTCACCTTGAGAAAGCAGGCATCCCATGCAACTTATTAGTGCGAACGGCGCGTCTTCCGCAATTAGTCTAATCAGTCTATAGTCTGGTTACCTTTATTGCTAAGTCAATCACGCTCTCGATGAATATATCTTAAAAGGTGATTATATGAATAGTGCAAAAAGAGTCCTCATTGTTGGTGCCTCTCGTGGTTTGGGGCATGCCATTGCAGCTGAATTTATAAACCATGGCTGGAATGTGATCGGCACTGTACGCGGTGATAAACATACCCTGCTGCATGACCTTGCTGCGAAGTATGCAGGTCGGGTCCAGATAGAACAGCTCGATATCTGCGATTACTCACAGATTGTCTCGCTCCATGAGCGTTTAGCCGGAACACTGCTCGACATTTTGTTTGTAAACGCCGGGACCGTTAACCGCGACCCTGACCAAACCATCGGAGAAGTAGATACCGACGATTTTGTCAATGTGATGGTGACCAATGCCCTAAGTCCAATGCGAGTTGTCGAGAACTTAGAGGCCAATGTTAGCGGGCAGGGGCTGATCGGCATCATGTCTTCCGGGCAAGGCAGTATCACCAATAACACTAAAGGAATGCGGGAAGTGTATCGTGGCAGTAAAGCGGCGTTGAACATGTACATGAAAAGCTTTGCCGCTCGGCAAGAACAAACAGGTAAATCGCGGCCATTGGCGTTAATTGCGCCAGGCTGGATTAAAACTTCGCTGGGTGGAGAGGAAGCCCCATACACCATGGAAGAAGCAGTGCCGATGATCGTGCAAGTACTGCTGGATAAATTATCCCGCCCCGGTCTTGAATATCTGGATCGATTTG
The DNA here is from genome assembly GCA_046705065.1 of Desulfocapsaceae bacterium. Taxonomy (GTDB): domain Bacteria; phylum Desulfobacterota; class Desulfobulbia; order Desulfobulbales; family Desulfocapsaceae; genus CAWGGS01. The sequence continues at coordinate 36,385 of JBJKQT010000147.1, forward strand.
GAAAAGTCGTGCCTTGGTAATAGGAGGTGAGATGAAAATAGTTGGTATAGAAGAGCATTTCATCACGATCGACGTTCGCAAAGCGTGGCAGTCTGTGGCGCTGGGGTCAAGCGACCTGAGTATTGCGCCACACTCAGGAGTCACCGAACGGCGGTTGTTTGATCTGGCAGATAGCAGTACAGAAAAAGCCCAGATTGACGAAGAAAGGGAATTTATAAAAAGACAATCACCTTCTCATCATTGACGGAAACTCACCAATTTCCAAAACGTCAAAGGACCATCAAATGCAGGTTGAAGGCAGAAAAAACTCAGAAGCAGACATTGTGCATCTGACATTGCTATCGGCAACTCTGACCTCGTGCCAGTGCGACCGGATTGACATTCTTCCTGACTATGTCAGTGTTGGAGCTGAAAGATTTTGAATGAAATTGCCTTTCTATGAATTTCAGGTTGGTTTGTGATTTTTACAGACGAGCTATGATTTCTCCTTTCAAGTGGCTATCTTGCCAAGGCTGGCATCAGTCTCCTGTGCTTCCAAGCGAGAGCGAATTTCCTTCGATTAGCTCCACAGTCCTTGAGAGATCCACTTCCCGGTTACGGGGATGCCTTGAGAAATTGTGGAGGCACGCGGTGTCAAAAATTCCTTTAACGATGAAACGATATATCGTTAAATGATTCGGGGACATGATCTTGTTGGAGCCGTTGCCGGAACGCCGCCCATTGGATCTGCTTGGCATGTATAAATGTGTTTTCAAACGCTTCAACATTGGGCTGGCATGGTTGTTGTTTCACGCTGTTCGAATGTGAGCCGAACTTCTTCGGTAAGCTTCACACCGTCAAAATCGAACTGACGAAACAAGCATAACCATTCAAGCAACTCAAATAAGAAAGGCCCTGCTTTCTCAGGACCTTAGAATTAGCCTTGGTGCGGAGGTCGGAATCGAACCGACATAACCATAAGGTTGCGGGATTTTGAGTCCTTGTTGAATATCATTTAACTATTTTATATTATAATATTATTATCTAATTTTTTACCAATTTGCTCCATTTTTGTTCCATTTGGAATAAAGGTCTATTTTTCGCTTATGTCCGGCTCAGAGGGTCAGTAAATCATATAAAAGGCGCCTCCCAGCATATCAAGGAATAAGCTTCCCATGATATGCTAGGTTAAACTATATTTCCGGATTGATTGTATGCTTTCAATACTACGGGTCTTTTACGGATGATAGGGAGCATAATCGGTGTAACCGACAGGCCCAGGGGTATACCAATTGGTCATGTCGCCAAAGGGGTTGAGCGGCCAGCCGTTTTGCAAGCGGGCGGGTAGATCGGGATTACTGATAAACGGTCGGCCGAAGGCCGCGAGATCAGCGTGACCTGCCGCCAGCCGTTTCTCAGCCTCTATTTGAGTGTAACCGCAGTTGCCTATGATGATGCCGTCATACTCCTTGCGAAACTCTGCCAGGGTCATTGGTTCGCCCTGGTTATGAAAACCAAAGGCCAATCCGTCCATTATATGCACATAGCCGAGATTGAGTTTGTTCAGTTCTCTGATGGCATACAGAAAGATTTGCCTGAAATCCTGGCTGCCCATATCGTTGAAGACACCGTTGGGAGAGAGTCGGACTCCGACGCGATTGGACGGCCAGATCTCGAGGATGGAGGCAAGTGCTTCTCGCAGAAATCGATACCTGTTTTCCAGGCTGCCGCCGTATTCGTCGGTGCGTTTATTGGTCTTGGCGTCAAGAAACTGGTTGATCAGATAACCGTTAGCAGCATGCAATTCGACACCTGAGAAGCCTGCCTCCTTGGCGTTTGCGGCACCAGTTCTGTAATCCTTGATGGTTGCCCTGATTTCCTCGATCGTCAGGCTTCGCGGAGTCTCATACCCCTTTTTGCCGAGCGGGGTATGAATGAAATCGCCGTTTAGTTTCACTGCCGAAGCGGATACTGGCAGTGCCCCGTCATGAAAGTCGCTGTGCGAGGCCCGACCGCAATGCCACAGTTGCAGGAAAAAAGGCGTTCCGGTCTCCCGCACCCTAGAGGTGACATGCTGCCATCCGGCCACCATCTCTTCCGTGTAGATTCCCGGTGAGCCGATCCAGCCGTTTCCTTGGGCGGAAATGACGGTTGCCTCGGTGATAAGCAGACCGGCGGAGGAACGCTGCACATAATACTCCGCCATCAACTCGTTCGGGATACGGGTATCGCCGGCCCGCCCCCTGGTCATGGGGGCCAACACTATCCTGTTCTTCAGGTGCAGATCGCCAAGATCCAGCGGCTTGAATAATATGTCTTCCTTCATGATGTTCTCCTTGATTGAAGATTTTCCGGTTGGTTTCGCTCAGTGCTGCAGCTTGGAGGTGAAACAGGCGTCATTCATTTTTCTTGCCTATTTGTTTAGTTATCACTATAGTATTCACAAAAAGGACATCGTCAAGGAATAATTTAGTGACCGATACAAAAAAAACACGCACCCGCGGCAGGCCTCGCTGCTTCGACCGCTCTGCAGCTGTCAAGACAGCACTCTCCCTTTTCAGGCAAAGGGGATACGACGGCGTCGGCGTCGCGGAGCTAAGCCAGGCCCTCGGCATCAAGCCGCCCAGCCTTTACGCGGCCTTCGGCAATAAACACGGACTGTTTGCCGAAGCGGTCAGAACCTATGCTGCCGAGGAGGGAAAGTTCATCAGCGAGGCCGTCGACAGGGCGAACACCCTTGAAGAGGCGATAACCAATCTTCTGCTTGCGGCTGCGGAGGCATTCTGCAGATGCAAAGACCAGCGTGGCTGCCTCATCCTTGACGGCACTCGAAACTGCACTGATAGTAATGCGCAGGCGACGACGGGAAAGATGCTTCAGGAAACCAAGGCCTTCCTCAAGAAGTCATTTTCCCGGATGTCCTCACGCAATTCAGATGAGATGGCCGATTACGTCTTGATTGCCATGACCGGTCTTTCCGGTGCAGCCCGTCAGGGTGAGAAACGCGAGGTACTGATCGGAGCCGCTCGTCGCTTTGCCGCTGCCATTTTGCAGGAAGAAGCACCCAGGTGAGAGACTCCTGAAAAATACAACCGTACCAGCAGAAAACACTATGAAAATAAAATTTGAAGAGGCCGGCCATATAGGTTTCATGGGCCATAATGGAGGGTTTCAATTCAGACAGATATCTGAATCGGAATATGAATACAAGGCTACAATACAAAATTTTCATCTGAACAGTGGTGGCATAACACATGGCGGTTTTATTATGACGTTGATGGATTCCGGTCTGGGGACCTCTGTCTACCGATCACTCGGTGGAGAGAAAAAAATTGCTACAATCTCCCTGGATATAAAGTTTGTGGCCCCATCGCGCGAAGGCGACATTCTTATCGGTTCAGCTAAAATTATTAAAAAAACTCGCTCAATGGTTTTTGTTCGCGGTGAACTGCAATTGGAAGGCCATGTCATTGCCACCGGGGATGGCATCTGGAAAATTTTATCACCATAACCAATGATAATTAAAATCCGGCCATCCAGATTTCAAGGATGGCAGTTGTTTTTGCACACAGCCGACTAATGGGCACAAACCACGATTAAATTCCTTTTATTCCTTCTCAAATATGTGGTCTTTGCCTCCCACCTTTCTAATTTTCAGATTTTCGAGGATTCATATTTTGTTTCCAGTATGACCAGGGTCCGTGTCTTAGAGATTTGATTGGCCAGCTTTATCTCTGGGTGAATCTTCAATAATTGAAACAAGTTCCTGATTATTGAAGATGGAGTATGAATTGTTTCAGACTTTAATAATTCACCTATCATTTAATGACCTAGCCTCCTATTTTGAAATTCTTTTTCGATATTGTGAAGGAGTAAACCCAGTCTCTCGACTGAAAATCGTTCGAAAAAAAGCCACATCTGAGAATCCACACTGCTCTCCAACCTCCTCAATACTTTTATTTAGGTCGGATAGAAGACCCTTAGCGGCCTCAATTCTTTTGAGTTGAAGATATTTGTTGGGTGTTACTCCATAATTATCAATAAACGTTCTATGAAAATGACGAAGACTCATATGGCAAAAAGAAGCCATCTCCCGAACATGGAAGGGCAAATTTAATCTTCGTTGTATCTCTTGCTCGAGATGAGAAAAACGGTCATTGTCTTTTGGCGGGAGTGCCAGTGATTGAGCGTAAACTGATTGCTTTTGTCGCACACTATCGGCCAACAATCCCTGACCAAGCTGATGAACAAAATCAGGAGAGCAGCTTTTGCCAATAATGTAGAGCGACAAATCGATCACAGAAAGCAAGCCACCTGATGTGATGACACTTTCTTCATCACAGAGCATAGCCCGAATATTCCATTTTACCTCCGGGAAGCAATTTACTGCATATTCTCCCCATCGCCAGTGTGTTGTCGCTTCTTTACGATCCAAAATGCCGGCGCCAGCAGAAAGAAAAGCGCCTAAACATGAAGCAGCAATCACCATTCCATTGGCAAAATTTCGTCTGATAAAATCAGTCTCATCGTGGAATATCTCGAAATGCTCGATGGGTCCTTCAATGGGTGGAATTATCAAGTATCCATTCGATTCGTCTGTCAATGTCGTGACATGCAAACTCATATCACCTGACAAATAAATGTTTCCTGATCCGCAGTGTACTCGTTCAATCTTAAAGAGAGATCGATCCGCTAATCGGTTGGCATAGGTAAAAATGAACTCTATTAAAAGGGCAAGCCCGACAGAAACTCTCTTATGAAAGAAAACCGCTATCAGAATTGGTTTTGGCATATACACCTCCTTTATTGGCAAATATGCCACTTGAATGGGTCATGGTCAATGGGTACCTTGTAGAAAACGAAAGAAAAGGAGAAAAATATGAAAGAGGATTTTACTAAGGTAACATTGGTAGGTGGCCCAACAGTGATTGTAGAATTTTGTGGATTGCGCTTTCTGACCGATCCAACTTTTGATGCAGGCGGAAATGTATACAACCTTGGCGAAGTTACATTGCAGAAGAAATCATCCCCATCGATCTTACCTCCAGCACTCGGACATATTGATGCCATATTATTGAGCCATGATCAACATATGGATAACTTGGACCTTTCCGGGAGAGAGTACTTAAAGAAAGTGAAGACTGTATTTACTACTCCAGATGGAGCCAAACGTCTTGGTGATAATGCACAAGGCATTCAAATGTGGGAAACAACATCTCTGGATTCACCAAATGGCAAAAAGGTAAATATCACAGCAACTCCGTCTCGTCATGGCCCCGCTGGAATTGAGGCCATCACCGGAGAAGTTACGGGTTTTATGATAGAGTCACAGGATGGAAACAATGGGTCGATTTATATAACCGGTGACACAGTATATTTTGAAGGAGTGGCTGAAGTCGCCCGCCGATTTTCTCCGCAACTTATTATTGCTTTTGCCGGAGCAGCAAGAACGCGAGGTCCCTTTAACCTCACTATGTCGGTCAACGATCTGCTGGATACCGCCCATGCTTTTCCCTATTCCCTGATCATTCCCGCGCATACTGAAGGATGGGAGCATTTCACCGAATCGACCAAGGATATAGAAATTGCCTTTTCAGCCTTGAGTAAGAGCGACCGAATAAAACTGATATCTCCTGGCGACACGTGCTCCTTACAAAGCCATAATAACCGATTACAAAACCAGGAATAGGGATATCAGGTACGGTCATAAAATCTTTCTCGCATACAAAAAGGCCGGAATTCAAGTGCTGCAGGCCGGTCATTTGATTCCGGGATTATGCAGGAGAAAAATGCCTGCCTGGAAAAATACGGGATTCCGGTACCTTCAAAGGGCAGATAGCGCTCGTCCCGCAGATTGGTTTCAAATAAACCGCTATCAGATTGGGCGGAGCTTGTTACGATCGATTGAACTGTGCAGTAATAATCGTTGAAACGCGTTTCGTCTGAACCTTGACGGGCATACTTGCCATTTGGGGCCTGGCTGCTGATGCGGATAGTGCTCTTTTGCTGTGTCAAGGTGCAATTGAAGCTAGTGCATCCTGTGGCACAAACGTTGCCGCCGAAGCATCGATCAAAGTTGACTACATGCTGGTTGGTGACATCCATTGTCACGGCCTCGGGAGGGCAGCGTTCGACAAAAGGCCGCAGGCGGTGCAAAGATCTCCATCTTTGGCCAGCACAAATCCCAAGTTTATGAAAAGTCCTATCATAATTCATTGTATTAATCATTTTCCGGATACATAAGGATTGCCTTTAACACAAAATCTCCAAGGAAGGTCAACTGATTTCTTAATTCCAATCCTTTTTGTTGTTATTATTTTATTTAAAAGAACTTTTTTCTGGTCTAAGATGAAAATCTCATCTCCAGTTAAATCGGTTGTGTTATATCGTCTGTCAATATCGAATGCTTTACAAAGTTTCCCTGGGCCACTGGTTAGATTAAGTTTTTCTCTCTCATTTACCAAATTATGGCCGAATCTATTCTTTGCCATTTCTTCAATTCCTAACAGTGGCTCAACAGCTCTTAATAAAACCGCTGTTCGACTATCCTTTACTCCCGTGACAACATTGCAGCAAAAATGTGCTCCATAGGTGAAGTAAACATACAAAAAACCACCCTCGCCGAAGATAATTTCATTTCGCTTTGTCTTACCCATGAAAGTATGTGCCGCTTCATCAAATGCGCCGTCGTAAGCTTCAACTTCCACGATTTTTCCTGCATAAGTTTTACCATCGTTATTTTTTACTAATATTTTCCCCAGAAGACTTTGGGCAACGACAAGAACCTCGCGAGTATAAAATTCTCTCTTTAGCTTTGGAAGGCTTTTCAATGAGTTCATAAAAAAATGAAAATCCAATCAGTCTCCCGGATTGCACCCATCGACATACCTACCTCCTTCCAAGTTGTTCCATGGCTGCTGTCACCACCTGATCCGGCTGAAATCCGAATTTTGTCTGGAGCTCTTTGAGCGGAGCCGAGGCCCCGAAGGTATGCATACCAATGATGCGGCCCTCCCGGCCTACGTATCTTTCCCAGCCGAAGGTCGAGGCCTGTTCTACGGCAACGCGAGCCTTGACGTCCGGCGGCAGAACACTGTCCCGGTACTCCTGCGTCTGATGATCGAAGATATCCCATGACGGCATGGAGACCACCCGCGAACGAATGCGCTCGGCCAACAGTTTCTCATGGGCCTGCACGGCAAGGCTTACCTCGCTTCCCGTGGCGATGATAATGACCTCGGGCCTGCCGCCCGGTGCGTCGCCGAGCACATAAGCGCCGCGCGCAACCCCGGTAGCCGGGGCATACCTGCTCCGATCCAGGGTCGGCAGAGGTTGGCGGGATAAGACGAGCACGGCAGGCTTGTGCCGCAATTGCATGATATAGCGATAGGCCTCGACGACCTCGTTGGCGTCGCCCGGCCGCAGCACCACCAACCCCGGGATGGCGCGCAGCGAGGCAAGGTGCTCTACCGGCTGGTGAGTCGGGCCGTCTTCTCCGTCGCCCATGGCATCATGGGTGAAGGCGATGATGGTCGGCAGTTCCATCAGCGCCGAGAGCCGCAGGGCGGGCCGCGCATAGTCGCTGAAGATGAAAAAGGTCGCGCCGAAGGCTCGGAGCTTCGATAGTGAGAGCCCGTTGACGATGGCCGTCATGGCATGCTCGCGGATGCCGAAATGTAGATTTTTCCCTCCCGGGCTGTCGGACTGGAAGTCTCCCGCGCCCTCATACTTCAGGATGGTCTTGTTCGAAGGTCCGAGGTCCGCCGAGCCGCCGAGAAACCAGGGGATATTCCGGGCGAGTACGTTCAATACCTTACCCGAAGCTTCGCGGCCGGCGATTCCATTTGCATCGGCTGGGAATGTGGGGAGATTGCTGTCCCAGCCGGCCGACAGTTCGCGCCGTTGCATCAGCTCGATCTCGGTTGCGAGTTCGGCAAACCCGGTTCGGTAGGCGGCAAAAAGCTCCAGCCATGCCTGCCTGGCTGCGGCGCCGCGTTCGCCTATGCCCGCCGCGAAATGCTGGTAGACTCCTTCAGGCACAAGAAACTCAGAGTCTTCGGGCCAATGGTAGAAACGCTTGCAGAGGCGGATCTCCTCCTCGCCGAGCGGTTCTCCGTGGGCCTCGGGGGTATCCTGTCTGCTCGGCGAACCGTAGCCTATGTGACTGTCCAGAACGATAAAAGTGGGGCGGCCCCTGGTAGTGCGGAAAATGTCAAGAGCGTGTTCGATGCGGTCGATGTCGTTGGCGTCGCCGACACGCAGGACGTTCCACCCGTAGGCAAGAAATCTGGCCTCGACGTCCTCGGTGAAGGTGATGTTGATGCTGCCTTCGATGGTTATGCGATTGTTGTCGTAAATCCAGCAAAGGTTGTCGAGGCCGAGATGACCGGCCAACGACGCAGCTTCCGAGGCGACGCCCTCCATCATGCAGCCGTCCCCGCAAACGGCGTAGATGTTATAGTCGAAGATCTCAAAGCCCGGACGGTTGTAACGATTGGCCAGCCACTTCCGGCCAATGGCCAATCCCACGCTGGTAGCAACACCCTGGCCGAGCGGGCCGGTCGTCGTTTCGACGCCCGATACCCAGTGATACTCGGGGTGGCCGGGTGCTTTGCTGTCAAGCTGGCGAAAGCGGCGGATATCGTCGAGGGAAACCGATGGCTGTCCCAGCCTCTCGTAGTCGGCGTTTACGGCTTTGACGCCGGCGAGATGGAGCACGGACCAGAGCAGCATCGAGGCATGGCCGTTCGAGAGCACGAACCGGTCGCGATTCGGCCAGATCGGGTCCTGCGGGTCAAAGTTCATGAGGCGGTTCCAAATCGTATAAACCAGCGGCGCGAGCGCCATCGGTGTGCCTGGGTGTCCGGACTTGGCCTGTTGCACAGCATCTATCGAGAGGGTGCGGATCGTGTTGATAGATATCTGAACCATTTCGTCGTTTATCATAGCTCTCTCCTTACAGGTCGTTCTACTTAGACCGTATTACTCTTCTTTTGCCCCTTCCAGGGATGCCACCTTGCCAAGACGCCGCAGATGCCGTTCCGCCCGGCTAAACTCGGCGGTAAGGAACGTTTCGACAAGATCCCAGGCTACGGCCGGTCCCACGGTCCGGCCGCCCATGCAGAGGATGTTCATGTTATCGTCTTCGACTCCCTGCCTGGCCGAAAAATGGTCCTGTGCCAGTGCGGCACGGACACCGGGAATCTTGTTGGCGCAGACCGACGCGCCCACGCCGCTGCCGCAAACCGCCAGGCCACGTGCGACCTTGCCTGAAGCAACAGCCCTTGCCAGGGGTATGACAAAATCAGGATAGTCGTCACCCTGGTCCAGGTTGTAAGCGCCGAAATCCTCCACCTCATACCCGGCCGTCTTGAGCTTAGCCAACAGCTCTTCCTTCAAACCGAACCCACCATGATCCGTCGCGATTCCTATTCGCATGATTACTCCTTTATTGCCTTGTGGGGTGTTAATTCCGGATTGCCGCATGCCGCGCGGTCCGTAAATATCAGCGCATTATCGCCACGAATCCGGCCCGCTGGAATCGATACATCTCCATGGCTCAGACGCACAAGCATTTCGGCCTTCTCGCTCCCGGTCACAAGCCACAGGATGCTCCGGGAACGGTGGAGCATGGGAAAGGTCAAGGTCATCCGGCGCCTCCCCTCGTAGACTCGGGTCAGGGCGACATCCGCGTCGGTAACTTCAAGCACCGGGTCCCCGGGCACCAAAGAGGCGGTATGGCCGTCAGGTCCGAGGCCCAAGTGGACAAGATCAAGCACCGGCGGAGAACCGGCTAGCTGCCTGAGCAAAAGAGCATACTTCACGGCAGCGGTCGCAAGGTCCTGTGACTCCACCGGCATGGGATGGATCTGCTCCTGCCTGATCGGGGCATGATCAAGGAGGCTTGCCCGCAGCCCCGTGAGGTTCCGGTCCGGGTCTCCAGCGGGAGCCACACGCTCATCGACCTGAACCACATGCATATATGCCCAGGGGACTTCCTCGCTTGCCAGGGTACGCAGCATGAGCCACGGTGTATGGCCGCCGCTGACCGCCATGATAAACCGGCCGCGAGCCGCCACGGCCGCGCGCGCCGACTCGGCTATGAAAGCGGCGGCTTCCCGGGCGGCCGAGTCGGCATCATCCTTAATTTTAATCTTCATGACGGCTCCTGCCCGGTAACGACCGGATTGCGCCAGCCTCCTGGGGGGGCGACCCGCTCTTCAACCTCGCCCGGCCCCCAGGTATTCGACTCGTATTCATAGACCGGCGTATCGGCTTTGAGCACCGGATCGACGATACGCCACGCCTCTTCCACATAGTCCTCCCGGGCAAACAAAGTGGAGTCTCCCACCATCGCATCCCCGAGAACTTTTTCGTAGGCATCCATCTCGTCTGCGCCCGGATGATGACTCCCCATGATCTCCACGGACTGGCCGGCTTTCCTTTCCTCGGCTGATCCGGTATTGAGGCCGAAGGCTATCGAGATGTCGGGATTGATCCTGAACCGGAAATAATTCGCTGTCAGATCGCAGGAATGGTACATTGTCGGAGGCTGGCGCAGCCAGACAATCATTTCCGTGCACGTCACGGGTAGATACTTCCCCGCCCGGATGTAAAAAGGCACTCCTTGCCAGCGCCAGGAATCGATCTCAAGCCGCATCGCCGCAAAAGTTTCCACTTGGGAATCCGGCGCCACCCCCTTCTCGTTGCGATAGCCGCGGAACTGCCCCCTGACGAGGTTCTTTACATCGAGAGGAGCAATCGCTTTCAGAACCTTCACCTTTTCATCGCGCATCGATTCGCTGTCGGTTCTTATCGGCGCTTCCATGGTCAGGTTCGTCAGAACCTGGAAGAGATGATTCTGGATAACGTCGCGGATCGTGCCCGTCCCATCAAAGAAGGCTCCCCGGCCCTGGATACCGAAGTTTTCCGCCATGGTGATCTGCACGCTTTCGACATAGTTGCGGTTCCAGAGAGGCTCGAGAAGCGCATTGGCAAAACGGAAGAAGACCATGTTGTGCACCGGCCGCTTCCCGAGGTAATGGTCTATGCGCAGGATCCTCTCCTCGGGAAAGGTTCCCAGCAGAATTCGGTTGAGTTCCTGGGCCGAGGCGAGGTCGTGGCCAAAGGGCTTTTCGACAATGACGCGGGTACCGCTAGCGCAGCCGGCCTCCGTGGAGCAGTCAGTCTTCTTTAAATGTTCCACGACCGTTTCGAACAGGGAGGGTGGGATGGCGAGGTAGTGGGCCGGTCTTTGCGCTGAGCCGAGCTCTTTGCGGAGAGCCTGATAGGTCGAAGCGTCTCTGTAGTCGCCGCCGACAAAACGCAGCAGGCCGCACAGCTTTTCAAAAGCGACGGGATCGAGTCCTCCATGTTTTTCGAGGCTGTCTCGCGCTCTTGCCCTGAACTGGTCGAGGTTCCAATCTTCCTTGGCCACACCGACGACCGGCACGTCGAGGTGGCCGCGTTTGATCATTGCCTGGAGCGCAGGAAAGATCTTCTTGTAGGCCAGATCCCCTGTGGCGCCAAAGAAGACCAGGGCATCGGAATGGGAATCATTCATTGCGGTTACCTCCTCGTTTAAGTCGGTCATTTGCCGGCCGGTTTCTCAAGATGTCCCCCGAACTGGAAGCGCATCGCGGACAGCAGTTTGTCCGCAAAGTCGACTTCGCCGCGCGAGCTGAAACGGTCGTAGAGCGCCGTGCTGAGCACAGGTGCCGGTACAGCCTGGTCGATTGCCGCCTTGATTGTCCACCGCCCTTCGCCGGAATCCGAGACTCGGCCCGAGAATTCCGCAAGGTCGGGGTTTTTGACCAGTGACGCTGCGGTAAGGTCCAGCAGCCACGAGGCGATCACGCTGCCCCGCCGCCAGACCTCGGCGATATCTGCCAGATTGAGGTCGTACATATAATGTTCGGGGTTTCGCAACGGCGCGGTTTCGGAGTCGACCTCATGTTTTTGCTTGCCGACGCCCGCGTGGTGGAGAATGTTCAGCCCCTCGGCGTAAGCCGCCATGATGCCGTACTCGATCCCATTGTGCACCATCTTCACGAAGTGCCCGGCGCCGTTCGGCCCGCAGTGCAGGTACCCCTTTTCCGCTGTGCCGCCGATCTTTTCGCGCCCCGGGGTGCGGGCAATTTCGCCGACGCCCGGCGCCAGGCTGGAAAAGATGGGGTCAAGGCGTTTGACCACCGCCTCTTCGCCGCCGATCATCATGCAGTAGCCCCGCTCCAGGCCCCAGACCCCGCCGCTGGTTCCCACATCCACGTAATGTATGCCCTTGGACGTAAGTTCTTTGGCGCGGCGGATGTCGTCTATGTAGTAAGAATTCCCGCCGTCGATGAGGATGTCCCCCGGCTCGAGTGAGGGCACAAGATCGGCAATGGTCCGGTCCACTGCCGCCGCCGGCACCATCAGCCAGAGCGCTCTCGGCTTCTCCAGTTTATTCAATAGGTCCTGCAGTGAGGAGGCTCCTACCGCTTTCTCTTTGGTCATATCCTCCACCGCTTGCAGCGATCTGTCGAAGACCACGCACCGATGGCCTCCCTTCAAGAGCCGCCGCACCATGTTTGCTCCCATCCTGCCAAGACCAATCATTCCCAGTTCCATGTCTATCTCCTTTTCTGCTTTGCTATGGCAATCTTCTGAAAAGTTCCAGGCTGTTATGTCCCCGCCTTCATTTCCCGGTAACGTCGGATCAGGTTGTTCGTCGAACTGTCATGCTCGAGCCTCGGCTCTTCCTTGCTCTCCAGTTCCGGGATGATGCGCTGAGCCAGCACCTTGCCGAGCTCCACTCCCCATTGGTCGAACGAGTCGATGTGCCAGATGGCGCCTTGAGTGAAAACAGAGTGCTCGTAGAGAGCGACAAGTTTGCCGAGCGTTTCAGGCGTGAGCCGCCGGGCGATAATGGTGTTGGACGGGCGGTTGCCTGTAAAGACCCGGTGGGGCACCAGTTCTTCCTTCGTTCCCTCGTCCCGGACCTGTTCGGCAGTCTTGCCGAAGGCGAGCGCCTCGGTCTGGGCAAAAACATTGGCCAGGAGCATATCGTGGTGCCTGCCGAGAGGGTTCAGCGCTTCGACAAAGGCGATGAAATCGCAGGGAATAAGCCTGGTCCCCTGATGGATGAGCTGGTAGAAAGAATGCTGCCCGTTGGTCCCCGGCTCGCCCCAGTAGATGGGGCCGGTGTCGTAGCCGGCCTCGGTCCCGTCAAGCGTTACGTGCTTGCCGTTGCTCTCCATGGTCAACTGCTGCAGATAGGCCGGAAAACGCTTCAGGTACTGTTCATACGGCAGCACCGCAACGGTTTGCGCGCCAAAGAAATTAGTGTACCAGACAGCCAGAAGGCCCATGAGCACCGGGAGGTTGCGCGCAAACGGAGCGGTACGGAAATGCTCGTCCATCTGATGGAAGCCGTCGAGCATGGCGCGGAAATTCTTAGGCCCGACGGCAAGCATCGTCGACAGGCCGATGGCCGAATCCATGGAGTAGCGGCCGCCGACCCAATCCCAGAATCCGAACATGTTGTCCGGGTCGATGCCGAATTTTGCCACTTCCGCAGCGTTGGTCGAAACGGCCACAAAATGCCTGGCCACCGAGGCTGTGTCTTCCGCCAGACCCCCCAGCGACCATGCGCGGGCCGTATGGGCGTTGGTCATCGTCTCAAGTGTGGTGAAGGTCTTTGACGAGATGATGAAAAGAGTCTCCGCCGGGTCAAGGCCGCGGACCGCTTCCGCAAAGTCGGTGCCGTCGATGTTGGAAACGAACCGGAACGTCATTTCGCGGTCGCAGTAGTGCTTGAGCGCCTCGTAGGCCATGACCGGTCCGAGGTCGGAGCCGCCGATGCCGATGTTGATGACATTGCGGATGCGCTTGCCGGTATGGCCTTTCCACGCTCCGCTGCGGACACGCTCGCAAAAATTGGTCATCCGGTCGAGCACCGCGTGGACCTGAGGCACCACGTTCTCGTTGTCAACGAGGATAGAGGTTCCCTTCGGGGCGCGCAGGGCCACGTGCAGCACAGCCCGGTTTTCCGTGATGTTGATTCTCTTCCCGCTGAACATGGCATCTATCCGCTCTTGCAAGCCGGATTCTTCGGCCAGGCGCAGCAGAAGCCTGAGGGTCTCGCCGGTGATACGGTTTTTCGAGTAATCCAGGAAGAGCCCCGCTCCCTCGGCCGTCATGCGCACTCCGCGCTCGGGATCCTCCGAGAAAAGTTCACGGAGATGCACCTCCCGGATCTCCCTGTGATGAGCCTTTAGGGTTTTCCATACCGGCAGTTCATTGATTGCTATATCGCGCTTTTTCAATTGTATTCTCCTTTAATTTCATTCACCTTTACCAAGGACGCTGCGCTTTGAGGCAATCAGCGTCATCAACTCCTTCCATGATTTGCTGGACGATGCGGCTCCCCGGACTTGCCCTCTTCGAATTTTCTTCGGATCGCGGCTTCGTAGGCAGTGCTGTTCTTGATGGCGTGATGGAAAATCGTCGGATTCGAGGTGACTCCCGTTACCGACAATGTATCGATGTACTTCTTGAGCGTGCCGTCGTTCAGCATGTCGCTTGAGATGCTATCGAGCCGGATACTCTGCCCCAGGCTGTGGAGCAACTCGGTCCCTTTCATAGGTTCATCCCCCATTTAGGTTCTTTTTAGTCATAGGCCCACTGCACCGGGCATGGTTTCACCTTCCAGATGTCGGCCGCATACTCGGCTATGGTGCGGTCGCTGGAGAACTTTCCGGAATTTGCCACGTTTAGGATGGCCTTGCACAACCAGGAGTCCTGGTTGGCATATAACTCGACCAGGCGCCGGTCGGCATCGAG
>JBJKQT010000148.1:0-26420 GCA_046705065.1 Desulfocapsaceae bacterium
TACAAGGACGGAGCCGTTGACGAAATCACCATGCGTGAGATCAATTCGTTGTGCTTACCGGATATTAAAGAATATTCAGCAAGCAAGATCGTGGCATTGCGAAAGAAAACCAAGCTGAGTCAGGCCGCTTTTGCTGTTGTGGTAAATGTCTCCCCATCCACAGTTCAGAAATGGGAACGGGGAGCAAAGAAACCCACCGGTGCCAGCAAACGTTTGTTTGACATTATTGAAAGAAAGGGCCTTGAGGGGATTCTATAGTAATTTTGATCTGTTTTCAGTGCCGCCCTTGAATAATAGTGAACAGTTATAACATTTTTCAGCTCTGCATATACTTCCGTCCAGTTTGCTCCCCTGGTTTTTACCGTACCTATGGTGTTAGGTCCCGGCCTTTTTACTGATAGGATTGTTTGTTTTATCTCACTGTATTGTTGACGAATACCATCATCCGTGGTAGTGACAGAAATATCAGTATATGGATTCGTTTATCTAGAGTGAGGATTTTTGAATTCCGCATGAAAGGAAACGATGAATTCGAAATAGGACCTGACAGCTATCTCCGCCTGCTTTTGCGATTGTGGGGATTGTCTCTTTTTCTCCAATTTTTTCGTAAAGGCCGCCCGGCTACTATCGGAGCCCTTCTCAAAATTATATTTCCGGAAAAAAACAAGATAATGTTCAACAACTTAAGGTAATACTCCAGTGTTCGCTGGGAACACCTCTTTGGGAGATGAAAACAGTGAATTGGCGAATGATTGGTGTAGGAATTTGTAACAAGAATAATATTCTGTTTCCCGATATCCAGTGAATTATGGCTGACGACCAGCCATAATATGGTAATCTCGTTGATCTATCATTATCTGCATTTTCTTAATTTTGGAGATATCGAGAAACTATAGAATAACTTGTTGGGCTGGAGACAGAGATGAACTGGACGACAATAGTATCCGTAGGAGCAATCGCAATCGGCTGGCTGGTTGTACACATTCTTTCTGCGTCCCGCGAACGGGTCGCCAACCGTAGGAAGCAGGTAATAGACTACCTGATCGGCTCCTATCGGAAGCTGAATGGGTTCGCGTGTATCTGGGCTTCACAAAGCAAAGCAACGCCTATCGTTGTGGACGATTTCAATTCAGCCTTAGCGGAGGTCCAGCTCTTGGGTTCACCTGACCAAGTCGAGTTAGCGCGCGGTCTCGCAGAATGTCTACACAGAGGCGACGTCAAGACAGGTGCCGATCAGCTTACACAGTTGTTGCAGTTACTTCGCAAGAACCTGCGTGCCGAACTAGACCTGCAGGCTGTTGAGTCGCCGATTGCGCACTTCCATGCCGAATACTCCGAGAACAAGATTATGGGAGAGCCCAACAAGGCAAATTAACTCGGATGCAAATTCCGCTACGCTCCATTTGCACCGGTTATTTGCAACGTTATGCATCTGAAAAAAAAACAGAGACGAGGCAATGAAACCACTTGATATTACACAAATAATTACTCAATTGTATTGGCCTGCCATAGTTTTCGCGTTCATTTATATATTTAGAGAGTCAATCGAAAAATTACTTAAAGAGAGAAAGATAAAACTAAATCTACCTAATGAAGTAGGTGTTGAAATTTCGTCAAAAGAGGCAGAAAAAGCGTTGTCTCAACTGTTTACGGAGTTTTATATCATCTACCATAAATCACTTCGTCCGGATCATAGGGCATACTTTCATAAAATACTAAACACAGATACAAAGCTACATGTTAGTGAGCTAATAGAAGGGTTTGATAGAGATAATAAGGATCATATTGGAGCATTAAGGGCGCTGCGAGGAATTGGGCTAATTGAACCTCAAGGTGGAGGCTCTTGGGCTGCGGATTCGGTAATAAATGTCACAAGTTTCGGCAAGGTGTTCGTGGATTATCTAAATTTAAAAGAACAAAATGCCTAACAAGCGCAGTTGAGCCGGGCAGGCCTCCACAGTGCACAGCTTGCACATTCGCTACGCTCATTTTAGCGCGAGCTGCACGCTGCTCGCGCTGCCGCTCACCGCGATTAGCACCCGAAACTATGTCCTGCAGAGAACGATGACCATATAAAAGGACCTCTAATTGTTTCTGGTAAAGGTTTAAACCCCCGCTTTTAGGCGGGCAGCATTTTGCTAGCAGCTGGCCAATCAGCGACATGGATTATAGACAAGGGAGCCATACAAAGTTCAAAATCGAATACCATTTTGTTTGGATTACAAAATACCGTTATCATGTTTTGCAAGGAGACGTGGCGCTGAGGGTGTGTGAGCTTGTCCGGCAAACATGTGAGCGGTTTGAAATCCAGATATTGCGTGGTGTTGTCAGCAAAGATCATGTGCATATCTTAGTATCGGCGCTTCCGGATATATCTCCTTCTGATATCATGAGGAGGGTGAAGGGGAGGGTATCCCAAAAGATTTTCGAGGAATTTCCTCTGATAAAGAAGCGATATTGGGGGCGGCATTTTTGGGCTTGGGGTTACTTTTGCGTAACATCCGGAGAACTGACGAAGGAAATGATTCATGAATATTTAGCTCATCATTTTGAAAAAGACCCCAATGATCAATTCGATATCGAATAAACCGGCTATAGCCGGTGTCGCTGGACTTTCAGTCCGCGGTCTTAAACCCACCGACTTCAAGTCGGTGGTTGTTTAGTCCTGCTCTGTAGGTAAGGTGGTCAGGAGGTATATTGACTTTTACTGGCTGCATCACCACATGGTGTGAAAAGGCCGTAACACCGGTCTGATTGAATGCTGTTGTTCGGCGTCCGATTACGCGTTATGCTGCAATTCCAAAAATCTTGCCGACGGCAGCAGTTAATGCCATTGCAAGCGTTCCCCAGAAACAAACTCGAACTGCACCCCGGACGGGAGAAGCCCCTCCTGTTACGGCGGCAATTGCTCCCAAAGCTGCCAATAGGACAATTGCCAAAGTAGGGACAAGCCACAGTAGCGAAGAGGCTGGAGCCATTGAGGCGGTCATAAGAGGGGCTGCAGCTCCGAAGGTAAATGCAGTGGCTGACCAGAAAGCCGCCTGAAACGGGCGAGCACTTAATGCGGTAGTGATTCCAATC
Organism: Desulfocapsaceae bacterium; assembly: GCA_046705065.1. Lineage (GTDB taxonomy): Bacteria > Desulfobacterota > Desulfobulbia > Desulfobulbales > Desulfocapsaceae > CAWGGS01. The sequence goes on from JBJKQT010000148.1 coordinate 3,082, forward strand.
TCATCCCGTGCGTGCGCGTCGAGTGCATCATGATGCATCAATTGGCGAGCCACCTCTCTAGCGAGCTTATCGTCCAAACCGCGATTCCGGTAAATGGCTACTAATTCGTCCTCTTCTTCATCCCGATTGTTTCTGAGTGCGTCGATTTCCATTTCCAGATCAGCACGTTCGGTGTCCGCCTGAGACTGTACTGAAACGTATTCGCCGGCAGCCATAGACATTGCTCCAGCTACCAAACCGGCAATGCCGGATAAAACAATGCTACGCTCGCTCGCACCACCCGTTGCGACTCCGACAATGAGACTGGCAATGGAAACAATGCCATCGTTGGCGCCCAATACTGCTGCTCTTAGCCGGCCTGATCTATGGATTCGATGGTGTTCAGGATGCGTTATTTTCAAGTGAATCCTCGTGTTATTTCAGTTCAGTACAAATTATTCTATAGATCTTTATAACAGGTAGCTATACTGAAAAATAGACCTTAGTTTAACTTTTCCAAAGCAAAAGATCTTTCCATATCATAACCGAAAGAAGAGGCGGCAGAAAGGGGATTCTTCCTAATGCCTATCATTGGCAACGATCATCAATCCTTTATTTTTAATGGTATTATGACCTGCCATCAGTTCCATTTTTATTCGTACTTTTTCTATGTATGATATAAGTGGTTAAATTTAAACATGTATTGCGCTGTGCAAATAATCTTAAGTGGAATAGTGCTTATATTCTCGTATGGTCGCTAATAGGCGCCTCATAAAAATCATATTGAGAAACGATCAATTTATTTCATTGGTGATTTGCAAATTTCAAGCGTATGCTCATTGTGTCACATTGTGGTAATAACAGGTTGCCTCGAGCAGTACCGGTAGGGGTTCACTATCGGACAGTATGATTGAGTTCCAATGAATAAAGTGTGCTTCCGTGTAAGTTTTCTCAAGATAAGCAGTGTTAATTTGTATAAGCGGGGTGCTATTTTTGAATAGCCATTTTTTGTTTAAAAAATTAGGAGATTAGTTATGTCTGCTATTGGGGGTATTTCTGGAAGTGGTGGTGGGATGATGCCTCAAGTTGTATCAGGTGCAAGTATGCGCATGCCTTCTGCAACCAAGATGGCAAACCTGTTTCAGAAAATGGATACCAGCAACTCAGGCAGTATAACCAAAGCTCAGTTTGAAAAGGCATTTCAAACACTGAATCCACCACCTTCTATCAAGACAATGGGCTCCGATTCGGTTTTTAACAGGCTTGATCCAAACGGTACCGGCAGTGTTTCCAAACAGGATTTCATTAACGGCATGAAAACGCTGGTGACCGGCAGCCTTCACTCTAGCAGTGGAGCGGTAAATACTAAAGGAAGCAATGCTGTAGCGAGAACAGATTTTACTCACCTCTTGACAAAGAGTATCAATTCGCTAAATTCACTGGGTGGTAACAAACCGGCTCCATCACCAATTAAATCGAATACGACGCCGACAGAAAATATAGGAAATAATATAAACACATTAGCGTAATTAATACATAGCGCCTGGTTGATCCGCTTCTATGACGCAAATTGGATTCCTAAACAACGAAAGGCTCTGTACCTTCCAGTTTCCCTTCTTCATCCAGGCATACATACTGAACTCTTAATTCTTTCAACCATTGCTTTCCTGCTCGGCCGAGCAACATCGCAATTGTTGAAACACTGCCTGCTACCAAACATTGATCTGCCATAACGCTTACCGAAGATAATCCGCTAACCGGCCAACCGGTAAGAGGATTAATGATATGGCCATAACGCTTTCCTTCCACCTCTATGAATCTCTCATAATCGCCGCTACTGGCAATCGCGCCCTGCTCCAAATCAACAGTCGACATGAATGTATCCAAGTTCCTGGGGTGGCGGATCTTAATGTGCCATGGTTCACGGCTGGGGTGAGGACCGATAACACATATGTCTCCCCCTAAATCCACTAAGCCGTGTTCGATTCCCAAGGAGAGACATACTGCAGCAGCTCTGTCTGCAGCATATTCTTTGCCGATCCCTCCAAAGTCCAACTCCATGCCTGGGGTTGTAAACGTCAGAGTGGGCTTTTGCCATAAGACTTTATCCAACCCAATGAGCGGTAAAAGACTTTCGATAGTGCCTTGGTCAGGAATTTTGGGTGATTCAAAATCCCAAGCCTTGTGTAAGATCCCAGAAGTGACATCAAACAGCCCTCCACTTTTCTTGAAGCATGCGAAAGCGTAATCCAATAACCAAGCTGTTTCTTCATCCACCTCTATGGATCCCCCGTATTGGGCTATTTTGTTGATCCGGGATAGAAAACTGTCCTCAGCATATCTCGAATACTTCGTCTGAATTCGAGATATTTCAGCCATGACTGATTGAGCTATCCTATCAGCGGTGATGTAATCGGCGGCGAAAAAATGCAAGGCGCAGAATGATCCCATGGCAGAAAACTGAAAATTGGCAAGTTGAAGCATACGTAGTTTTATGTTTTTGGGACGATATTTGCTTAGCAATTGGTTGAGATTATCATAAGCATGGCATTAAGTTGCCTAACCACTTTTGGCGGTTAATACGAAACGTCGATGGTCAATAACATTCCATCCGACCTTCAGGAATTATCTTGAATTTTAACTACACGGTTTTGCAGCAGCAGGGTATGTTGCGGGTTTTCATTTCGAATCGTCAACCATCTGGATGGTCTTTTCCTCAACCTCTTTTGCAACTTGAAGCAAGGACGCATCCTGAGATAGCGCTGAAAGCATTTGCATTGGTTTGATAAGGCCGATCCTTGTTTTACCTTTCTCCGTAAAGACGGATATGCGACATGGCAAGGCCATGTTTAGACGCATATCGGTCAACAGGACTTTTCCCGCGTGTCTCGGATTGCAGACTTCAAAAACCTTGCACTCCTCATCAAATGCAACGCCTTTATTACGAAGTGTGGTCCCTATATCGTGGACATACAATACCCCAAAGCCATGGAGTTTAACCGCCGATTCAAGGTCTGCTGATGCTTGGTCAAATGATTTTCCTGTTTCAACTATGTAATACATAAAATCACCTCCATTTTTAATGTCGACACATAATTCTGCTGATCTGTATATCACATGCAAAAGAAGGATATACAAAAAAGCTGCTATTTTCGATTATTTTTATGCTCTCCAAAAGTCAATCTTCCATCCTATCGTGACAAAACTTTAACAAATTTCGATCTTTCCTTTCTTTTGCGTCGCTACTTGTAAAAATTACCGGCCGGGATAGTCTGGAATCAGTGGCCGGGATAGACCGGAATCCGCAATTATTTTATTTCAAAGTCGTTTGATTTGAAATTGCTATAAGATCGGCCATTTTCTGCGGTAAATTTTAGCACACAATAATCTGAGTCGGTTAACCCTTGAGAAGAATACATCTCATCGCCTTCACGCCAAATCATTTCTTTGGTTTGGCTGTCTTGAATAACTTCCATGATCCCTTTGAACATAACGCCTCTATTGCTGAAGCGTAGCAGAAGCAATCCCCTGGAACTGATGGTTCGATGCCGTCTATTTTTTAATTAATATGGAGATTCCCATGGTCCATTACCTTCTGCCCAGATAACGATAAGATTAGCACTATTTGAAATCCTAAAAGTCACATAACCACTTTCTCCATTCTTCAAGTTTGGATAAATCAATCTTATTCTATGCGATATTTCCTTCCCACGGCGGTCATAAGCAGAAAAAAACACCTTGCTCGGTAGCGGCTTTTTGCCATTATATTTAATTTTGCACGTAAGTCCAGAAATCCATTCCGCTTCATAAAAATTGAATATTTCACCTATTATTCCCTTGGGATCGATAGAAGGGTAAGCGAATGCAGAGGCTGCGTCCTTTGGGGGGAGTTTAATAATGCTTGAGTCTTTTCCCCAAGACGGTGAAACAGACACAAGCATTGTCAGGATCAGAAATATAAAGAAAGTATATTGTTTCATATCTGTCATCGGGCTCTGTTGCAAAAACCTAAATTCTTCAAAAGCCTAACAAGTCGGCTTCAATAATTTCAGATCTTTACGAGTAGCAAAAATTGCAATTTCCATTTTTTGCAACAGAGCCATTATAATTTCAAAAAAAAATATTAACTTGTCGGTAAATGAATAGATAGTAAATTTTATTAAACCGAATTTGCAGTACAGTACACGAATCTTTGCCACGGTCCAAGATGGGCCGCAAACTGAGCGGAAGTGATTATGCACAATTTCGCACAGAAACCAAAGTCAGCCAAGCAGAATACCCCTACGAAGCCTATGACATCCGGTCGAACCCATGTGGGGCAATGCTCTGAGATGAACTCGATCCTTCATTGGCAGCGCACTATTGGAGATCAAGCAGTGGAGCGATTACTGCAAAGTGGTGCTGAAGAGCTCAAGGCCGAATTGACCGAAGTGTCATCACCTCGCATTGGGCACGATTTTAGCCAGATTCCCATCCATCCTCCTGCAGGAGGCGCAATACAGACGAAATTTGCGATCATTAAGCCGGGGGACAGTCTTGAGCAAGAAGCGGACCTGGGGGCCAATCAGAAGATGGCCTCTTCGGAGCAACGTGCCGTTAGTGGCTCACCTCCACGCATTCAGTGTAAACCGACTATCAGCGCTCCGAGCGACCGTTGCGAGCGCGAAGCGAACGAAGTAGCTGACAAGGTCATGCGCATGTCCGACCCCGCACCGATCAACTCGATTCCAGATGCCATTCAACGCAGATGCGCCAAATGCGACGACAAAGAAGTGAACCCGACCCAAATCAAGCCGATGCCATCTGCGAATACTGAGGTAGGTCTTGAAACTGATGCGGCAACAAGCGCAGCCATACGGGGTGGGATACCATTATCGAAGGACTTACTTGCCTATTTCGAACCCCGCTTCGGTGAGGATTTTTCAAGCGTGAGGGTACATACCGATGCATCCGCTGCGCAATCGGCCCGGTATGTGAATGCCAATGCATATACAGTTGGACATGACCTTGTTTTTGGATTCGGTCAATTCAAGCCTGGAACTCATGATGGGAAACGGCTGATCGCACATGAACTCGTTCATGTGGTGCAGCAGAAAGGTTCGATGGTTGCAGCCATCCAGCGGGATCCACACGACCATGCGCCAGAGGTGCCAGTCACATCCCCTAGCGTTCCCGCTGATCGGGCCGCGTATCAGCGCTATCTCGAAACCTTGCGTGAGACCATGGCAAAACCCAAGGTTACCGATACTAACCTTGCTAAGATTATTGAAAAGCTGTACCGGGACCATCCCGAAATTGGTAGTGGTAGTACAGCGGCTGCCATTCGCCATGAACTGGAAACGGGGTTTGCCACTAAGGGCACTCGCCACCTGCAAGCTGGGCACGAAAGAATGAATATGCTGGCGGATTGGCTCAAGAACCAGAAAAAGCTTCAGAATCTTGAGACCGAAATGCGAGCCGGTAGAGTGCCGAAGCGACCGCTTCCCGGTAAGCTGGCTCCAGCCAGCGACGTGGCCACCGCTGAGCACCTCTTTCTGGACTTGCAACAGTCGGTGCATTCAGGGTATTACGCAGACTTCGAGATCACCTTTCACCCGTCAGCTGGAGGGCCGGCTGGAGGAGTAGATCCAGTTCAAATGACAGATGATATAACTAGTCAGTCCCCGAGAAGAGATGCATTTGGTGGTGAGAGAGGTGGCGGAGAAAGCACCCTTGAAAAGGTAGCTTCAGGGGAGTCTAGGGCGGGCAGATTCGCCCGTCTCGGGACGGTTCTCGAGTTTGCTGGCCCCTTTGTGGATGCCGCCCTCATGTTGCTCAATTACACGCAGATAAACATTGACCGGTCGGCATGGCAGAAGCTGAGCAAGGAGAAATTGTTGCCGATTGTCTACGAGCAGTTGAAAGCAAGGTCCGCTGAGATCGCAAAGATCGGCCAGCAGCCGGACTCATTGTACGGCGTATACGCCAATGTCGGTTGCGAACTGCACTTCAAAGTTGTCCCGAGCGCGACGGGAAGGAGTCTCGGAAGCCTGAAACTCTACGATGTGCGTTTTATGGGGCTGAGCATCACGACTCATGATGTCGAAAATGTAGCGTGGAACAAAGAGCGGGGAAGGAAGGAACAGGAAGGCATTCAGGATGCGACTTTTTCGATACTCCTGGGGATCCCGCCGAACCCGGAAATCGAGAGGGCAAGCGATACGTTCAGGACCTCGACTCCCTGGAGTTCCCAGCCAACTAACCCGCCACTTTATTTTTCCAAGGATTTTCAGCGGCGCGGTCCACTGCTTCCACAGCCAATGAGCATCGATGCGCTGTACCATTGGGCGCGGACAAATCATCCTCATCTGTTGGATGACCCGACCTTGTCAATGGAAATTCAAAATTCGAACGAATTTACTGGTTCACAACGAGCGCGCGAAAAGGCTCTTATCGAACTTCACCGCAAGATACAGGAAGAGAAAGTTTCATTCTAGGTTTCGGACCTCGGGAAAAGGGGGGATGTTGAAACTATTATTTCTACGGAATCACTTGTAAAATTAAGTTTACGCTCCATTTTGAAGATAGAAAAAGTTCCAGAAAACCTGCAACAGAAAACATTGAAAAGAAAAAGTGTTCTGTTGAATGTTTCGACCCTCGATCGAAACATTTAACGTTAAACAAAGCTTTTAATAACATTGACATAAAAGAACAACGCCACCGTTTGTAACGGATTAACTTTCAACAGAATATAAAATTCTCATTAATTGTTTCTGTTGCAAGTTATTTTGATTTTCTTCTAACATAAAGAAGTGGCTAAAAGCGTGTATGGGTCGTAATATCAAATACATGCAACTTCCAACATAAGGCCTCCTTCCGAGGTCCGAAACCGCATACAACTTTCTATCTTAGACTGATTACGACAATTATGCTGCTTTAGACGTAGAACCCCAGTAAACAAAAAGCTTATGTATGTTTTTCGTTCCGCTGCACCTCAAACCCCATCGTATGATCAGGGCCCAGAGCACATGCGCGAGCCGGTTTTTCATCCGATGACGAAGTTACGATCGTCAGATCACCCCTAAGTCAGGGGTTGCCCGTACAGTCTCACCGAGTCTCTGCCGTTTTTTTTGACGGCGAAAAGGGCTTGATCCGCCGCACTGAGAAGTCCACGCATATCTTGTGCATGATCGGGGAAAGTGGCGATTCCAAAGCTGGCTTGCAGGCGGACATCGGCTCCCAGATGGCGAAGGTAGACGCTTTGCCTTATCCGTTGCTGGATATCCAAAGCCTTTTCGAATGCCTGACCGTCGCTAAAACCGGGCAAAACAGTCACGAATTCGTCTCCGGCATAAGCCACCGCGTATGCCGGAATTTCTAAAGCACCGTTGATGGTCGCGGCCAATTCCCGGATGACCTGGCTGCCATTCAAATGTCCGTGGGTGTCGACCACTTCCTTGAAGTGGTCAATGTCCATGAAGATGACGGACAGGGGAGATTTGCCGGAAGAGCTAGATGCAATCAGCGCCTCGAGGGAAGCATAGAGGTAACGGCGGTTGTAGAGTCCGGTAAGGCCATCGCGTATGGCCTGTTCTCGGAATTTCTGTTCGTTGGCCCGTAGCGCCTCCTCGGCATGCTTGCGCTCGCTGATGTCGATCATAGCCACGATGATTCTAGAAAGGGTGTCTTCAGGGTCTGGAAGAATCAGCGTCTTTATCAAAACAGTTTTCTTGTTGCCTTTCAATGTGGTGAGGGCTCGTTCTTTTTCATAAGTTAGGCCACCTTCGGCTAATGTGACAAAAATTTCCTGGGCTATGGCTTCAGGATTTTCAAAACTGGCCACCCCTATACCATTTCTCATCGCCACTACTTCGGATACTTCCATCAAATTCAAAAATGCGGAATTGCAGCTCAAGGTCTTGATCATGGCCATGCTGCGAATCACTTCACTGGGGTTTGTTTTGGCATATTTACTGAAATCGGCAACCCCGGAGGCGCGCAACTTCTCGATGTAAGCCTTGAATTCAGAGGCATCTCTTTCCATCATGGGGATGGGAGCCGATTTGAACAGCAGGCGGAATCGTTTTTCGCTTTCAATAATCTCCTGCTGCGCCTTGGTTAGCTCAGTGATGTCTTCACCGAAGGCCATGGCGCCCACCACAGCGCCCTGTGCATCACAAACGGGGCTCAGGTTAAAGCGCAGACGCTCTATTCCGGTGTTAAAATCCGCGTGAGCTTGCTCGAAAACGATGGACTTCTGGTTTTCCAGACAGCGGCGGACCATGTTCCCGATGCTGGATTCCAGTATCTCCTTGGGCGTTAAACAACCGACTTGCGCACACGGCGGCAAGGAAAGCATCCGCCTCATTTTGCGATTAATCGCCGTAACTAGCCCCCGTTCGTCGACAGTACAAACGCCAAGGGGAGTCGATTCCCGCCACAGTAGGCTGCTAGCCTCCACTGTCTGCAAAGCCGCCTCGGCGCGCCGGCAGCGCTCCTCCAGGGCGTCAACCTGCAATACTCGGCGTCTCAACTCATCAAGTTCGGCCAAAAGCTGTGCCCGTGTCGTGCCCTCCTTATATGCTTTTGACGTATCTTCCATGCTCATCTCCATTGTTGTAATGCAGGCTGCCGGGACCATAATTGGGGACAAATCCTTGAATCATATTTCCTATGCACTTTGGGCAGGTGGGAGATTTCATACTCTTATCTAAGGAATTTTAGGAGCGAAAATGTTGACCCAGTTTACATCCCGAAACAGAGGGAACTGCTATTGGTGATCCCATCTCTCGCCTCTCCCTTCTGAGATCCAATGATTGATTCTCTCCAATCTCTCGCGTAGTTCGTGGTATGTCCGGGACCGGCTTTGTTCATCTTGAGAAGAATCTTCAATGTGCATCGCTTGGTCGGCAACTTCATCCAATTTCGATCGAATCCGATCGGTTTTGTCTCCTGAGAGGCCGCCACTGTAGAAATGACGATCCAGTTTGACGTATGTATGGACGAGTTCCCCATAAATACTATCGCGGCAGGAGCGGTGTTGCTCTGGGTTGCCGAAAGTTACACCTGATGGTTGGATGGTCATCTGAAAATCTGCGGCATGTACAACTGGAGCTGATATGAACAATGAAGTGAGAAGAACTGCTGGGAAAATAATGCGTTTCATATTAATACATTGACATGTAGGGACGGATTTCAAATTAAATTCAAATCAAAACCAACTTGACAAAGTTGGTCAATATTTTAGTAGTCAAATAGCTCCCTATTGATAATATGCTATATGGCGAAAGGAGCGATATATGACATTTTATAATCTCTCCTAACGTCTCTTTCAAGTTGCACAATATTATCTTGCTGGGGTCATCGGTACGGTCCCTGTGCCACATTTATTCCTATCAATGCCAATCAATGATCGGAATATACTGAACTCCTCGACTCACTTCTTCAATCCGCTGTGCATCATAGGCGGCAATGGCATCGTTCAACAAGGATCTTTAGCTGTAGATGGCATCGCGTGAATTGACTATCAACATTTTGCAACGATTGGGGCAGTTATATATGGAAGTCCCTCTCTGCACATCGTGATTGAGAAAATTCTACGAATGACTGCAGCCCATTATGCCAAAATAACGTTCGTTTTATTGGTACAGGTGAGTCTTGCCCCAAAAATTTACTTTGGGGGCATTTTTTATGCTGATATCGTACCAAAAAACTGTTGTATGATGTCAAAATACCAAATAACGATATTCTAGTTTCGTTTCGTTGTATAATTCTTGATAGAGGGGTAGAACATATGCTTTTCGGTTACGCGAGAGTCTCAACCGCTGACCAAAACCTCAATCTCCAAAAAGATGCACTCAAGGCTGCCGGCTGCCACAAGATTTTTACTGACGTTGTAAGTGGAGGCAAATCAAACCGGCCAGGTTTAGAGGAAGTGCTCCAATATTGTCAGCCGGGTGATACTTTTGTCGTCTGGAAACTTGATCGACTGGGGCGTTCTCTTTCTCATCTGGTTAAGACGGTCAAGGACCTTGTTGCACGAAGTGTCGGATTTCAGAGCCCGCAAGAGAAAATTGACACAACGACTTCAGATGGGAAACTCATTTTCCATGTTTTCGCATCTCTGGCGGAATTTGAAAGGGATATTATCCGCGAGCGGACAAGCGCTGGACTCTCGGCCGCTCGAGCACGGGGGAGAAAAGGGGGAAGGCCAAAAGGAGTGGATGAAAAGAAGAGGCAAGCCGCTCTTGCATTAAAAAGGGACCTGAGTCACAGTGTTAGAGATATTTGTAAGATCGTGGGGGGGCTCGTAATACTTACTATACACACGTTCTGAAACTTCACAGTAGCATAACTGTCTAAAGATCCAGTGATATTGAAGAAATTCTTTGGTAATCTACAATCGGCGGTCGCTCCATTTCTGAGCAATTCTATTGAAGTAGACAATTCCACACTCTCAGGAACTCCTTAAACCCGCGCTTAACAAATCCGTTTGAGATTGCCAAAAGATATCATTCTATACTCAAGATTGCGAGAAGCCGAAATAAGACTCTGCCATCGCTAATCATTTATTCCCTTTTAAAATAGTTTGTTGGCTTCTGTGGTATTATTGTATACAGCTAAACTTAGAAGTTTGTCTTGCAAGTTTAGCTGTATTTCTGTAAGATGAAATTTATGACAGAGAAAAAGCTCGATAACGCCGAAGTAGATCTTATCCAGTCTATTGGGCTATTAGTGCGCCGCGTGCGCGCTATGCACGCCTCGGATGGTCTTTCCTTGACCGAATCTCTTGTGATGTCGCGTCTTGCAAAGGACGGTCCCGCAACAACTGCTGGCCTGGCGCGCGCGGAGGGTATGAAGCCACAGTCGATGGGAACCATTATCGCTGCGCTGGAAAAAATGGGCATCGTCAAGCGAAAACCGCATCCGTCTGACGGTCGGCAGGTGAATATCGAGCTGACCACCAAGGGAGCGAAGCTTCGAAAGAGAGCCAAGGACGCGAAGCTGGCTTGGCTTGAGCAGGCTATCGCGCAACTCAATGAAGAGGAGCAGAAGACACTGTTCGCAGCCAGCAAGATCATCAAGCGCCTCGCGGGATTTTGAGACCAACTGAGACCAGTATCACTCAAAGTGAATGCACAGAATATGCCCATTACAAAGATCGATAGAAATACTGCCCTCATCGTGATTGACCTGCAAAAGGGAATTGTAAGCGCACCCACCGCCCACCCGATTGACGAGGTTGTCAAAAACGCTGGTGTCTTAGCAGATGAATTCCGAAGCCTCAAGCTGCCGGTGGTGCTCGTTAACGTTGAAGGTGCAGCACCGGGCCGCGTGGAGCAAACCTCACGAATTCACGAGTTACCCACCGGATGGACTGATTTCGTCCCTGAGTTGAATCGGCAGCCTGAAGATTATACGGTAACGAAGCGGACGTGGGGCGCATTCACAAAAACCGGCCTGGAAGAACACCTCAGCAACCTGGGAGTTACGCAAGTCGTGATCACCGGTGTCTCCACCAGCGCCGGTGTCGAATCGACCGCTCGTCAAGGCCATGAACTCGGATTCAACATCACGCTCGCTGTCGACGCCATGACCGACATGAACGCCGACACCCACATCAACAGCGTGATGCGGATATTCCCGCGTATTGGCGAAACCGGTACGACCGCGGAGATCATCAATCTCCTCGAAAACACCCGCAAGAAAAGAGAAACCTGACATGGAATGGATGCACTACGTCTCTTACTTCTTTGGCGGCGCTTTTCTTACAAACGCTCTCCCGCATTTTGTCAGCGGTCTGATGGGCCGTCCTTTCCAAAGCCCTTTCGCAAAGCCGTCTGGTAAGGGGCTTTCCTCCTCGACCGTGAACGTGATATGGGGATTTTTCAATCTTGCCATAGGTTATATTCTTATCTTCCGTGTTGGTAACTTCAGCCTACGCTCCACTGATCACATCGTTGCCTTGGGGTTGGGGGTTCTATCCATTAGCCTGGTATCGGCGCGCATGTTCGGCAGGTTTCACGGTGGCAATTCTCCCAGTGTGTTTTGAGGCTAAGTACGGCAAGAGCAAGCCAGAATCGTGAGATTATCTATACGGACCATGGTTTTAGGTGAAACTGATCAACTAGAGCCTCAATCTTAGCGGTTGAAATATCATACTCTTATTCATTGTACTCTTCGATTTGGTGGCATTATTTGTGAACAAAAAACAAGTAGTATCCTACTCATGGTAACTTGAAATTTTAAATTGGTTACCTAAGGCTCCAGTGATCCTCAGAGTACCTTTGTCTAGAGGAACCTCGCATTCCATTATTTCAATGAAAATTATACATTCAATATCCAGCATAAGATTTCACATCTCTTCTGGTACTACCCCAATATGACAAAGCCCCATCTTATGGCCAACCGATGGCGACGGACCTTTTCCGCTCTCCATAACCCCAATTACCGATATTTTTATTCGGGGCAAGCCATCTCTCTGATCGGAACCTGGACCCGCACCGCAGCCCTGGGGTGGATTGCCTTTCAATTCACCCACTCGGAATTTCTGCTGGGCCTTGTCTTTGTGCTCCACTCTTTTCCGATTTTCCTTTTTGCCGTTTACGCCGGATCGCTCGCCGACCGTATTCCAAAAATAAGGATCTTCACCCTGACGAGCTGGCTCTCGCTTTTGACCTCGTTGTCCCTGGCAGTTATGTTATTTGTCGGCCACGTACATATTGTCTCTCTTATGATTTTCGCCTCTCTTTGGGGATCGCTCATCGCCTTTGAAATGCCGGCGAGGCAGACCTTGATGGTGGAACTGGTCGGTAAGAATGATCTGGTTAACGCCATCGCCTTAAACAGCGGCATGGTGAATTCCGCCCGGGTTATCGGTCCTGCCATTGGTGGCCTCTTGCTGGCCTCTTTCGGAGCAGCCTGGTGCTTTTTTCTCGATGCCATGAGCTACTTGGCAGTTCTCTATGCCATTTATAAAATACAACTTCCCGCCTCCCATTATGCCCCAAAAAGAATAACTACCGGCTGGCGATACACCTTAGAAGGTTTCAAATTTCTCAAGACCAATCCGACACTGGCCCAGACCGTCTTCCTGCTTTTCGTCATGGGGCTGGGAGGATGGGCTTATCAGACACAGCTTTCAGCTTTTGTGGTGACCCAACTGCGGACAGGCGTCCGGGGCTATGGCTGGCTTCTGGCAATGAATGGTCTTGGCGCCTGTACTGCGGCGCTGGTCGTGGCTGCTAGGGGTTTCCCCTTGATCAACCTCAAAACATTGTTTGCAGGTGCTGGAATCTATGGTTTTTGTATCGTTCTTTTCGGGTTTGTCCATCAACTGATTCTGGCCGTCCTCATCATTTTTGGTGCAGGCTTCGGCATCATCTTGTTCTTTTCCACCGGAAACAGCATGATCCAAACCCACTCCCCTGACGATCTGCGGGGAAGGCTCATGGGCATCTGGGCAATGGTCTTCGGCGGCAGTATGCCGATTGGCAGTTTCTGGATGGGAGTGATCGCTCAAAGAACCGGCCCTGGTCATGCCTTACAGGCAGGTGGCCTTTTCTGTATTCTTGGAGCCGCCGCCATTTTCTTCCTAGGCCACAAGAAATTAGAATAACTAGTCAGACAAACGCATCCAAATTTCCACAAAACAATTACTTTCTAAAATTGGTAGTCCCAATAGGGAAAAGTCTAACCAACAACCCCTACCTTGTCTTGCGCGGTCGGTGGAGCTGGAACTGGTAGCGTGTCAATAAGGAGCGTGAAGTGTAGACGGAGAACATTGTTAGCGGTCTGCAATGAATTTTCGTCGATGTCGGCGATGACGGCCCTGCCGCCAAGTTCTAGCCACTTCTGCACTAGAGCTATCCCAATTCCGCCGGTCCCGTCGGTAATTACAGCATTTTCACCTTTAATTTCAAGCATTTAACCATCAATTATCGGTTGATACTACAATTAGCACGAGAAATAGTTTGCCCAATATTTGTTGGGAGGGGAGACAGACGGTTTTCAAGCTCTCGAAGGTTTTGGTAGCTAACTGATCACTTCTGTCTTATCGGGGGTGACTGACACCATGATCATGACTAAATCTCCCTCGGCGTTCGATTCACCAAGATGTGGCACACTGGAGTCGAAGTAAATGGTGTCACCTGCTTCCAGGTTGTACTCTTTTTCACCATAATGAAACAACATTGAGCCTCTAATTACATAGAGCATCTCCTGACCTTCATGCTGAAAATAATGGGACCGATCAACCTCTTTGGGAACCCTCAGGACATACGGTTCCATCAATCGGCCCTTGAATGCATAGGCCAATGACTCATATGAATATCCGAAATCACTTCCAGGACCGGCTATAAGCACCCGCTGATTCTTTTTGACCAGCAATATGGATTCATCCTCGCTGATTTCTCCCAACAGTACAGATACCGTTACGTCGAAAGCAGCGGCGATACTGATCAACGTCGATATGGGGGGGGATTTTTTCGATTTCTCGAGTTTTGATAAATATCCGCTGGACAGACCTGTTTTATTAGCCACATCTTGTAACGTGAACTTCTTGCTCAACCTTATTTTTTTTATTCGTTTTCCAATTTCCTCTTCTACAACCATTCTTTCACCAGATATTATCTATGATTTTTGCTATTACAATCCCACAGCATGTTTGCGGATAAACGATTGATACGAACATCTATACAGCCATTTTCCACTGAAGAGGTCAAGCAAAAGTAAGTGTTCTCATAAGTATATTTTACAAAGAAGCCTATTTTTTCCTAAACTCCAATCCGTTTGAATAACTGCAGAGCAGGTTCTGGAAATCAATCCTTTAGTGAAACTTGCCCTCTAGGTTTGTTTTATAAACATGAAAACTACTCGATGTTTCGAGAAAAAAACATTTCCTATGACAGCGTGGTTGCATTAAGCTTCAAGAAGGTGATCCCCAAAAATATTACCTCGTGAGATCAAGTGACGAACAGATAAATTTTAAATGTCGCAAAATGAATTCTAGGAGATGGACAATTAAGCTGAAAAAATTAAGGAACAAACAAAATTTGAAGTACCTCCGTCCAGAATCTATCGCCGGTTACCTCTCCAAAACTACTTATACATATCCGTACGCCGTCCAACCTCCATCTATAGTCAGGATTTCCCCGGTCATAAACGAAGCCTCATCGCTAGCTACAAACAAAGCTGCAGCTGCTATATCATCGGCGTTGCCCAGCCGTCCCAGCGGCGTTCTCTTTTCGATTTCCATTGAAGAAAACAACTTCTGGTCCATTGACTTTTGCACCATTTCAGTACAGATGTATCCCGGTGCAATGGCATTGACCCGAATTTTCTCCTTAGCCCACTCTATTGCCAGAACCTTGGTCAACATATTGACCGCCGCTTTGCTGGTAGAGTAGGCAGCCCGCATGGGAGCGGCATTTTGTCCCAGGATTGAACTTACATTGATGATACAGCCGCTGCCCTGTTTAATCATCTGCCGGCCCGCAGCACGGCAACCGTAAAATACCCCGAACAAGTTGGTCTCCATTGCATTGCGCCATTGATCGGTGGACAACTCAACCGTTGGAACAATCATTGATATGCCGGCATTATTCACCATGATATCCAGCCTGCCAAAATTTTCCACAGCACTGTCCACCGCCTGTTGAACACTGACAGGATCCGTGACATCCACCGATATTGGCAGGGCGTGTCCGCCTGAATTGTTGATTCGGCCGGATAGTTCTCTAAGCGAGCTCATGTTTCTGCTGGCAAGCAGCACAGTGGCACCTTCCGTGCAAAAGCGAAGAGCGATAGCTTTACCCAAACCCTTACTGGCACCGGTCACAAGGGCAATTTTATTTTGCAGTTTCATAGGTAAACCTTGGTTTGAGATTTTAGTAATTGTACCAGCCGCGTCCTACCTTACGCCCCAAATGGTTGCCATCAACTTTTTGTCGGAGTATAGGCCTCGGTTTAAACCTTTCTCCGTAAGCATCAAACAAAATTTCCTGTATTTGCAGGTTGAGAGAATTTGACGTCAAGTCCATCAAGGCATAAGGTCCAATGGGATGCCCAAGTCCGAGTTTACAGCCCGTATCAATATCCTCGATGGTTGCCACACCCTCTTCAAGCAAACGGTAGCACTCCATCCACATGGCATGCAAAATTCGATTGACAGCGAACCCCGGAACATCTTTAACTTTAATCGGCACCTTGTCGATTGTACGACAGCACTCCATCATCGCTTCTACGGTTTCATCGGCTGTTTCGAGTCCCGGTATGACTTCAACTAATTTCATCACAGAAACAGGTGAAAAATAGTGCGCTCCAACAAATTGCCCCCTTCGTTCCAAACCGACCGAGGTGGCCAAACGAGTTATCGGAATACTTGAGGTATTGGTGGCGAAAATACACGCGGGCTTGCAAAGAGTATCCAGTTGGGACCAAATCTGCTTTTTAAGCTCTTCGTTTTCAAACACGGCTTCTACCACGAGGTCGACGTTCCGCATATCATCATCGGAATCTGATGGGGTGACCAGGGCCAAAACCGCCTCTTTGCTGTGGGGCTCCAACATTCCTTTATTGATTCTTTTATCGAGAATTTTTCCCATCAGCGTAATGGCATTACGCGCCAAATCCAAAGACTGATCCCTTACCACCACCTTCTTACCTGCGAGGGCAAAGCAGTAAGCGATTTCAGTTCCCATCATACCCGCACCAACGACAGCTATTTGGTCAATCTTGTTCATCTCTTCCGATCTCCTCAATATGCCGGACGAATCCCATGGCATTGAAAATGTAACTCAAATAAATTTTGAAGTATTGTTAGAGTATTATCTGCCACGATGTATTCACGCCGCATGTGAACAAAAAGCCTAGGCAAATATGCCCCTGCTTGCCGACGTGTCACAGATACCAGGACCGATGTTCATTAAACTCTTCGGCAAAATCTGCCACCATTTCTGCCAGTGGATATTTAATTTGCCAGCCCCATTCGTTCTTTGCACAATCATCTCTAATTTCCAACGCACCGAGTTCCTTTAACAGTTCGGCAATTTTGAGGTCCGTTTTGAAGGTGAGTGCGGCTCCCGGAACATTTTTATTGATTTCATCAACAAGCTCTTGAGCGGAAAAAGGCGGTGCAATTCCCGCTAAATTGTAAACGAGTGTAGACAAACCTTCCTTATCTGCTGCCGCCAGAAGGTCAAGTGCCCTGACCAGATCCTTGAAATAAATCACCGGACATCTTGTCTCCGGCTTGCATTCTAAGATATAAGGCTGTCCCTTGAGGGAGTATTCTATCGCCCAGGCATTGTAAATGGACATGTGTGCGGTTTTGGCTCCCGGTCCTACGGCTGAGGGAATACGAACCCCTCGAAAGTCCAGACCGAAGCGCCGGGCATAATACAAGCCAAGCAATTCCCCGCACACCTTGGTAGTGCCGTACATGCTTGTCGGCCGCTGGATGGTTACATCATCGATATAGGATTCTTGAATATCCTTACTGAAAGCGGCGATGGAACTACCGAAAATAACCTGTTCGACCTCTTTAATCCTGGCTGCCTCTAATATGTTGTAGGTACCGAGAACATTGGCGTCAAAAGCCTCCCATGGGTTTTGCTCGGAGGGCAGTGACAGCATGCCGCCAAGATGAAAAATACGGTTCACGCCATATTCTTGAATACAATTTATGATTGTCGAAATATTACTCAATGACCCTCTCTTGAAGTCAAATTTTCCGGCGGCCGATTGGAGAATGAGCCCGGGGGGGGATATATCTAGGATTACGGGTCGTTCGCCGCGTTCAATCAATATTTTAGATAAATGAGAACCGATAAATCCAGATCCTCCTGTGATAAGCGTTGACATTTTCTTTTCCTTTTATTGATCGCTTTCTCAAGCTTTTATAAGATGATCGATAATTAAGTTCTGTATAAACGGTAACAAGAGAAGACAGTGCCGAGGCATCCGTAGCACGAACTCTCATTTTGGCGGCCGAGAATCGATGCTAGGCACAGTGTTTCTCAATAATTGACTGACGAAAAATCTCTTGGCTTGGGTTGTGGCTGCAACATCAAGTCAGGGGCCGGGAAACCAGCTCTGTGGTCACCCGACCTCCTTTTCCTAGCAGAGGGTGGGGAACTCGGAATCAGTTGGCGCTCATCTTACACCCAGTCTCTTGGCATGGAATTTCGATATCTTTTGCCGGAATCTCGGTTACTTTGTCGATGAACGGAAAATCGAAAAATCGATTTTTCTTGGTGATTGCTCCAAGCCAATACGGTACCTGCGCCTGGTGATCACAGGCCCTCATAACCCACTTCCCGGCAGGGCCGTCGTATTCCAAACCTTCCCAGGCTTTTATAACGGCATTAACGTCGACGGTTCCGGCTTTTTTCACCGCCTCTGCCCAGAACATGGTTGCGGTATAGGCCTTGCCAATAAGCCATGTCGGATAATGTCCTTTAGCTTTGTGGAACCCCTCAACAAATTCCTTATTTTTTTCCGTCGGGATGGCGAGCATGTAGGTTTCTGCGCCGACATCTCCAATCACAGCCGAATCGTCGCCCACGCCTTTGATCATGACGTCATCATTGGCATAGTAGCAGACAAAGGGCGCATTTAATCCCATGGGTTTGCCTTGTTTAAGCAGAAGAGTCATATCGCTGCCCCAGTTGGAAGTAAAGATGACGTCGGGTTTGGCAGAGATAAGCTGGCTGATATAGGGTGCAAAATCCTTGGTTCCTAATGGATGCACCAGTTCAGCCACAATTTCAACGGAGGGATCAAGCTGTTTGACCCTCTTGGTGAAAGCAGCCAATGCTTCTTTGCCAAAAGAATAATCCTGAACGATGGCGGCCACTCTCTTGTATCCTTTTTTTACGACCCACTGCGCCAGGGCATAAGACCGTCCATCGGTGCTCCCGCCAGGCCTGAAAAAATGTCTATTGCAGTCGCTGCCGGTCATACTCGATGCGTCCATACCAAAGGTGAAAAATATACCATTGTGTTTTTCCATGAGGGCGGACATGGCACCACCAACGGAACTGCCGGTACCGCCGGAGAAAAATTTCACGTTATCCTTCAGAATGAGTTTGGTGGCCTTTCGGGTGGCAATGTCCGGTTTCAGTTCTGTATCGACGGGAATAACTTCAACCTTCTTGCCCAAAAGGCCGCCGTTGGCATTGATCACTTCGGCCGCGTAGTTCACCCCTTCCAGATAACGTTCACCGATATCTTTGAAGTTACCGGACAATGGCTCCATTTCAGCCAATTTGATGGTGCCCTTGGCCATCGTATTCGTAGCACCCAACAGGACAGTAGAAATCGCGAGTAAAGCCAATTTTTTGAACAAATGTCTTTTCATCATTCAGTTCTCCCATCTTTACTTAATGTTTAGACTGCTCCTCGCTCAGACCTCCAAATAGGTCTTACGCACTTCTTCAGCCGCTAACAGCTGTTTCTCGTCGCCTTCAAAAACCATGTGACCCTTGCCCATGATATAAAATCGATCTGCAACTTTTACCGCCGCTTTAAAATTCTGTTCGACCATCAGCACTGTGACCCCCGACTTACGCACATTGGATAGCATGGTTAGGATATCCTTGACGATCAGGGGCGCTAACCCTTCTGTCGGTTCGTCCACCAGAATCAATCGGGGGTTGCCCATCAGAGTCCGGGCAACGGTCAGCGCCTGTTGCTCGCCTCCTGACAGGTGTTTACCCAATTGGTTTTGGCGGCGTTTCAAGAGAGGGATAGAGTCATAAATCCTATCCAGGGTCCAAGCCTCTCCTTGATCTGTTTGCTTCTTGGCTTTCTTCATGCCGATCAAAAGATTTTCGTGAACGGTGAGACTGCCGAAAATACGACGCGTTTCGGGGACAACCCCCACCCCTATCCTGGCAATTTCATGCGGCTGCTTTCCCTTTAGTTCTTCACCCTCAAACAGTATGTTCCCTTTACGAGGAGGTGCGAGCCCCATTATGCTGTTGATGGTCGTGGTCTTTCCAACGCCGTTTCTGCCAAGCAGGGAGACGAGCTCACCCTGCTTGAGCTGCATGGAGACGCCCTGCAATACATGACTTTTTCCGTAATAGGTGTGGACATCTTTCAGCTCTAGCAGCATGCCTATTCCTCCCCCAAGTATGCGTCTTTTACCCGCTGGTCCTGACGGATCTCATCCGGCGGTCCAGAAGCAATGATGGTGCCGTAATGCAGGACAGAGATGGTATCGGCTAAGGAAAAGACCACATCCATGTCATGTTCGATAATAACCATAGCCTTATTCGCCGTAACTCTGTCGATCATGCCTATTGTTTCCGCCGTCTCTTCACGGGTCATTCCGGCGGTCGGTTCATCCAAGAGAATCAGGTCCGGCTCCGTTGAGAGGGTTACGCCGAGTTCAAGGGCTCGCTGCTGCCCATAGGAAAGGGTGCTGGCCGTCTTGTCCTTGACAGTTGAGAGGTTGATCAGTCTCAGGATTTCCAGGGTTTTGCCACTGATTTCTTTTGCCTTGGCCACTCTTTTGAAAAAATTGTAACGCAGTCCGTGGCAACACCTGACACCGGCATTGATATTGTCAAAGACAGACAATTCCTGAAAAACGTTCGATATTTGAAACGATCTGCCCATCCCCATGCGGGTGAGCAAGTGGGGCTGCTTTCCGGAAACGTCCTTACCCTTAAAGGTGACCTGGCCGCCGCTGGGTTTGTATTTCCCGCTTATGACATTAAAAAGAGTCGTTTTCCCGGCCCCGTTCGGGCCGATAATCGCGTGACGTTCCCCCTTTTTAACGGAAAAGCTTACCGATTCCAGCACCAACTGCCCCGAGAAATCTTTTTTTATTTCTTTGATTTCCAATATGTTTGCTGCGGTAGTCATATTTGTTGCTCTCTGGTTTCAATTTGGCCATGTTCCTCGTTATTTTTGCCTGCAAACAGGCGCGTCTTAAGTATGGAAATCAAACCTGACGTTCCTCTGGGCACATACAGCACCATGGCGATAAAGATCATTCCCATGATCAATGGCCATCTGTCTGTAATGTCACTGAGATAATCCTGCAGGTAAGTGAAAACAACCGCGCCAAGGATAGGTCCTCCGAATGTTCCGGTACCTCCAATAAAAGTCATAAGCAGGACCGTAGTGGTCATATCGATACTGATGGCGGAAATCGAAGAAAATTGAAAAAAGAGAGCGTAGAAAGAGCCGGCAAAGCCGGCAAGCGCACCGGTAAAGGTAAAAAGGATAAGCCGGGTGGCATTGGTGTTGTATCCGATAAACTTCATTCGCTCTTCATTTTCCCGCAAAAGGAGAACCGTTTCGCCCATGGCGGTATGGGTAAAATACCAGCAGAACAGAATGACCGAACCGACGCAAATCAGCGTGAAAAAATAAAACACCGTGATATCGGCCATATTTATCGTGGCGAATCCTAGATGCAAATCCGGCCGGGTAATGCTTAAGCCATCGTCTCCGCCCGTAACGCTGGACCATTTCGATGCTACGGCATAGAACAGGGCATTGAAGGCAAGAGTGAGTAAGGCGAAATAGGACCCCTTATGCCGGAGGAGCAATCCCCCGAAAACCAAACCGACAGCAGTGGTGGAAAGCACGGAGAGCAAGATCGCACAATAGATAGGCAATCCCTCTATATGGTTAAGTAAAATCACTGTTGTATAGGCTCCGGTGCCGAAAAACATAGCATGCCCGAACGACAACAGCCCGGCATGACCAAGCAGGAGATTGTAACTTACGGCATAAAGAGCAAAAATCATGATTTCGGTTATCAGGCTGACCTGATAAGGCGGAAACCACAATGGAATAACGATGACGAGCAGGCATAAAAATGCAGCTGACAGAAGTAAATTGGTGGGATTGCGTTGTCTCATGATTGTTCCACTCCAAAAAGTCCAGAAGGCTTAACGATCAACACTAGAGCCATGAGCAGATAGACGAGAGCCACAGCCAAAGAAGGAAACAGCAACACTCCAAAGGACTGTAGTTCTCCAATGATAATTGAAGCCAGCATAGCTCCACCCAAGCTGCCAAATCCGCCAACTACTATAACGACGAATGCATCGATCAGAATGTCGGATGCCATTCCCGGATACGTGGTAAGCAACGGGCCGGCAATCACACCGGCTAACCCTGATAAGGCGGCACCTGCCGCAAAGACACTCATAAAGACAAGTTGAACGTTGATACCCAGTGCATCAACCATCTGACTATCATCTACGGCTGCCCTGACGACAATCCCTGCACGGGTCTTGTAGATCACCAGGTACATAAGCAAACCAATCACTAAGGCGCAGGCGATTATGAAAAGTCGGTACACTGGATATTCGATGGAAAAAAAATAGACCGATTTTGTGAGAAAACCATCAAGGCTGAGCGAAAGAGCAGAGTTGCCCCAGAAAAATTTTACCAGTTCCGTGATAATGTATGCCACGCCGAATGTTAGCAGCAACTCGTGGAGATGACCGTAACGATGTACTCTGCGCAACAGGAATCTTTCAACCAGCCCACCGATAACAAAAAGAAAAAGAGGGCAAAGCAGAAAACTAAGCCAAAATTGTCCGGTTAGTCTATAAATTGAATAAGAAAAATATGCCCCAAGCATATAGAATGCAGCGTGAGCAAAGTTGAGGACATTCATCAAACCGAACACTAAAGTGAGGCCTGAAGATACCAGAAAAAGTAAGCTGGCATACGCCAGCCCATGGAGAAAAAAAACGGGTATATCTGCCATATTTGTTCCTTTTTGTTTGAGTACGTTTCCTGTTATTTCAATCTATGCACGACCGGAATATAACAAACTCAGTGCCGGATTTTGAATTTTCCCCTGTCTCTAGAACTCAGAACTTTAATTGATAAATGAACTCGCCTCCCTGTAAAAATGTTGCCCGGCTAAACGGACTGTGCATGAAATCAATACCCGTCTTAGCCCAAAGAGCAACTTGAGCCATACCCCTTTTTCTTTGGCGTCCTTTCTTACTTGCTTCTTGCATTTCTTTGACCGTAAGCGAATCGCCTTTGTGCTGCGATTTTGCTGTCAGCCTGGTTTAATATCATGTTTCCATTTTGTCAAGAACAATAATTCCATTTAGGCAATATCGTTTAATTCCATCTCCTCAAAAACCAATGGATATCTCGCTTTGTAGTTGGCAAAAACCTACGCCGATACAATGTATTTAACATTGATATAATAGAAAAAAATTACTATTTATATTTATACCGTTGCTTTCGTCAATGGAAAGACTCAAAGGTGAAATCTGCAAAAATTTCCTATATGGAAATATTGTTGACTTTCAGCAATTTTTATAGATAAATATTCGAACCACTCGACAAATAAAAGTTTAAATGGCTGTCAGCGCAACAGAAGTCGCGGG
>JBJKQT010000149.1:0-42573 GCA_046705065.1 Desulfocapsaceae bacterium
CCATCATAATTCGTTTGACTGAGATTACAAGGAGGGCAGTGAAAGGAACACGGGTGGGTATTGCAATGAGCGGTGGAGTCGATTCCACCGTCTGTGCACTTCTTCTCAAAGACAGATACCAAATCGATGGTTTTTTCATGAAGTTGGCTCAACCTGATTTCGAACATCAACTGAGACGGGTTCAAAACATCACCGGTCGTATGGGCATTGAACTCCACGTTGTCGATCTGAGGAAGCAATTTGAAGAGAAAATCCTCACCTATTTTTCGGAAAGTTACTTTGACGGGATGACTCCTAACCCCTGCATGATATGCAACAGGGAGATTAAATTCGGACTGTTTGTGGAGGCCATGTCGGCATATGGAATGGACATCATAGCCACAGGCCACTACGCCCGTATAGAGGAAAGAAACGGCATCAGATTCCTGTTGAAAGGCAAGGATCCGGGCAAGGATCAATCATATTTCCTGGCCGGTCTAACTCAGAAGCAGTTGGCCCGTGTCCTTTTTCCCCTTGGCGACACGACGAAAGAGGAAGCCTACGCCTATGCCGAAGGCAACGGTTTTTCGGATTTTCGAGGGCTTGAAAGTCAGGACGTTTGTTTTCTCGGCCCGGAAGGTCTCGGCGGCTTTCTGGCAAACAATTTTTCAAGCGTTGCAAGGCCCGGCCCCATCGTGACCAAAGACGGACGTGAAATCGGCACGCATCATGGTTTTTTCCGCTACACGGTCGGGCAAAGACGGGGGCTAGGCCTGCCCGACGCAACCCCCTGGTATGTCCTCGCAATCGAAGCAAACGACAACAAAATAATAGTCGGAAAAGAGAATGATTTGTATCAAGACAGCATTATGATACATAATGTACACTGGATATCCGGCTCGCCTCCGGACGACGAGATGAGTTATCAGGTGAAGATCCGTTACACACATCGTGGAACCGACGCCATAATACGAAAAGTGAATAACGACAGATACCAAATACTCTTTCAAGAAAAACAGCGCGCCGTAACCCCCGGACAATTTGCGGTAATCTACCGACAAGACGAGGTTGTAGGTTGCGGTGAGATTCTCCGTGACAGGTTTTGATATAACGGAGTCCAATAGAACCGGCAGCATGAAAAAAGTCGCCATCACAACACTGGGTTGCAAGATAAACCAGTACGAATCCGCCTCATTCCAGAGCGATTTTGAGGAACAGGGATGGACCATTGTCCCTTTCGGCGAAAAAGCCGATGTCATTGTAATCAATACCTGCACAGTAACAGGCAAAGCCGGAGCCCAATCGCGGCAATGCATCCGCAAGGCGGTAAAAACGAGCCCTGAGGCAAAGATCGTTATCACAGGTTGTCATGCTCAGATGGCGGCCCAAGAAATGGTCGACATGGAAGAGTTGCAAAACAATCCACTGTGCATCGTCGGCAACGGAAATAAGCATCTGCTCGTTCAGGCGGCATTGCAGGAAGACCCATGCGATCTCACCATGCTGATGGGTAAAATCTCCAAGAAAACAGATATCAGCAGTCTTCTGGTTCGCCGATTCAATGATCGCACCCGCGCTTTTTTACGAGTGCAGGACGGATGCAACAGCTACTGCACATACTGTATCGTCCCTTATACGCGAGGGCCGAGCCGCAGTCTGCCGGCAGCAGAGGTAATTCACCAGGCTCACATATTTGCCGAAGGGGGACATAAAGAAATTGTCGTTACCGGAATCCATGCAGGCATGTACGGGAAAGACCTTAAGGAAGGAAGGGATATCACTTCCTTGTTGGAAGATCTATGCCGAGCGTTGCCGGGAGTCCGTTTTCGTCTAAGCTCCATAGAACCTATGGAAATCAGCGACCGCCTTTTGAGTCTGATGGCCCGCCGGGAAAACTTCATGCCCCATCTGCATATCCCGCTGCAGAGCGGTGATGACGAAATTCTTTCACGGATGAACAGACGCTACAAAACAAAAGATTTTGCTTTGGTCATCGACCGTTGCCGTAAGATGCTGCCGGATGCGGCCATCGGTATCGATGTCTTGGTAGGCTTCCCCGGGGAGACCGATGCACATTTTGCCGCTACAATGCAATTAATAGAAGAACTTGATTGCACCTATCTTCATGTCTTTCCGTATTCCAAACGACCCGGCACAATCGCCTCCACCTTCAAAAAGCAGATCTCACGGCCGGCCAAAGAAGAACGGGTGTCGCTCATGCGTTCACTCGGCGAAAGAAAAAAAATAGATTTCTATAAAAGATTTATAAAAACGGCAAGACCGGTCCTCGTTGAGGGAAAACGGGATGAACATGGGCTACTGAAGGGGTTTACCGACAATTATATTCCGGTATCCTTTCCAGGAGACGACGACCTGATGAATACCATAGTCGCCGTTGATCTTGTGGAAATGAGAGGTACCGCGATTTTTGGAATACTACGTACAAAGTGAACGCATGAAGGGTGAAATCATAGCCATCGGAAACGAACTGACATCGGGAAGGATTGCAAATACAACCAGTGGCTTTGCAGCGCGCCAGCTGTTCGAAGCCGGTTATGAGATCCATGCAATGCATACCATCGGCGACTCGCCGTCACAGATCGGGGAAGCATTGAAACGGGCCATAGACAGTGTTGACTTTGTCATCGTCACGGGCGGTCTCGGTGCCACAGATGACGACCTGACCAATGAGGCGGTTTCCGTTGCTTTAAACCGACCGACCAAACCGAATTTGGAGATTCTCTCTCAGATACGAGCTCATTTGGACCAAAACTCCAGCTCCGTCCTCAGTCCACTTGAAAAATTGGCCTGGCTTCCGGTGGGAGCAGAAGCACTGAACCCGAAAGGAAGAATGGCCGGATACCAGCTGATTCACAACGACAAGCCGATCTTTTTTCTTCCCGGCATCCCCAGCCAGATGGAACAGCTTCTGATCGATCATGTTCTTCCCCGTCTGGCGACTTGGTATCCCGAATCGAGGCTGTCTACCTGCCGTCGGCTTTTCAAAATCTTCGAGATGTCGGAAATGGAGGTCAACCGCAGGATCGCCACCCTTGATATGGCCGAGAATGTCGCCATCGGGTATTATCCGGTCTTTCCCGAGGTACATTTGAGTCTGATCATCAGGGACATCCAAGGACATATCTGCGAACCGCTTTTTCTGGAAACCTGTTCCGTGATCGACGGCCTCTTAGGCGAAGCGGTCTTTGGACATGACCAGGAAAATATGGAAATGGTCGTCGGCTCAATGTTGCGGAAAAGTCATATGACAGTGGCCATGGCCGAATCCTGTACCGGCGGGCTCATTTCCCATAAGATCACCACCATACCAGGGAGTTCGAACTATTTTCTAGGAGGAGTCACGGCGTATTCCAACAGTATGAAAACGCGGTATCTGAATGTGGATCAAGCATTGCTGGAGGCTTATGGTGCAGTCAGCGAACAGGTGGCTAAGGCAATGGCCATGGGAATACGGTCACAAACCAGAGCTGACATTGGTCTTTCCGTTACGGGCATTGCCGGACCGGAGGGCGGAACATCTGAAAAGCCGGTGGGGACCGTTTATTTCGGTCTCATCACGCCCGAAGATTGTACCGCTTTTCATTTTTTGTTTTCCGGAAACCGAGATCAGATTCAGGAGATCACCGCTTACACCGGATTGAACCTCATACGGAAGTACCTCTTAAAGAAAAACAACAAAACAACCAATTAACCAGGGCAACCGGAGATCACCCCAAAACCCGTCAAATGATTCCCAGAGTATTTTCAGGAGATTAAAATGGCAGCAACCGATCCAAACAAGAATAAGACTACCAGCGTTGACAACGCAATCAATCAGATCCAGCGCCAATTCGGCAAGGGCTCCATCATGCGTCTTGGAACCAAAGTCACTGAACGCATTCCAGTAATTTCGACGGGGGTCTTAAGCCTCGACATCGCCCTTGGTGTCGGCGGCTTTCCAAAAGGCAGGATCGCGGAGATATACGGACCGGAATCTTCAGGAAAAACAACGCTTGCTCTGCATGTGATAGCAGAATCACAAAAGGCCGGGGGCACAGCAGCCTTCATCGATGCGGAACACGCCCTCGATACCGGCTATGCTGAGCGTCTCGGAGTTGATATCGACAATCTGTTGATTTCCCAACCGGACTTCGGCGAACAGGCCTTGGAGATCGCCGAGATTCTCATTCGTTCAGGTGGAGTCGATGTCATTGTGATCGACTCGGTGGCTGCGCTGGTCCCCCGGGCCGAGATCGACGGAAACGTCGGTGACTCTCATGTGGGGCTCCAGGCAAGGCTCATGTCCCAGGCAATGCGTAAATTCACGGGTGTCATCAACCGAAGCAATACAGTCCTTATTTTCATCAATCAAATCCGGATGAAAATTGGTGTAATGTTCGGCAATCCCGAAACGACGACTGGAGGCAATGCATTGAAATTCTATTCCTCCTTGCGTCTCGATATCAGAAAAGTCAACCAGATCAAAGACGGTCAGGAAGCTATCGGCAACAGGACAAAGGTGAAAGTAGTGAAAAACAAGGTTGCCCCACCTTTCAAGGCCTCGGAATTCGACATCATCTACGGAGAAGGAATTTCAAAAATCGGCGACCTGCTCGATCTCGCTGCGGAGCAGAACATCGTTGAAAAAAGCGGTGCATGGTATTCCTACAAGGATGAACGTATAGGACAAGGTCGTGAAAATGCGAAAAAATTCCTCAAAGAACACCCGGAGATGTGTCAGGAAATCGATCTCAACGTCCGTATGGGCTTCGGGCTCACACAGACATCAGAAAAACCTGCGGCTACTGTCGATGCCGAATGATACCCTTCGAGCGTCGGTGGTTCTGTCCCGGCAATTCGAACATGAAAGTCCTCCTCATCGAGAAAGGCAAACCCTCTTTGAAGCGGGTCTGCCCCATCGGTGATGGAGGGTGCAAACACTCTTTATCAGTCTAAGAAAAAGGAGCCAAGAAATGCAAAAATGGGAATGTCCTTGCGGTTATATTTACGATCCTGCAATCGGTGATCCGGATAATGAGGTGGATCCAGGTACAGCTTGGGAAGATGTTCCTGAAGGCTGGGTCTGCCCCCTATGCGGCGCTGAAAAGGATACATTTTCAAAGGCGGACTGACCCTTCATGGCACTGTTAGAAAAACACTAGATTATTGCTGATATATTCAAGATGATTTTTCTCATCACTGAAATGCTCACGCAACATTTTCTTTACCGGCGCAGGAACCTCCCAGGCTATTGTTTTAGCATAATAGCTATTGCTGATAAGTTCCGCGGCCTTCAAAGCTTTCAGAGCTCCTTTCATACCAGTTGTGGTCTGCAAGGCAGTAAACGCCTCTAAAATATGACCTTTAAAATCCATCGCGGGTTTCGGAGCCTGTCCGCCCAAAAATTGAATTTCTTCCAAAAGGTTTGCCACATGATTTTGGTGGGCGTCCCTAAACTCCACAATTCGCGCCCTGAGGATATGATCAGAAATTTCATCAAGCGCCCGATTATAGGAATGTACGGTATCGATATCCACCTGGATCAACTCATTGAGCGAATCAATTAATCGGCTTGTCTCCATAGCATCTTCTTCCTTATTTAAAAGCACCAGACGCCAAAATTCTGAAACAGACCGTCTAAAGCCCCACAAGTTTTAAACCGAAAGAATATTGCCGTCTGTGTGCATCACATATTTTTCAGAGCCATCCGAGCTGCAATGACTATGGGATCCCATACACCGGCAAAGGGTGGCGCGTAACTCAGATCGAGATAGAGCATCTCCTCCAGTGAAAAACCTGCATGGAGTGCGGTTGCCGCTATAT
Source organism: Desulfocapsaceae bacterium (assembly GCA_046705065.1). Taxonomy (GTDB): domain Bacteria; phylum Desulfobacterota; class Desulfobulbia; order Desulfobulbales; family Desulfocapsaceae; genus CAWGGS01. The sequence continues at coordinate 5,803 of JBJKQT010000149.1, forward strand.
CGATGCGTTTTGCCGATCCTTTCCCCCCTACGATCTGAACTCCGAGCAACCGGGCAGTGCCTTTCTCAGCCAGCACTTTCACGCAAATCGGAACAGATCCAGGATAATAACGAGGCAGTGTTTGTCCCTCGATCAATCCCGTTGAATATTGTAGCCCCAGTGCCTCTATTTCTCGTTCGTTAAGTCCTGTTTTCGCGCACTCGGTATCCATGAATTTGGTGATTGCCGTTCCGGCAACACCGGGAAAAATTGCATGTCGCCCCCCCAAATTGATCCCGGCTACCCTTCCCTGCTTATTGGCAACCGTTCCCAAAGCCACATGCACCCATTTTTTGCTGACAAGATGATAGGATTGAGCACAATCTCCTGCCGCCCAAATGTTTGGTATTTCTGTCTGCTGCAATTCATTTACTTTGATACTTTCCTTCGGACCAAGCGGAATTCCCGCGTTTTGCGCCAATTTGCTATTGGGCGTTATTCCCAGACCTAATACGACAAGATCGCAGGGAAAACGTTGTTTGTCCGTAACTACGGCAACGACATCACCGCCTTTTTCTTCAAAACCCAAAACCGTTTCGTTGACACGAACATCGACCCCGTTGTCCAGCAAAGAATGACCGACACGTTCGCCCATATCTGGATCGAGACTGGGCATAACCTGGGCTCTTCGTTGGATCATGGTAATTTTCAGCCCAAGCAAATGCAAAGCCTCTGCCATTTCCAAACCAATATATCCGCCGCCGACTATCACGGCTGTTTTCGGACGTTGCACGGCAAGTGCTTGCTTAAGGCGTGAGCCGGCAATCAGGCTGTTGACATCATGGATGTTACGGCTGTTCATGCCAGGCAATTCCGGTCGCACAGGTCGGGCTCCAGTTGCGATGAGGAGGTGATCGTAGTGTTCCCAGGTTTGGGAGGAAGTAGTAAGATTTTTCACCAAAACCCGCTGTCTTTCCGGCTCAACTTCGACGACTTCGTGTCTTGTGTGAACGGCGATATTATACTTTTTCTTGAAGGTCTCAGGAGTTCTGGCAATCAGCGCATCTTCTTTGTCAACCAGACCGGCGACATAATAGGGGATGCCTCAAGCCGAAAACGAGGTATACGGTCCACGCTCGAAAACCTTTATATCAGCCTTGGGCTGTAATCTGCGAACCTGCGATGCGGCAGACATTCCTGCCGCATCTCCTCCTATCACAACTAGCATGTATCTTCCATGTAAGCGTTTGTTGGAACAAATGTCTTCTTCTGCCACTCTCCGTCATGACTCTGCTTGTTTCCTTGGCTGTAACACAATGAAGACATGTGCTCGTTTTCTTTTACGGCGCAGGCGGGACAAAGACTCTCTTGCCCATCTCCAGATCCAGGGCAAAGAGCCCGGCCGAATCTTCCCCAACGAGAAGAAGCCTGTCGTATACCGAACCAAAATTAGCCTCTTCCTCAACCTGTTCGGCGACATACCATTGAAGAAATTGATTGGCGGCATGATCCCGCTCCTCAATGGCACAGTTGACCAAGTCATTGATCATTCCGGTAACCTTCTGTTCATGATTTACCGCGCTTTCAATAACTGCTATCGGAGTATCCCAATTCGACTCCGGCTTAGCCAATGACTCCAAAACAACTTCGTCCTTGCGATCATGGATATAATCAAAGATCTTGACAGCGTGAAACATTTCTTCCTGCACCTGAACCCTCATCCAGGTTGCAAAGCCGGTTAGCCCCTTGGATTCGAACCAGGCACACATCGATAGGTACAGATAAGCGGCATGGAGTTCCGCATTCACTTGGTTGTTCAACGCCATTCTCATTTTTTCCGACATCATTTCTCAACTCTCCTTTTCTATCATATGGTATGCGATCAATTTTGTATCGTGAACTATAAAGTTATTATAACTACTTTTTTTTCTTTTTCCCGGTGCTCTCTTTTGCTGTTCCGTCCGGACAATTTTTACACCGCTTTCCCTTTTTTTCAAATTTCCCACAGCATTTTTTTTTGGTCTTCGTTTCTTTTGCCATATTCACACTCGAAACTTTTTTACATCAAATTATCAACCCGCATCAACTCCGATTGATCTTTTGGGGGCGAAATCCAATTACTCTTCAACTAAAAAAACAATTTCCCAAAGATCAACACAGCCATAATTAAAAAGAGGTAGCCGTTAAGCTGGATAAAAAGATAATAATAATCAATCTCCTTTAAACAAGACAGCTGAAACGAGAAAACCAAAAAAAGGATGGTGGCACTCACCCAGACAAATACACGTATTTCTATGGGAAGCCCTGTAAGAACCAAGGTGAAAACAATCAGTACGGCAAAAAAAGCCCCTATCCAGAAAAGAAAGATATGCTTCAATGAAGATTCTGGAAAAAGTTTTACTAAACTTGGGATATCGTTCTCAAGGTAATCTTCTTTGTGACACAAAAGGATGAGCAGAGTATGCGGTACCTGCCAGAGAACAAACAGTACACCCAAAAACAAAGAGACAAGGGCAAAAGGCGCGCCTCCCGCAATCGTCCAGCCGATATAGGGAGGTAACGCACCGCTGACGGCACCAGGGATAATAGCGGCAACTGTCTTTGGTTTTAAATACGTATAAATGAAGTTATAGAAAACTACGGCACCAAGACCAAGCACAACCGTCACCACATCCCCAGAGACCCCATAGAGTATGAAAAGCCCTGCCATAATAAGTGACACTGCCAGCATAACGGCATGGCTTGCGGAAATGCTCCCTTTAGGCAAAGGGCGGTCTTTCGTACGGGCCATCGTGGCATCCAGCCTGATTTCCTGAAGACTATTCAAGGTGGCGCCGCCACAGGCAAGACACAGCATCCCAAAGCCTACTGGGATAATCACGGCCACATCGGCCTTTCCAGGCAATGCGGCGCCGAACATCGACGAAAATGCCACCAGAAGACAAACCGGCAACTTGACAAGTTGAAACCACGGCACAATTCTGCCCAAACCTAGAAGGTATAGGGCGTTCGGAACCGGAGGTAACTTGTTTAGCGAATCAATCTTTTTGCAGCCATTTCTGGTAATCATCTTCCGGGTCAATCCTTAGTTTTGCGGTCATTCCCGAGTGTCCCACACCACAATTACCGTACGCATGATATTCCTACCCGGCCATGTAGGCAAGAAACCAAACGCAGGTCTCCATAATCGGCAAAGTTGATCTTGCTCGGATCTTCTTTCTTTTCTTCGGAATGATCGTCAATTTCCATTAACACAGTGTTGAACTTCGCGTTTGCCGTACAGCTTATTGGCTATATTTACCTGTTGAAAGATCAACACTTATTTTCGTACGGAATTTGTGTTTCATCCGGAAGGTATCGAAATCAGGTCCATAGGCAAGAAGAACCGTGGTCATGGTATTCGGGTCGATTTTTTTGCCCTTGGAATCCGTCGGAACAAGGGGAATGGTAAATTCAATGGTAGTAGTACCGCCCTCTTCTTTTCCACTCACATCGCTAATATCACTTTTCCCACCCAATTTCTCGACAGGTTGGTGATTGGTAATGCCAGTGCCGAATTCATCTGAAACACTAGGTTTGCCGTCTTTTACATAGCCAAGGACGAATTTAGCGTCCTTCATCATTTCACTGGGATTGAAACCAATACCGACCCATCCTTTGGTTCGTGCCGAGAGCCTTATATGGATATTGGCGCCATCTATCTTCCAGGAAAAATCTATTTTTTGTATTTTTATTTCATGGTCGTATTCAGAAGCAAAGACGGTGGAGCAAAACACCAGGGCAGCACAGGAAACTATCAGCAGACCGATTCGAAACGCTTTTCCATTCATCATCCTCTCCTTTTTGATTGAAATAATGCAAATAATTCACTGAAAATTATAAAACCAACGACCTAAATTTTTTTTAAAAAGAAGCTGTTTAATCATTTTATTGCGAAAGCTCTTGACATTGCACAATATTGATAATAATAATCAGTTTCATGCTATTTTGTACTTTGTTCATTGTCAAAGAAAAACGGTTTTTTATTCCCACAGGACAGTTGTTTTGCTGGTCCGATTATATTTTCATATCAATGAAAGACTGGGCTTGTCCAGATATTTTATGAACGGAGGTTGCAATTCCGAAAGGCTTCCCCTATCATAGGAGGAAATCATTAAAAAGCCGCTATGTAATTTCCCTGAAATAGAATTTTCCCTGTCGTTTTGGCTGAAATTTCTGACTGTTGCAAGGTAACGTGTATTGATATGCGAGTATCAATGCAAAGCCTGAGCGGGAATTTCGTCAAAGTTAAACAACAAATTAAGCGTCGAACCCAACAGAAAGTTTTAAGCGTTCACTGATAAAATTCTGCATCTTCAGGTTGACGGCAAAATCTTTATTGGTGGAATATTCCGGCTGTCATAAAAATTAAGGAGGAAAAACAATGGCTGAAAGACTTCAGGTTTATAAATGCAACGTGTGCGGAAATATTGTCGAGGTAATGAACGGAGCCGAAGGCCCATTAGCCTGTTGCGGGCAGGATATGGCCTTGCTGACAGAAAACACAACCGACGCCGCCCTCGAAAAACATGTTCCGGTGATCACGAAGGCAGATGGTGGCTGGATGGTCAAAGTTGGTTCAGTGGAACATCCCATGATTGATACTCATTGGATTCAGTGGATAGAACTCATAGCAGACGGAAAAACGCATATTGCCTTTCTGAATCCCGGCGACAAACCTGAGGCCTTCTTTCCGGTAAAGGCCGAAAAGGTTGTGGCGAGAGAATATTGTAATCTCCACGGCCTTTGGAAGGCATAAGCCATCTCCGCAGGTCTTTCCTTCTCCCAATAATAATAGAGAAGGAAAGACCCGATATTTCCCTATTTGATACTTCCACATTTCGATTTTCCATTTTTTAGTCACTTTTTTACTCCCTTATTGTTAATACCTCAAACTTTCCACTATACTCCCATGATAGGAATCATTTTGTCATAGGAGAAAAGATGGCAATGACGGAAACTTCGCCTCAGCATGGCTCTAGAAAACACGTCCATATTTCCCGGGCAATACTGACAATTCTTATTTACTTGGCAATGGGTTCGCCCTTCTTCTCTGCTGTGAATGACGCAGACGCCCAAAGCAAAGACAAAGCGATTCCAAACGAGCCCGCACTAATCGATTCCACGCAAGAGCAGGCATCGACAATGGTCCTCGAGGCCGCAAACTGGCTGGACGACTTTTTTAATGATGACAGGGCAACCAGTGAGCAAAACAGAACCCGACTGAGAGTCGGGTTAAGTATGGGGTACAGTAAAAACGATGCTTTTGATATAAACCCGGATCTTAGCGGCAGGATTGATCTTCCCCACTTCAGCAAAAAGTTAAATCTGCTCATTTCCGCTTCAAGGGACGAGGGATTCGATACCAACCAAAATCCCATTTCCGCCACTCCCCGGCATCAGGGTCTTGATAATCGCGATATCACAACCGCATTGCAATATTTTCTCCAGCAGGGGAAAAAATATAATATATCAACTTTTTTCGGCACATCCTTCCATTACCTCTATACAGGATTACGTTATCGGCATCTCCGGCAATTCGGTTTTTGGCAGGGGCGCCTCATAGATAAGTTGCAGTATTTTACGGATGACGGTCTTGAGAATATCATCTCCTATGATTTCGAACGGTATTTCTCCCAGCGCTGGCTTTTCAGAACCACTGCCACTGCAGACTGGTACGAGAGAAGGGATGGGCTTCCCCATTCACTTACATTTCAACTTTACCAGATAATCAGCCGTGAAAAGGCCTTGCTTTATGAAATGGGGAATTATTTCACAACAAAAGATTCTTACAAAATGACAGATCTGCAGCTCCGACTGCGCTATCGTCAACGGTTCCTTCGCGATTGGCTCGTTCTGGAATTGGCTCCCCAGCTATCTTTTCCCGAAGATCATGGAAGAGAGGCAAATCCAGGCATGATACTACGTTTGGAAGCTGATATCGGCAACCTCGACGGACAAGACACATTCAGACGAATTTTTTCTTTTTGATGGACAAAATCGTCCCATCTGAAGTGATAAAAATCGTCCCTTGGTGATCATACCACAGGGACATGGAAGCTATTCCAATATAACCTGCCATCGGACCGACTTTTGCTCACTTGTCAATATAATAGCCATGGCAGGACTTGTGGAGGGAAGTCTTTGAAAATCTAGAACACCAAACGGCGCGGGTCCAACGTTTTCAAGACATGTTTCAGTATTTCGTGTGGTTTATCTACAAGCGGAAAAACGATCTGAGTCCTCCGGATTTGGCTTTTTTCAACTGCGGAAGAATTATATCGCAATTCAATTTGACCATGGAAACGGAGACGGTCACACCCATGCTGATGATCAAATATCCGCTTTCAGTGCGACGAAGGTAACATCTACCGCGCTCAAACACCAGGTCCATTTCATGAAAGTCGCCAAGGGAATCGATAATCGCTTTCCAACTGGTTTGGCTATGACGGGGACTGAATTGACCGCCGTCAAGGGCTTCAAACAGGATCTTGCCGGTTTCAGAAAGCAGAACAAGTCCATGAACGCCATCCATTTCTAGAATATCATGGAATAGGTTTTTCATAGTGTTTTTATCTTACTCCCTGAGTCGTATTCCACCAGCATAAGCAATCCCCCGTTTTTCGCTAAGAAGCAACCAATGAAACTCCGACTGTAAAACACCTATATCGTATTGTGAATTAACCTCTCTTTCGTACTACATTTGCGAGCTCAAAACCTGTACTATCTTATCTTGCGGACATTTTGGACTGACTTTAATAACTATCGATGGTTGTCCAGGAATAATGACTTCATCAGTCGCTTTTTCTCGATCTATATACCCAACCTTGAAATAGCCGAAACTAAACATCCCCCCCAACTCTGAAATTGATTTTAGCATCGCCTCTGACTTGGTATCATGGTAAATATCTTCCAAACCGCACTTTTCACCGACCTCTCTCAGCAAGAGATCGCGAAGCCTGTCAATCAAAGACTCCTCTTCGGATTCAGGAACAATTACTTCCTCAGGAAGATCCAGATCTTCAAGGGAAGACTCCGCCATCCCCATCTCTTGGGCCTCCGGTTCATCCTCCTCCACAACCACCAAATCCGGTTCCTCTTCCACTGCAATCTCCGTCACCTGTTCGTCTTTCATGCCGACGGCTTTCATGATGATTGGCTGCAGACTGCTGTTGATCATGTTGGGCATGACCGGGCATTCATTGCGTATAAAAAGAGTCACATCCTCCCAGGTGAAGATAAGATAGGCGGCATTAATGCCGTTAATCTGGTCGACACGGGCATTATACAGTTTTCCATCATTGAAAAAAAGTACCCCCCCTCTTTTGGAAACTCTATCGATTACCCGTATCGTACAAGTTCGAGACTCCATCTCCATCAACTGAAGGAATACCACCGGCGAGACGTTATGAAGAGTTCCACCTTCGGCCTCCTTTCGCAGTGTACTTAAAATGACTTTGGCTAGATCGTCTACCTGAAACGGTTTACTGATATAAGCAACTACCTCCTTTTTCTTTGCCAGATTGTGCATTTCCTCTGTCCGATATCCGGAAATAATGATAACCGGAAGATCCGGGTATTTGTCGGAAATATGGGTCAAAAGGCTGACGCCGTCCATCCTTGGCATCTTCAAGTCCAGAACGACCATTGAAACCGGATTTTCCTTAAGCTTCTGGACGGCATCAAACCCATCTTCAGCAAGGATCATGGAAAATGTGTCACCATATTTTGCCAGCCTCTTCTGAAGGGCCAGCAACATTATCTGGTCATCGTCAACAAAAAGGACTTTTCTAATCATCGATCAAACCCATTACCATCAAAGTGGCTGCAACCTCCATCCAGAGAGCCTGCAGCCAACAAAGAAGAGGAACCATTTACGGAATATTCCTGCTGCGTCGGTTTTATCTTTTTCTCCGTCTCAATCTCTCTATGGAGAGCCGGATACTATCTTGCATACGCGTGATCGCATCGGCAAGGTCACCGATCTCATCGTGCGATGTTTTAACAATTTCCACTGACAGTTCCCCTACACTGATACGGTTTGCCGCATCTGTCAATTTGCGGATGGGGGTAACAATAGCCCGGCTTGCAAAGTAGGCAATGATAACAATGATGATAATAGTTCCTGCAAAAAGCATTAAGGCCGTTGTTTGAGCCTTTTTCAGTGCCGAGAAGGCCTCACTCTTATCTTGCTGCACAGCAAGAGTCCAACCTAGATCCGTCTTTCTGGAAAAACCGATGGACTCTTTCCCGTTAAGACCTTTAAACTCAACCATACTCATGGTCTTGCTTCGTGCGGCCAAAACAAGTGGGTGGTTGCTCAGGTTTTTTTGTTCCTGAATAAATTTTTCATTGGGATGAGCAATTACTTTGCCGTTCTGATCGACTATGAAAACAAACCCAGTCTGTCCTTGACGCCAGTTGGTTACGATCTTGGTGATTGCATCAAGGGTCATTGCAGACGCCAATACACCGACCAACTTATCGTTTTTCATAATTGGAACAGCCAGCACCAATGCCGGTTTATTCGAAGTCTTGCCGATCAGATTCTGCCATGCCAAACTTTTTCCATCTATAATATCTTTATAGTATTGCCTCGACGAATAGTCCTTCAAATCCTCCGTATCACTTCTGGCAATATTCATCCCTTTCGGATCAAGAGTGAAGACCAGATACATCCACGGATATTGCTTCTGCACCTCCCGTAACAGAACATCTTGTGTAGCCCTATCCATTGACTGCATTTCAGGGAGATTGGCGAGTGTATTCAACACCCTCACATTCTTGTCGACCCATTCGTTTACTTCATCCGTGAGAATTGCCGTGACCTGGAGCCCTGCCCTGTTGGTCTCTTCTCTGATCCGTTCATTTGTTTGATTAAAGGTAACGGCGAAGTAAGCAATACCCGGCAACAGACTGACAATGAGCATCAACATGATGACTTTCGCGGTCAACCCCAATCCCGATCTTTTTTGAACCGCTGCGGCTTGCTCTTCGGATGTTTCCGAAGAGTTGGGATCATAGAGAGACTTTTCCGTCCCACTTTCTGTAGTATCGGCGGCCAGGCTAGTTGATTCAGAGCTGGACAAATACTCCATCGCCTCCTGTTTATTGACAATGATGACGTTGGAACACCCTTTACACGTCAAACGCGCATGGTCCCCCTTGATCTTCGAAGGATCAACCTTATATCTCAGACCACACTTTTCACAATTGACTATCATAGATACACTCCTTATCAGCGATTGATGCAACTGAATCGGCCGTTTTATCTTCTCACAGGCTGCAGATTCCTATCACCGACGAGCCTCCCCTCCCCAGCATGACCGACCACTTTATCTCTTCAATACCCTTTTTCTTTAATTTTTCTCAGCATTGCTTGTTTGAATTCTATACGCTTATCCTCCCGCTGAATTTCCTGAGATAAATAGTTAACAAGCTCGGCAGTTTTTAATGAAGGAAAATTGTTTCTATTAAAGCCCAGTTCCTCCAAACCATCCTCAACAATAATCTCCCCCAAAGGGCCTATGGCGATAGACATTTTGGCGACCAGAAAATTCATAAAATCCTGGTCGGCAATACTGACTGCCCGTTCGACGCTTTCAACAAGTTTTAAACCAACAAGCTTTGTTATTATAGGGCGAATTTCAGCTAAACTTATCCCAAGTTTTTGGGCGACCTGCCCAAGTGTCACTTTTCCATCCAGGGCCATCAGAACACTCAGCATTTGCCCGTCAAGGGATAGCTGTCCAAGTTCACCACGAATGACAGATTTAAAAACCATAGCTGCTATGCCGCCGGATGACACATCCATTCTTAATCTCCTGTTACAAACTTAAAATGTAGATTCGCTTCGCACTTAACAGCCTGACCTCCATTTTAATCTGAAAGAAAGATATTCAGATACCGCAGAAACACGTTTTGGTCAATGGAAAACCCTGGGAACAAAAATCAGTCGTTTAAAGCAAACATACTCCATTGTCGGAAACCAGGACATGAGGAAGGTTTAAAGATTACAATGAACTTTTATCGATCACTGCTCCATCCTTTTTAATCCCCATAACAAAAACTTACACAAAACTCAAGCTTCATTTATAATCGCCGCCTCTCTGTAATAACGGGAAATAATATTATTTTTTATGCACAGGCCGCCTTAAAACTGATACTTTTTTCGACTTCGACAAACCACTTTTACTCCACAAACCAAACAAAAAAAATACTCCGGAATTACAAAGTCATTTTCTTAAGTTATGAACATTCTACAAATTCCAATATGTATTTGCAAGAAACAACCTATTATTTTTATTAACATCCCGATATTTCCTCTATTTCTTACCAAAAAACCATGAGATTCAAACATTATCTTCCTAACACTTTCATGGCCGGAAAAACTCACTTTCAGTCAGAGCATACGTTCAAAAAAGTACGTAACACGAAATTAATTCTCAAAAATCATTAATAACCAGTATTTTGTTCTGGACAAAACGAACACTCAAGAATATATTCATGACTTCTAAAGGAAAAACAAAATGATCGACAAAACAAGTCTTAATATACTGAAAATATTACAAGAAAAAGCAAGAATTCCCAATATAGAAATCTCGCGATTGATTGGTTTGGCGCCGTCTGCAGTTCTGGAACGCATACGGAAACTCGAAAACCAAGGCTATATTGACGGCTATGAAGTCCGTTTAAACCCAAAACGTTTCAATAGAATTCAAGTTGCCTATATCTTTGTAAAAGTTCAAGGAACACACAACAACTTGAAGGCTGTGGCTGATGCACTTTCCGCCATAGCAGACGTGCAGGAGGTCCATTTTGTGGCAGGAGAGGATTGTATTTTAGTTAAAATGCGTGTCTCTGATTCCCACGAGCTGGGCAATATTCTGCAAGACAAAATTTTGGCGATACCAGGCGTTGTTTCTACCAGAACCATGCCGGTCCTGGAAACCTTTAAAGAAACGTCCCGCATTCCCATCCGGCAATCAGAAAAAATCAAAACCTGATTTTCGTTTTAAAATTAAAAATGTAACCTTCTCAATCTCTATTCAAGTTCTTATTTTTAAATTATTTCCACGAAAAAAGAGAGCACAAAACCATGCCGATATCCAATTCTTTCAAACAAAATCTGTACCCACTGCTTCCCGATATCGTCGAACATTACCAAACACCCTTCCACATTTACGACGAAACGGGCATCCGCGCAACCGGGAAGAGATTGAAAGATGCCTTTTCGGGTATCGATGAGTTTAGAGAATACTACGCGGTCAAGGCCCTTCCCAACCCACGCATCCTTGAAATCATGCAGAGCATGGGTTTCGGTTTCGACTGCAGTTCGGTGACTGAACTGAAACTTTGTCGAAAAATCGGGGCAAAAGAACACGACATCATGTTCACCTCGAACAATACAAGCCATGACGACTTCCTTGCAGCCGCTGCTGATGGGGGTTGTATCTTAAATCTCGATGACATCTCGTTGATTTCCAAAGTTCCTGATATGCCCAGACTCATCTGCTTTCGTTATAATCCAGGAGACCGCAGAACAGGAAACGACATCATCGGCAATCCCATCGAAGCAAAATATGGAGTAGCGCACGATCAAATAATCGAGGCGTACCGCCAGGCTAAGAACCTGGGTGCGGAACGCTTCGGCCTGCACACGATGCTCGCCTCCAACGAGCTCAATTACACATATATGGTCCAAACAGCGTTTGCCCTTCTCGAATTGGCCGGAGAGATACAAAAAGAACTGAACATAACATTTGACTTCATAAACATAGGTGGTGGACTTGGAATCCCCTATCAACCGGAAACAGAGCCTTTAAACCTTGAGGCCCTCGGCCGGGAAATCACCGGACTTTTCAATCTTTTCAAGCAGAAACACGGATATTGCCCTGCCTTGTATTTGGAAAGCGGCCGATTCATGACAGGACCCCACGGGGTACTGATTGTAAAAGCCATCAATAGAAAGGATATTTACCGGACATACATAGGGGTCGACGCCTGTATGTCCGCACTCATGCGCCCCGCCCTCTACAATGCGTATCACCACATAGAAGTTTTCGGTAAAGATGATGAAACCTTGTTCGAAACTGTGGACATTGTCGGCTCCCTATGTGAAAACAATGACAAGTTTGCGATTCAAAGATCTCTTCCCGGGATAAAGGAAAATGATATCCTGATAATTCAGGACAGCGGTGCCCATGGTCACGCCATGGGATTCAATTACAACGGCAAACTTCGACCGAAAGAACTCATGCTGCGTGCCGACGGCTCGGTGGAGATGATAAGAAGAGCTGAAACCGAAGAAGATTATTTTGCTACATTAAACTTTGCACCGAATATCTTAACTCCAAAATATCCATTAAAAAATTAGAATATGCCGGCAACATCATGCTGAAAAGGAACCCTGGTGCAGGAAAGATCGGGCAATTCTTTTTATATCGTTTTAAACGGACGTCTTGAGAAAAAGCAGTTTTAAAAGTATTTCAGTAAAGAGCCCTTTGAAATATTCCTTTTTTGGGTTCATGATCAAAGCATGGAAAATATTCTGCCTCAGTCATGGAGTTCATCCGAAGACGATTGTTTTTGGACAAAATGAACAGATTTGATGGAAAAACATTTTTTCAAAGTGTCCTGCAGTTATATCGGTCAAGCTTGACTGGTAGGCAAGGACCCGGTATTGTTCAGAAGCAAATAATTAAGAAAAATTATCAGTACCAACAGCGGGGAGCCTATGATCGTCGACATCGATGTCTTTCTCGAGACAGTAGCCCGGGAAGTGGAAAATAAAAAAGTCCCGGTCGTCGATCTGATCGCCGTGCAGACCCGGGATCCGTATAAAGTTCTTGTCGCAACGATTCTTTCAGCAAGAACAAAAGACGAAACCACGGCAATGGCCGCCGCAAAACTTTTCTCCCGCGCACCGGACATTGGGTCGTTGGCAAAACTTTCCGATGAAGAAATCATCAAACTGATTTATCCCGTCGGATTTTATAAAAACAAAGCAGCATATCTGGCCCGCCTTCCCGAAGCGCTCGCCGAGTTCGGCAACAAGGTTCCGGATACCGTGGAACAGCTGACCACCCTGCCGGGAGTCGGAAGGAAAACTGCAAATTTGGTAGTGGCCGTGGCATTTAAAAAACCAGCTATTTGTGTCGATACGCACGTCCATCGCATTATGAATATCTGGGAATATGTGACCACAGCCACTCCCCTGGAAACGGAAATGACCCTGCGGGAAAAACTTCCCGCCAAGCATTGGCTCACCGTCAACTCTCTGCTGGTCGCTTTTGGCCAATCTGTTTGTCGACCCGTCAGCCCGCATTGCGATGACTGTCCACTTGACGAACTCTGCCCGAAAAGAGGGGTAACCCCCAGACGCCGCCCAGGCACTCCCCGTAAAGTGAAAGACAATACAATGAAGAAATTCATATCATGGAACGTCAACGGAATCCGGGCTGTGGAAAAAAAAGGATTCATTGATATCCTTAAGGAATTCGATGCCGACATCGTCGCCATTCAGGAAACCAAGGCCCAGGAAGAACAGTTGTCACCAGAGTTAAAAAACATCGACGGCTACACCTCTTACTGGCACAGCGCACTGAAAAAAGGATATTCCGGCGTTTGTATTTATTCGCGTATAAAACCGACGGCCGTCTTGACGGGAATCGGCGATCCGGAGTTCGACTGTGAAGGACGAGTCTTGACTTTGGAGTTTCCGAATTTCTTTTTTGTAAACTCATATTTTCCAAACAGCGCGGACGCGTTAAAACGACTGAATTTCAAACTCCGGTTCAATGAAAAATTTTTGCATTTCATTAAATCGATGGCGGAACACAAGGCTGTCGTGATCTGCGGCGATTACAATGTCGCTCACAAGGAAATCGATCTGAAAAACCCTGATAAAAATACAACCAACGCAGGATTCACTCCCGAAGAAAGGCACTGGATGGATACGTTCCTAGAGGCCGGCTTTGTCGACACCTTCCGGCTCTTTAACCAGGAGCCCGGCCATTACACCTGGTGGAGCTACCGTTTCAACGCCAGAGCGAAGGACATAGGCTGGCGTATAGATTATTTTTGTGTTGACAAACCCCATGAGCAACAAGTCCAAAAGGCAGCCATTCTAAAAGATATAATGGGATCCGATCATTGTCCGGTTGAATTGATTTTCAAAGTATGAAACATTGACCTACCCGTTGGGGCATTGACCGTGACGGCTACCAGTAACATCCACCTTAACATTGAGGAGCAGCATGGAAACGTATTACGACCCGAAAGACCTTGCTAAATTCGGCGACATCGGACAAGAGGCGCCGGAAATGGCCAAAAAATTTTTTGATTATTATGCCTCGGTCTTTACCGAGGGCGAATTGACGGAACGTGAAAAAGCTCTGATAGCACTGGCCGTAGCCCATGCGGTGCAATGCCCCTACTGCATCGATGCCTATACGTCAACATGTTTGGAAAAAGGGTCGAATCAGGCTGAAATGACCGAAGCAATCCATGTAGCCTGTGCCATCCGGGGCGGCGCTTCATTGGTCCATGGAGTGCAAATGATGAACAACTGTAAAAAGGTGTCCATGTAAACACCCCGCTTAATCGCAAGCTGTTTCTAAAATAGGGAAAACCCATGGCCAAAACGTTTCAGGAAACGCTCGAAGAGCATGAACTCCGTTTACAAAGGGATAAAACATCTATCCTCCAGGTCAATGTCGGTCGTCTCTGCAACCTTGCCTGTCGGCACTGTCATGTCGATGCCGGCCCTGGTCGCCGGGAAGTCATGGGCAGGGAAACCATGTCGGATGTGATCGGCTTTGCAGAGAAATTCAAGGTTGAAACAGCCGACATTACCGGAGGGGCTCCGGAGCTTGTTCCTGGAATTGACTTTCTCTTAGTCAAACTTCGGCCACTTGTCGGTAAACTCATCTTGCGAACGAACCTTGTCCTTCTGCTTCAGGAGCAATATGCACCACTTCTTGAGTTGTGCAAAGACATGAAGGTGATTCTCACGGCATCTTTCCCCTCTACCAATGCCAATCAGGCGGATTCGCAGCGCGGCAAAGGGGTTTGGCAGGACAGTATCAACATGCTGCAACGGCTTAACGCCATTGGATATGGACTGCCGGACAGCGGGCTCGAGTTAAACTTGGTGGCTAACCCTCCCGGAGCCTTCATGCCGGTGGAGCAATGCAGAGCCGAAAAAAAATTCAAAGCCGATTTGGCTCGCCGGTGGGATATTCAATTCTCAAACCTCTACACTTTTGCAAACATCCCTCTGGGAAGATTCCGTACCTGGCTGGAAAGCTCGGGCAATTTCACTTCCTATATGGAAAAGCTTATCTCCGGCTTCAACCCTGCAACCATCAACGGTTTGATGTGCAGATCCCTGATCAGTATATCCTGGGACGGCTTTCTCTATGATTGCGACTTCAATCAAGCAGCCGGCCTTCCCCTTGGTGGAAAAAAAATCCACATTTCGGAAATCAGGGAGATCCCCGACGGGATACCCATAGAGGTGGATTCCCATTGTTTCGCCTGCACCGCCGGTGCGGGATTTACCTGAGGGGGAGCCATCGACTCCTAGTTCGGGAGCCTCTCACCAAAACCGGCAGAAGCAAAAAAAAGAATCCATTCTCTGAGCTATTCCCTCAGCTATAATTAATCTTCAATCACATCAGCGAGGTTATCGTGTCATCGTTTTCCAATCGAAAAAGGTATCTGTGCTTCATCTGCGTTGCGCAAGCCCTGTCTATCTTCTCCGCCGTGCAGGCATATGCAGTACCAAGATCTTCAATTGAAAACACGATAGCCTCGTTCGTCGAGCCGTTGATTCCCGTATTCTCAACCAATCCCTGGGTGAGGGGCGGGCTCACCATTCTGATAACCTTTTTCATCGCTTCCCTTCTCACATGGGTTGTATTCAGGATTTTGAAACGACTTGCGGCAGTTACGAAATATGATATCGATGATACCATTGTTCTGCTTCTTCGCCCTCCGGTTTATTTCTCGCTGCTCGCAACCGGGATTTCGGCAGGACTGAGCATCATGCCTCTGTCTCCTGGTATCGCGTCGTTTTCAGGACGGTGTTTGCAGTCCATCGGGGTTATCATCTGGGTCATTTTTTTCATCAGGCTGGCAACTCTTGTGCTCAAACGTCTGGCAACCCTCTCCCACACATACACCTTCATCCAGAACCGCACCTTAACCCTGTTTGATAATATCGCTAAAGTCTTTATCTTTGGCTGCGGTATTTACGCCATTTTCGTCATTTGGAAAATCGATATGACCGCATGGCTCGCATCCGCCGGCATTGCAGGCATCGCTGTGGGATTTGCGGCCAAGGACACCCTCTCAAACCTCTTTTCAGGCGTCTTCATTTTGGCGGATGCTCCATACAAAGTCGGAGACTACATCGTCCTTGACCGGGGCGATCGCGGCAAAGTGACCCATATCGGTCTGCGCAGCACACGCATCCTCACCCGTGATGATGTGGAAATCACAATCCCCAACTCGATCATCGGCAATACCACCATTATCAACCAATCCGGCGGACCCTCCAGCAAGTTACGCATACGTTTGAAAGTCGGAGTCGCCTACGGTTCGGATATAGATCTTGTCCGCGCCATCCTCCTCGCCGTAGCACAAGCAGATCAATACGTCTGCAACTCACCAGAGCCAAGGGTGCGATTCCGGCTTTTCGGCGCCTCAAGCCTTGATTTCGAACTCCTTTGCTGGGTGGAGGATCCGGAAATCCGCGGCAGGGCCATTGACAGTCTGCACGATGCCATCTACAAAAAATTCGCCGAAAATACTATCGAAATTCCGTACGCCAAGCAAGATCTCTACATCAAGGGATTGCCGGATTATCTCAGCGTCTCCAAAGCGCCCCAAAACGAATTGTGATTACCAACAAAACTCAGCCATTAATCCGGGGCTGGGGCCACCTGTTTCACGGGTGTCTGTGGCCAGGACGGCCACAGTCAAGCCCCCAAGGATGGGTTCATGGCGTCCCGTGAGGCAGGTGGCCCCAGCCCCTTCTGACTAATATGGCTGAGATTCATTGGTAATCACAAAACGAATAGTTCGGATTTGGACTACTTGGCATATGTATCAAGGCGGATTTGTTGTTTAAAGAAAGAACGGTGTTCGTCTCTGCGATGGCTGACCAACAGGATTGTGGACAGTCTTTGATCCGCGATTTTTTCAAGTAGGTCGAGTAGCGCGTACCGGTGAACATCGTCAAGACCTTGGGTGGGCTCGTCGAGAACAAGGAGCTTCGGACTCTTGATCAAGGCTCGGGCAATGAGCACCTGCCGTTGCTGGGCAAACGGCAATTTTCTGAAAGACGTATCGGCATTACCCATAAGTCCTATCCAATTAAGCCAATGCATGCCAAGCCTGATTTCCTGCTCGTGAACCTTGGTGTAAAGTCCGATGGTATCAAACAAGCCTGAAAGGACGACCTGAAGTGCACTGCCCGGTACGCGATGATCCCTATGGAGTGTTGGAGAAATAAGTCCCATATGTTTTTTAATATCCCATATGGACTCTCCCGTTCCCCTTCGTCTGCCGAAGATGCGAAGATTATTGCTGTAGCATTTGGGATTGTCTCCGACAATAATATCCAAAAGCGTCGATTTGCCGCAACCGTTCGGCCCGGTGATGAGGGTGTGATCCCCGCTTTTTATCAGAAGATCGAGTCCTGAAAACAACCGTTTTTCCTCATATGCCGCGGTTCCGTCTCTTAAATAAACAAGTTCCTCCGCCTGAGCTTTGGCCCCCCCAGCTCGACTGCAATAAATTCTTTCTATATCTTCTCCTTCTTCATGGTCATTTCGTTGAGCGAACACCGTCGGTAGAATCTGATCTCTGGGACCTGCCAAATCAAGATGTCCAGAGTGAATGACTCCCAAATGGCTGCACCATGCTGGAATATCGGCACGTGAATTAACCGTGAGAATCAATTCGATTCCCTGCTCAGGCAAGCGGCACAGCGCTTGATCCAGTTCCAGACAACTTTTTTCGTCGAGCCCGTCATAGGGGTTTTGAATGACCAACATGGTTGCGCCCGCTATGAGTTCCCGCAACAAGATAAGCTTTCTGGACTGTCCGGAACTGAGCTGCCTGTAGCCGACACGAAGGCACTGCTCCATCCCGAATGCCTTTAACAGAGAAAGATGGGAAGTATGGTCGGGGATAAATTCACGGACAAGGGTTCCCGGGTCGATCCGATCGAGAACATCAGTATCGTCGTTGCGCAGCTCTTCTTCAAAAATCTCCTGTTGAACTTGAAAGGAAAGTATCCCTCGATCGTTTGGAACCTCTAGAATTTCTGCGTATCCATTGTTCTGTTTGGACGTCAGAAACTGAACAAAATCGTCAATACCTGATCGATTCTCGCCATAAAAACACCAGGATTCTCCAGGATTGGTGGTCAATTCATCGATTTGCAGATTTTCACAGTGTAAGTTTTTTATATACATGGAAATAGGTTCAATATGTATTTACAGCCAGGCGCTTCTCGTCTCGGCTTATGATGTCAAATCAGACGCAAAATCAGCCAGACAGCGAAAATCATAACTGCTCGGGCTCTGGAAAATGCGCAGGTCGAATTCCGGGACTGCCGCCAGCAGATGATCGAAGATATCTGCTTGAATGGACTCGTAGTTGGCCCAGACCTTATCTTTAGAAAAAACATAAATCTCGATGGGAAGACCGCGTTCTGTGGGAGACAGCTGGCGGACGAGAAATGTCATATCCTGACTGACGTTGGGATTACTTTTCAAATAGGCGATGATATAAGCCCGAAAAATACCCACATTGGTTTGATTCCGGCCGTTAACCGGAAGACTTTTGTCAAAGCTGTGCCGCTCGTTATATTCTTTTATCTCTTGCTGCTTGGCGGCGATATACTCTTTAATCAGGCCGATATGCGAATATTTGGTAAGCATATTCCCGTCGCAGAAACGAATGGATTGTATATCGATGGAAAGGGCTCTTTTGATTCGACGGCCGCCTGATTCGGACATGCCTCGCCAATTTTTAAACGAATTGGCCACCAAAGCATATGTGGGGATGGTTGTAATGGTTTTGTCCCAGTTCTGCACCCGGATAGAATGAATCGAGATATCGACGACATCACCGTCGGCAGCATACTGCGGCATCTCGATCCAATCGCCGATACGGACCATATCCGTTGAATTCAATTGGATTGAAGCGACAAAGCCGAGAATTGAGTCTTTGAACACCAGCATCGTAACGGCTGTCAACCCACCGAGAACGGAGAGAATTCCCCATGGAGATTTGCCGGTGAATATGGAGATGATAAAAATCGTTCCAAGGACGTAGACCACAATTTTTCCGGCATCGGTATAACCACGTAAAGAACTTCCCTTCCCTCTTCTCAATATTCGGTGAATATCGTTGATCGAAGTAAGAAGTGCGGTGAGGCTGCTTACCGCAACGATCACAAACCCGGTGGCGACAAGCCGCTTGGCTATGATCGACAATGAGCTACCGGGAGTAATAAATGTATCTATGGACAGAGAGAAGATAGCAACTGGAACAAACCAGCTGATTTTACTGAGCAACCGGTTGTTGGCCAATGGATCGTCCCAAAGATGGTTATTGGTTTGAATCCAGGATGTGAGATATTTGAGAAGGGTTCGCCGGACCAGAACCGTGGCAACCACGGCCGCTAAAAGCACCGAGACGAAAACAATCAGGAAACTGAGGATTTCAACTGCCGTTGCAGACAGGTGAAATGTGCTGAGACTGGCTTCCAGCCAATTGACTTGCATTGAAAATACTCCTCTCCTCCCCGTTTCAGCACATTTTTCTCGATTCCTAAAAACCAACCTGCAACGCGGCAGTGGAAAAAGAGTGCAAAACAAAAAGGTATTTCTTGCTCATGGCCACTTTGAAAAATCGTTTTTTTCGTCCGGGCTCTTCGTTAAGATCAAAATTTTATCCTCGAAATATCAACTATATGTCTGCGGTAAAATTTTTCGCATGCCTTGATCTTGAACGAAAAACCGAATTTTTCAAGGCACCCTCATATTATGAACCCATCAACGACCTTTTTAAGTTCATTGGCCATTTTAAGAAGATCGGCGCTGCTGTTATTAACCCCGGTACTGTTGCCGGTAATCTCATCGGCTGCTGAACTCACCAGGGCAATATCCTTGGTTATTGTTCCAGCTACCACGGTGACCTGGCTGACATTTTCATTCACCTCAGCTAAACCGGTTGCAGCTTGATTGATATTGGTGGCAATTTCCTGGGTAGCGGCGGATTGTTCGGCCACCGCTGTGGAGATCGTGGCGACTATTTCGTTAACGCTATGAATAATATTTGCTATATCTTTGATTTCCTGAACATTAGTCATGGTCGTTCTTTGCACGTCATCTATCTGTTTTTTGATATCCAAAGTTGCCGAGGCCGTCTGCTTGGCCAACTCTTTGATCTCGTTGGCAACAACGGCAAAACCTTTTCCTGCTTCACCCGCCCGGGCTGCTTCAATGGTTGCGTTAAGGGCCAGCAGGTTAGTCTGTTCAGAGATCTCTGTTATGGTCTCCGTGACCTTGCTGATGGCATCCGCCGAGGCACCGAGTTCCGCCATTCGTTCGGTTGTATTTTCCGCCTGTTGGACGGCCTTCTCCGAAATATTGTGCGCTGCTTCGGCATTTTGGGCTATTTCCGTTATGGTGGCCGTCATCTCTTCGGCCGCACTTGCAACCATGGTTGTATTGGTCGTAGATTCCTCCATGGCTGCAGCCACATTATTCAAATTCACACTCATCTCTTCTGCGGCTGTCGCAACATTCACCGAGCGGGAGGAGGTCTGGTTTGCATTACCTGACAGGTTCCCTGCAATTTCTGCAAGGCTTTTGGATTCACTGTTCATCAAAGCGGTATTCTGAGCGATAATAGTGATAATCCCCTGAAGCTTTTCCAGGAAAATATTGAACCACCTGGCCAGTTCCGCGATTTCATCTTTCGACTTTATGGATATTCGTTTGGTGAGATCGCCTTCACCTTCAGCTATATCCTGAAACTTGTCGATCATTGTCCCCAATGACCTTGAAATACCCACGGTAATGATCAAACAGAGGCCAATTATGCCGGCAAAAATAACTCCGGCGATGGTCAACATATAGATAAGATTGGTTCTCGTCTCCGAAGCAATCGCCGAACTCATTTGCTTTTTATAGGCCTCTATGTTGTCGATATAGACCCCGGTACCAATCCACATATCGGTTCCCGGAATCATTTCTGAATAGCTCAGCTTCGGAACATCGCCTGCCCCGGGTTTCGGCCAGACATATTGGACGAAACCGCCACCCTCTTTGGCTTTGTTCAGCAAGTCGCGAACCAAATAGACGTTGTTTTTATCTTTTAAATCGGCCAAATCCTTTCCTTGAAGTGATTTTTTCGGGGGAAGTGCCACATTAACGGTTCCCTCATAGACAAAGAAATAGCCGGACTTGTCAGTTTCAAATCTGATATCATCAACCATTTTACGGATCATTTCGATCTTGGCATTTTTATCCGTTATTCCTTCAATAGCATGGCCGATTGCGACGGCGATCGAATGGCTGGCAATTTGAATTTTCGCCTTTTGATCGTCCAGCATCACCTTATCTGTGCGTTCAATCCCGGTATCGCGTGACGCCGTTCCGATTTTTAAGGCAAAAAATGCCATAACAATGAACAGGAGACATATTGAAGCAATGATGAGGTACATACGTTGTTTAACTGTCAGTTTGTTCATCATTTCAGCCTCCTGTTTTGATTTTTCATCGTTTTTAAAAAAATTATGCAACCACTATCCACTTTTTTCTCCTTAACCCATCTTGTGACTTCAAAAACACATCATTTCCCCTACAGCAAAAACTGCAGCGGGCAATAATACACACTTATGTGAATTATATGGAGAATTTTATGTAATGTGAACGTTTTTTTCAAAAACGTAAAAAATAGACGCTGTAAAATGTACGGATCAAGTAGAGACAAATGACGCCAAACAACAAACCCTCAATGTTGGCAGGCCGGCTTATGGGAGAATTCCAGAGATTCATCTATGCATTCGCAAGCACAAAGATATCCCTTCATAACTGCATACTTTCCCTGTCCTCACAGACGGATAAATTCCTGCAGGCAGACGGAGAAGATCCAGCATCACGTTTGGGCAGAAAGGAAGGGGGTGTCTATCCTTTCTTTCGAACGGCACCGTAGAAGCTTACCCACTCGGAAAGGTTTTCGTAACTGTGGGCACCGACGAGTCGCTGCCGCCCAATGACAAAAGTTGGGACGGCCGTTATTCCTTGAAGCCTTGCGTCCTCCCAATCCTTATCCACTTTTCGAGCATAGGTGCGTTTTAAGAGCACCTTTTCCGCCTCATCTTCAGATAGCCCCACGGTACGCACCAGATCAAGCAAAACCTGATGATCGGCCAGATTAAGCCCATGGGCGAAATAGGCATGGAAAGCTGATGTATGGAATTCCTCCCCCTTCCCTTTGTCCGTAGCCCAAAGCCCAAGTTCTTGGGCAAGTCTGCTGTTGTATGTTTTGGTTCTTTCAGAAAAGGGGAGATGAAGCTGTTCTGCTGTTAGGCGGAGATGCTCACGCATCTGTGCCATTTTTTGCGGATTCGCCTTGAAAAGATCTTCCAGTAGTCGACCTTCTTGCGGGGTTTCGGGATGCAACGGAAAATTCCGCAACCGCACGGTTATATCATATTCATTTTTCAATCTTTCAATACGCCCGGTAATGAAATAACACCAAGGTCATATATAATCGGAAAAAACTTCCAGGATCGTATTCATAATAATGTTCCTTCAAAGTAGGGGACTCGTCCTTTCAAACCGAACATCAGTGTGAAAGATCTTAACCACGACGGCCAGTAAAAAAGTTAAGGTCCCTCTCCCGCATTATCAATGGTAAAATTCGGAGATTTTCTGTTTGTCGCCTGGGAACTCGAGAGAAAACGCGACTCATTTGCAGATGATCGACAGCAAAAGCAATAATCAGGCGCGGGAAAAACCATCCCGGACTCCGTTGGAGTAGTAAATGCAATAACGGCAACGAGTCGCTACAGTCCCATGGCCTTGAGGAAATAGAGAGCGATGGTATAGGTTACAACTGATAAAAGCGTTGAAAGCATTATTATCGATCCGGACAATTCGGCGTCTCCCTGCATTTGCTGAGCCATGATGTAGGCAGCCGTGGCGGTGGGCGTTCCTGCAAACAACACACCGATGGCAAGATCCTGTCCTCGAACGCCGAACAGAAGAAGAATCAGAGCCGCCATAAAAGGGAGAAGGACCAATTTGAAGGTAGTGGCAAAAATCGTCGCCTTCAAATCGCCTCGCAATCTCTTGAATGAAAAAGACGCACCTATGGACAGGAGCGCCAGTGGCAAGGCCATACCGGTAACAATATGCAATGCGGAATCGACAACTTTTGGCATCGGCAGATGAAAAAAACTCCAGGCAATACCGGCAAAAGAAGCGATTATCAGCGGGTTGCCGCAGATCTGCCGAATCCAAAAGGTTGTCCCTATCTTTTTTCCGGTGCTGCGGTGCGGCATGAGCAAGGCTAAAACCGAGTAAAAGTTCATTGTCGGCACTAAAAATCCGAGCAGAATACCGGCACTGGCCAAGCCCTTTTCGCCATAGGCATTAAAAACCATTGCAAGCCCTATGTATGCCAGATTTCCTCGAAAAGATGCCTGGGATAACGTTCCTCGAATGGACGCAGGATTGGAGCGCAGCACCCCGTACCCGTAGGAAAGAACGAAGGCAACAGTAATGGTAAGAAGAAGGCCGAGAACCAGAGGGCCATTAAAACTGACGGAAAAATCGGCCGTGGCGATCTTGTAAAACAACAGTGCCGGCAAAGCCAGATAATAAACCAATCTGTTGAGTTGAAAGAGAAAATCCGAGTTGACCAAGCGGGTTATTTTGAGAATCGAACCTACCCCGATGACCACAAAGACGGGCAGGACAATAACCAGAATTTCGGAGATGAGCATCACCTGGGCAATTCCTTGTTGGATGAAACCATAAAATCGATAAGCTTCCGATGCCCGGCAGGGAAACCATAATCGGCAAGCTCTTTACGAGTCACCCAACGAAAATCCTGAGCCGCATTCAGCGCAGGCTCAGAGAATTTTCCCTTCAATTTACAGGAGAACCCATGCAGCGTCACTTTATAGCGCATGTAATGATGCACGACCGTCGCAAGTGCGGCCTCGACCTCCACTGAAAACCCCGTTTCTTCCTTGAACTCCCGCATAACAGCTTCCTGAGGGGTTTCGCCCACCTCCAGCCTTCCGCCTGGAAATTCCCATAGACCTCCCCACACATCATCGGTCTTACGCTGTTGAATGAAAATCTTCCCTTTATATGTCAGGACCCCCGTTGCCATCTCTATGGGAATGATTTTTCCGGCTGGTGTGGCGACGGGGCGTTCATGGACATGCCCTTCCTGCAATGCCCGGCAGCAAAAGGCAACCGGGCATTCATGACAGGCAGGGTTCTTCGGCGTGCAGACAAGACCTCCCATGTCCATTAGAGCTTGATTAAAATATCTGGCCTTTCCCTTCGGCAGCAGCTTTTCCGCCAACTCATGAATTCTCTTTTTGGTCCCGGCAGCTTTTATCGGTCCATCAATGTCGAAAAGCCTGGCGATGACCCGCTCGACATTGGCGTCCACGACGGCTATATCCCTGTTATAGGCGATGCTTGCAATAGCAGCTGCGGTATAGGGCCCGATCCCCGGCAGGGTGAGCAACACCTGGCTGTCGTCGGGAATTTTCGACCGATATTTTTCAACCATTATCTTAGCCGCTTTCTGCAGATTTCTGGCCCTGGCATAATATCCTAACCCTTCCCAGTATTTCAGGACATCCTGCTCATCTGCGGCGGCAACCGCGTGAATATCGGGAAACCTCTCAAGCCAGCGCTGAAAATAAAAAACGCCCCGTTCCATCTGTGTCTGTTGGAGCATAATTTCCGAAATCCAGACATGGTAAGGGTCATAGTCCTTACGCCAAGGCAAATCCCTAGCCGAATGCCAAAACCAGTCGAGGAGTGATTTGCGTACAGCTGCAATCGTCGAATCCATTCGTCCTTTTCAGTCCTTTCCTCTCACATTCACCAGAGACCTTGGGGTACCCCATTGAAGTCGGGACAATACTCTATTTTACATTTTCAATAATATCTGCTATAAATCAGCCATTGTTTAACAACCATATTGTCCATCGACATAACCACCTCAAATCTCACAGGCAATTTGTATTATGACACAAAAAATTCAAATGACTACTCCTTTGGTCGAAATCGACGGAGATGAAATGACTCGGGTACTCTGGCCGCTTGTCAAAGAAAAATTAATCCTTCCTTTCGTCGACTTAAAGACCGAATATTTTGATCTGGGCATCAAAGAGCGCGATGCCACCAACGACCAAATCACACTCGATGCTGCCGAGGCGATCAAAAAATATGGCGTAGGAGTCAAAAACGCCACCATTACCCCAAATGAGGAACGTGTCAAGGAATATGGTTTAAAGAAACAATGGATTTCACCCAATGGTACAATCAGGGCGGTGCTCGATGGAACCGTCTTTCGCAAACCGATCATGGTTAACAATATAAAGCCCGCGGTGCGAACGTGGGAAGAACCCATAGTCGTAGGTCGTCATGCCTATGGCGGTATCTATCAGAATGCAGAAATTTTCAGCGAAGCGGGCGGTAAACTGGAAATCGTCGTGACAGATAAAAACGGCAAAGTCCTGCGCAAAACCGTCACTGAGGTCGATGAACCGGCAATACTTCAGGGGCAACATAACACCGTTCCGTCAATCAAAAGCTTTGCCCGGTCTTGTTTCGAATACGCCCTGGACCAGAAGATCGACTGCTGGTTCGCCACCAAGGACACTATTTCCAAGGTATACGATCAGTGTTTCAAAAATACCTTTGAAGAGGTATTCAGCAAAGAATACAAAGCGAAATTTGCCGCGGCAGGTATCGAATACTTCTATACCCTCATCGATGATATAGTCGCTAGGATGATGAAAACAAAAGGCGGAATGCTTTGGGCCTGTAAAAATTACGACGGCGATGTGATGAGTGACATGGTGGCGTCCGCCTTCGGATCACTCGCCATGATGTCCTCGATTCTCGTCTCGCCCAACGGGTGCTTCGAGTACGAGGCAGCTCATGGGACAGTTCAGCGCCATTATTACAAACATCTCAAAGGTGAAAAAACCTCGACCAATTCAGTCGCTCTGATCTACGCTTGGACCGGAGCTCTCAGAAAACGCGGCGAACTCGATGGAATTGCCGAGTTGGTTTCCTTTGCCGATACATTGGAGAATACGGTCATCGAGTGCATCGAAGAAGGGCATATGACCGGAGACCTGGCCCGCATCTGCAATCCGCCGGCGATACGTGTTCTCGATTCCATGGAATTTCTCGACGAACTGGCCATTCGCTTAACCAAAAAACTGCACAAATCGGAATAGCCAGCCTATTCTATTGTACCCATTACCGGGCCTACTTTCGAGGTCCGGGCAATGGGTCATGCTGTTATGGAGCAATTGCGGCATCGATGGTTGCCGCAACTTTTCCCTCACCGAGGCTCTTCAAGCCTGCATTCAATGACCGAAGCACCTCACGAATTATCGCTGTTTTGGGTTTGGGGGAAACCATCTGGATTTCGATGGTCTTCATATCGATCACCATCTCTTCGACCTGTCCGAAATTCTTATTCCCGCAGATCAGAATCTCTTTGATATCTATCAGGATTTTATCAACGGCTATGCGGCCGTCTTCATCCACAACCTCTCCATTGCCCAGCCTCAATCCTCGACAGGCAGCCGTTTTACCTCTTCCCGGCCCCAGTAAAATTTCCATTCCCTGAGAGGTAATGCCGATTCCTCCGGAAAGGGTTTTGAGCTCCACCCACCCGAGGATAATGAGATCTTCGGCGAGCGCCCCCGCCTCCGCTTTTTCCAGACCGAGCGCCTCCCCCACTTCAAACATCGACACCTGGGCATCGGCATCGCCTTGAGTTCGTGAGTATAGTTCTTCAAGATACCGTTTTGCCGCAGGATTTCTTTCTTCCATCCGTCACCTCTTTTTCTCTATTTATTTGTCGTAGGTTTGACCGAGCCGGATATGGTTTTCGATTCTTTTAAAACGATCTCAGATTTTTCCCGACTTCTTTCCGTAAAGCTTGCGGAACCCGGGCAGCCTCTGCATAATCAGGCCAGCGGCCCACAATTCTATCTGCTTCATAAACGATAGCTTCGGCCTTTTCAGGCTCCATCATCGCACTCTCGGCACAGGCCTTGAAATCTTTCATTTCAAATCCATCGCGTTTGCCGTTCATCATCATTTGATGGCACGCCGTCCAGGCACCTGATGGATTATAGCTGTAAACGAGATCAAATGCCGGCGCAAGGGACCAATTCCCCTTCTCATCCATGAGAAACGCAATATTCTTCACGTGATCGTCATGATTGCGTGTCAATATATTGAAGACCATACGCCGGAACTGTTCTTCGATTGTTAGCATCGGCATGCCAAGTTGTCTAATGATCTGAAAGACCTGTTCATATGAATGCAGTCCGGCACGATTGTAGTCGAAATGAGCCAAACCGCAAAGAGACTGCATATGGAGTTTTCCACCGTCTGCCCGTCGATCGAAGCGTTTGGTCATAAAATGACGCCTGCCGTTTTCTTCGAACAAACTGCAATCACTCATGGTTATTCCCATATCCGAGGCCATTTGCGAATAGGCATATTCGACCGTGCCGAACCCTCGCGGATCGTCAACTTCTTTATCTCTGTTGCCTCGAACACCATCCAGCTTAAGCAACCATGCTTCGAACCCTTCTTCAGCAGGTACTCCGCCGAGACGAATTTCATTGGTCGATGGATTCCAGGCGACGAGCACTTTGGCCCGCGCGCCGCCTGCCAAGGTGCCTGCTGCCAAAAGGTCTCTGAACGCTTTGCTTTTGCTCAGATCTGGCAGATCGGACATCCGTCGTCTACGGTAGAGCAATATTTTGGATGCAATATCGACCAAATCTCCCAGTCGGCTTTGGCCGATGTATCCGGAATCCGGCCCTGTTTCAGGAGTAAATTCCAGAGCCCCCATCCCTCGTCTGCCGGTATAGCAAAGGCGCTCAATGGCATTGAAGGCCTCAGGGTCGGCCCCTTGAAGGGCCAGCCAGGTATCTATAAGAGTATTACCGAATTTATCAGGGAGGGAATCCGCCAACAAGCCGGGAAGTCCGTGATAGGTCGTATCCGAAAGGTTGGGAAACTCATAGGTGCGGGAACCGGGAGGCATCATTAACGGCGAAATGTTGATTCCGCTTGCAGCAAAATCGGGATTGTATTTGAAATAGGCGGTTTTTTTGCCCTTCTCGAGTGAAACCGTACCGACGGTCTTTCCCCACATTCTGACCTCGGCTACCGTTTGCATGCAGACCCGTTTTCACCCATTATGGAGTTTGTCTGTTTCATATCGGAAAATAATGTCGATAATGATTCTTAATTCTTATCATATCGACAAGAATTATATAATGCAAACTTTGCTTTTGTCATGATAATACGCAAATAGTATCATTTCCCCAGCCAACCGCGTCTCTCCAACCATTTCACAAGTTCCAGCACGGGTGATACAGACAGGGCGAGGATGAGCACGACAGTCCAATCGAAGGCTGTCAGGCTGAAGGTACCGAAAGGTTCATGCAGAACAGGCAGGTACACTATGACAGCCAGCAGAGTCATCTCCCATAATATGGCAACGTTCAACCACATATTGGCGAAGGGGCGTTTGAATACGGAATGCCGATCGGATCGAAAATTATACGCCTTGATGAATTGTATCATAACAAGGGACACGAACGTCATGGTCACCGCCTCGGCATCGCTTCGACCTGAATGTCTGGCCCAGATAAAGAGGCCCAAGTTGACAATGGTCGACCAGAGTCCGCCAACGGTCATAAGAACAACCACCGGTCTTGTAAAAATCCCGACACGTGGATTACGGGGACGATGATGCATGAGATCGGGATCGGGAGGATCGACCGAGAGGGCCAATGCGGGCAGACCGTCGGTTGCCAGATTGACATAGAGAATCTGTACGGCGGTGAGCGGCAGAGGCAGCCCCAGCAGTGTAGCTCCCGCCATCAGGCCGATTTCGCCCAGGTTGGATGAAAGAAGATACATCAGGTATTTCTTAATATTATCAAAAATTCCACGCCCTTCTTCCACAGCCGCCACAATGGTTGCAAAATTGTCGTCCAGCAGCGTCATTGCAGCAACTTCCTTGGTTACATCCGTTCCGGTGATCCCCATGGCCACACCGATATCAGCCTTCTTCAGCGCAGGCGCATCGTTGACGCCATCTCCCGTCATTGCGACGACATGTCCTTTTTTTTGCAGGGCGTCCACAATGCGCAGCTTATGCGAAGGAGAGACGCGGGCAAAGACCTCGATACGTTCCACTTCGTTATCCAACTCCCTGTCCGGCATCGCATCCAGCTCCACGCCGGTCACCAGACGACCGTTCTTGAGAAGACCCAATTCCAAGGC
Source organism: Desulfocapsaceae bacterium (assembly GCA_046705065.1). GTDB lineage: Bacteria > Desulfobacterota > Desulfobulbia > Desulfobulbales > Desulfocapsaceae > CAWGGS01. Next base: position 35,439 of record JBJKQT010000149.1, read on the forward strand.
CACTGCTTGAGCCGTCAACGGATGGTCGCCCGTGATCATCACTGCCCTGATTCCGGCCTCTTCGCAGGTTCTAATGGCCTCTTTCGCCTCGGAACGAGGCGGATCGATCATGCCGAGAAGTCCCAGAAATACCATTTCGCTTTGGGCGTTTCCGCGCACCGCATCAGGCTTATACGCCACCGCCAACACCCGCAGGGCCTCGCCTGCCATCTGACGCGCAGCTTCCAGAATGGCCTCCCTTGCACTAACATCGAGAAATTTCTCTCCTGTGTTTGTCAGATAACGGGAACACGACTCGACAATAACCTCAGGTGCACCTTTGGCGCAGGCCATTATTACCGAAGCGGCAGTGTGCAGGGTGGTCATCCGTTTTGCTTCGGAAGAAAACGGTATTTCATCTATGCGAGGGAATTGCTTATCCAGCTCCATCTTGTTTAAGCCCGCCTTAGCAGCCACTGCCACCAACGCCATTTCGGTTGGATCTCCCTTGCTTGCCAGTAAATGACCTGACTCATCACATATGATGGAAGCATCTGAGGCAAGGGCTGCCGTCCGCAGCAAGAGAAGAAGGTCATCGGAAGACGCAACGGGCAAGCCATCTTCAAGAAAATTTCCGCCGACTTCGTATCCTGAGCCTGTGACCTCCAGAAACCGGCTTTGGATATGGATCTTTCGCACGGTCATCTCATCTTTGGTCAAAGTCCCTGTTTTATCGGAACAAATAATTGAAGTGCCGCCCAATGTTTCAACGGCCTGGAGCTTGCGGATCAGTGCACGGCGTTTTACCATTCTTTGAACACCGATTGCCAGAGAGATTGTTACCACGGCGGGCAAAGCCTCCGGGACCACAGCCACGGCAAGCGCAATTCCGAAGATAAACATTTCAAGAAAAGGCTGGCCACGCAGCAACCCGAGTCCGACGATAGCGGCAACAACGAGAAAGGCCATCCGAGCCAGACTCCGACCAAGTTTGTCCAGATTTTTCTGCAACGGAGTCCGCCCCGTTTCCACAGATTGCAACATGGTCGCGATCTTTCCGAACTCGGTGTCTCCACCGGTCGCCACGACCACTCCTTTCCCCCGTCCATAACTGACGGTTGTTCCGGAGTATGCCATATTTTTCCGTTCAGCAAGAGGCACTTCGCCGGAAACTGAAACGCACTTCAACACCGCAACCGACTCCCCGGTGAGAGCAGCCTCCTCAATCTGCAAATTGAAAGCGTCCATCAATCTGATGTCGGCGGGGACTTTATCTCCTGATCCAAGAAGGACGACATCGCCCGGAACAACATTTTCGGCAGGAACCTCAATTTCTGCGCCATCCCGAATAACCGTCGCTGTTGGTGCCGCCATGAGGCGTAATGCCTCAATGGCCCGTTCCGCCCGGTACTCTTGTACAAATCCCAGCAAAACGGCAAATATCACGATTACGGCGATGGCCACCGCCTCAATCTCATGCCCCAGGAATGCTGAAAGAAGTGTTGCTATCAGTAAAATAACGATCAGGACATTTTTAAATTGCTCAACAAAAAGCTTCCACGGCGAGATACCGCCTGTGGTTTTGAGTTCATTGGTGCCGTAGGTTTCCAGGCGACTGCGAGCTTCATGCTCCGCAAGCCCATCATAAGAGACCCCGAGACGCCTGCAAACCGTGTCCAGGGACAAAGTATGCCACGATGGGACCGAATCGGTATAAGATGTATCCATGGCCGGATGTCAATGCTATCCTGAAACAATCGAATGGGTTGGGCGACTTTTGACGAAGAATAAAAGAAACGGCTTGATTATCTTTCAGTTACATCACAAAAACCAAGGAAAAACAAGAGAGAGGTCGATAAACAGATAAATGAGGCGAACAGCTGAGTGGGAAGCCGGCGAAAAACCTGATTTTCTAGCCCGAGAGACGTATTTCAACTCAGAAAAACGGGATAATACCCGCATCGTCAATACACGAGGAAACCATGGACGTGCGGGTATTTTGGGTACCAGGTAGACTTTTTATTGATTTTGCAGAATCCACTGTCCGTTGCTGTTCCTGCAAGCAGTTGTGTAGGTTTTTTGTGTTTTTCCGTCGATGGTAGCCAGAATTTCAGCTTGACGGCACGGGTTGTCCGGATGTGAGGGCTGTGTGTAAGCCGGCTGCGGAATAACCTTATATGAATTGCCCGTATCGGGATTTTGCCAGGATGTGGCCTGACCCGACGGTCCGTTTTCATAGGCGTAGTTCAACTGTTGCTGGTCATATTTATCCATTTCATTGCCGATAATGTAACCAAGCAATCCGCCGACGGCGGCCCCGATTAATGTACCTCCAGTGTTTCTTCCGATAGCCTGGCCGACTATGGCACCTCCGGCAGCTCCCATTCCTGCTCCTTGGACGCCTTTTGTGTAAACCGAGTTATCGCATGAAGTTAACACCAACAACATTGCAGGAACCAACAACCAGATAATTCTTTTCATCGCAGATTCTCCATTAAAAATTCAACCAAAGGCCGCAGCCAGACAGTCAACCGTTCTTTCGCCGACCTTGTCTCTCATCCGAAACGGCCCCAGTTTCCAGATCTTAGCCTTCCCTCCGAAGTGCAGCTAGGATGACTAAAATCTTTCTATGTTTTTTTTTCCAATCAATTCCGATGCGGTATTCTCGGAACCCGGCTGCTTACGAAACTAAACAAACCTTACATTTTGCTGTAAAGTTCCAGGACCCGGTCACGGGTCATAATCTTTTGCCAGTCTTTGCCGAGGCAATTTTCCCAAAGCGGTACAAGCCCCAAAGCAACAGTGGTCATTGTGTCCATTTCCCTGGCGTCAAGATCCCTGGTAAGATTCCTGGGTAAGGAAATATCGTGCTTATCCATCATCTTTCTGAACTCTTTAACTCCTTCGGGATACAGATCTTCCAGGTAATCAAAGGTAATACAACATCCTATACCGTGATGGGTACCGAGCACGAAGGACAAACCATACGATAAGGCATGACATGCACCTACCTGCGAATAGGCAATGGACATACCGCCGAAATAGGAAGCCATCATGAGTTTGTCGTCCTTATCCGGATGATCTCCCAGAAAAACCTGGCGGCAGAGTTCAAGGGACTTCTCTCCGTAAGCTTTGCTGAATTCATTAAGATATGTCCCCTGCAGTGACTCGATATCGTGGATATAGCAATCCATGCCGGTATAAAACCATTGAGCTTTCGGAACATCGGCAATGAGTTCGGGATCTAAAACCATCTGATTGAACAGGGTAAAATCTGAATTAATTCCAAGTTTTTTTTCCGGACCTGTGAGTACCGTCGTCCTTGAGACTTCCGCCCCTGTTCCTGACAGCGTCGGGATGCCCACGTGGTAGACGGCTGGTTTTTTGATCAAATCCCACCCCTGATAATCGGCAGCAGATCCCGGATTGGTTAGTAAAAGCGATACCGCCTTGGCAATGTCCATGGTGCTGCCTCCGCCGATGCCGATTATGCCGTCGGGCTGCACCGGGCTATACGATCGAATTTCAGCTACCAACTGGTCGATATATTTTGTCTTCGGCTCGTCGTCGACATTCACATACAAAAGCCTATCCTTGCCTCTTAGAGGAATTCTCTGCTCCAACTGTTTTCCTTTAAAAACATCATCAAGGACAAAAACCATAAATGAATCGTTTTGCATCCGCTTTGCGGCAAGAATATCATCGAGTTGATTGAAGGAACCGCGTCCGAAAATAATATTAGGTACTATAGCGAAATTTCTATACATGACAAAATATCCCAGATTTAAAAGAGTAGTTGGTTAAGAAATTGTATTCAGAAGAAGTACTTTTCCCCGACAGCATTCATTTTATCAGAAAACCGAGGCCGTCATAGTAACGTATTTGGATTGTCATGTCTTCTCATTTTGCTCACGGCAAACGCCCTCAAACAAGAAAAGCTCACGTACAACATGACTATCCGCTTTTATCTTACAAGGAAAAGATTTCACAAAAAAATGAAGGGCCTTCGCATGAAGGCCCCGGTATTTGACTTGGATTTGTTTAGTTAAATTGGTCTTCCTCGGTTGACCCCTTCAAAGCCTCAACTGAGCTTTCGCCTTCTGAAATGGTCGTCATGACTCGATCAAAGTATCCGGTTCCCACAAATTTCTGATGACTGGTAGCGAGATACCCTTCAGATCTCTCATGCTTAAACTCTTCCTGCTGAAATTTCGAATATGCTGCCATCCCCTGAGTTTTATAACTACGGGCCAGATCAAACATTCCCAAGTTGAGAGTGTGAAATCCTGCCAGTGTAACAAACTGGAATTTGTATCCCATAGCCGCCAACTCTTTTTGGAAGGTTCCGATAGTATTTTCATCGAGATTGGCTCTCCAGTTAAAGGACGGAGAGCAATTATAGGATAGGAGCTTATCTGGGAATTCTTTTTTAATTGCTTCGGCAAAAATTTTCGCTTGTTTTAAATCCGGCTTCGATGTTTCACACCAGACCATATCGGCATAAGGAGCATAGGCAAGACCTCTCGCTATAGCCGCCTCAACGCCTCCTTTTATATGATAGAACCCTTCAGACGTCCGAGGTTCATCAAGAATAAATGGACGATCCCTCTCATCAATGTCGCTGGTTAATAATTTTGCCGCATCCGCATCCGTACGAGCGATCACGATGGTCGGGACGTCACAAATATCGGCTGCCAGGCGGGCAGCCACCAATTTGTTTATAAACTCTTTTGTAGGCACAAGTACCTTTCCTCCCATATGACCGCATTTTTTGGCCGACGCCAATTGATCTTCAAAGTGAACGCCGGAAGCTCCGGCATCAATCATACCTCTCATAAGTTCGAAGGCATTCAGTGGACCACCAAAACCTGCTTCGGCATCGGCGATAATGGGTGCGAACCAGTAGGGCCCGTTTTTCCGGCAATCAAGAACCTGTATTTGATCAGCCCGGCGTAACGCATTGTTTATACGGCGCACAACTGCGGGAACACTATTAGCAGGATACAGACTCTGATCCGGATACATTTCTCCAGCCAGATTGTTATCCGCAGCAACCTGCCAACCACTGAGATAGATGGCCTTAAGACCGGCTTCAACCTGTTGGACCGCCTGATTCCCGGTTAAGGCGCCCAAGGCGGGGATAAAGTCTTCTGTTTTGAGAAGATGCCACAATCGTTTTGCGCCGACCTTTGCATACGTGTACTCCACCTTCAAGGTTCCCCTCAAATGAAGGACATCAGCGGGTTTGTACGGACGGATGACCCCTTTCCACCGGGGATCAACTTCCCAACGTTCCTCCAATTCATCGATCTCGGTTAAATCTATTTCATGGCAAGTCAGCTTTTTTTCTAATTCCCTAGCCTTCTCTTCTATCGTCAGCATAATAAGCTCCCTTTTTGTAGTATGAAAACGATTTGAATCGGATTGACACCTATCAACTAAATGATCATACGCGATGAGGCGCAGGTTTTTCAAATGGATTGTTGAGCATTGTCATTTTGAACAGGCCTGCGGCCTTTGGCCGATCATTTTTCCCTGATCCCCCGGCATTGATTTGAGAGGAAATCTCCCCGGTTTTTCCCTTTATTCCCCTCTCCTGAGCGGAATTATCAGCACGCCTACGACTCAGGAAGTCTGCCTCGGAGATGAATCCCTTCTTTGTGTATCGAACTTCAGGAGCTTCGGCCGGGACGTTTTCTTCCTTTCGGCCGGTAAACATGGGACATCCATGACAGGATCACCGTGACACCGTAATATGCCTTCGAATACACGCGCCAATTGGAAGCCCATCCCCCCTCTCGCTCTCCAGGGTCGCCTAACATAGTAAGGTAAAAAAAATATAATGGCTGCTGTTTACATGTCAACTCAGGCTCAATCAGACATAATATTCAGCCCACATTGTGACCGGATTAAGAAAAATCGGGAGAGAATACCGTTAGGATCCCACCGCAATCATCCGAGCCTGAAGGTGGGATTATAATAATAAGGGAAATACATTCTCTGCTTTTATTCCAAGAGAGCAGATATCCTTCCATGCAGAGAAATTACGGCCGTATCCACTTTCAGTATTCGAGAACCCATGGTAAAAGCGGAAAAACCTGTTTCGAGAAATCGTCTCACCTCATAATCGACCCATCCCCCTTCAGGTCCGACAGCCAAAAGTATTCGGCCGGGGCTGCCGGTTAAGACATCCTTTAATGTTCGTCCTCCGTAGGGGTGGGCTAGAAGACAATGTGAATATCCGTGGAGCATTGACGGAAGGTCATCTTCAATAAAAGGTTTAAATCTTTTATAAAAGATAACTTGAGGCAACGTGGTTTCCACAGCTTGCTCAAGACCATGAATCAAGTGTTCCCGATACGTGTTCTCCTGCAACAAACCAGCTTCCCAAAAACTTTTTTCAACTCTGTTTGCGTTGATTATAAAAAGTGATCCAAATCCAAGGGCTGCCGCCTGACTAAAAATACGCCTCAACATAATGGGCCGGGGAAGAGCCAGAATTAAATCGATGGGAGGAGATGGTGCTGATTCCTCAGAAAGGTCAAGGGAAAGCTCCACCTGATAAGGTTTCCGCGAGACGATGTCGACGATTGTGCCCTCTCCTTTGCGGCCATTGATTATCCCCACGCGAACAACCTCACCCGGTTTGCCTTTCAGGATCTCTACTATATGTGAAGCCCTATTGTCCGTGAGGATAATTGTTTTTTCTGCAACTTCCGTTTCTGAAACAAGAATGATATTCATACTTTTCAAAATACAGTGAGCATTGCTGCCAAATGCCTATTGCCGCAACAGGATCACCAAGATCGCCAAAGATAATTAACCGGTTATGCTGCAAGGCTTGAATTTCATCGTGCAGCGTTGCCTGATATTCGCGGCTCAAATGTACAACGCCGATGAGTTTTGTAAAGAAAACTCTCTTTGCGATATCAATCCCAAATTCATTCGTGGATTCACAAGCCGGTTCCCGAGACAAGATACTTTCTTTTTAAATCTCAAGGTAAGGATAATCCGGATTTTCATACCCGGCTTGATCTTTATAAGGATTTCGCAACCCCGTTTACCCCTGAACAGTTAAAGGGCCTAAATGGTGCCACAGAGGTTCTCTGTATTCTCCCCCCGGACGGAACCCACGAACGTGCGGAAAAAATTGCCT
>JBJKQT010000150.1:0-10198 GCA_046705065.1 Desulfocapsaceae bacterium
GCGCCGAGAATAATCTGGAAAACTATCATCATTGCATTCGATACGGCCAGCGCAAGCAGAGCCTCACTGTGTTTGTTCAGCATTTGCCTGAACTCTTCGCGGAAAAGATTCTCCATGCTTTTATGCAGCAGTTCCATTACTCCGGATGGAATAAGGGCGGCAGACGATTGCAGATTATGAATCAGCCCGTTTGTCACCATGCCGCCGCAGATCCCCACCCCGATGGTTCCGCCAAGGGTTCTGGAAAACTGGTGGAAGGATGTCGCCACTCCCAGATTGACATTGGAAAGGTCTGCCTGTACCAGCAACAGTGTGGACAGGGTGACAAAACCCATGCCGAAACCTGCCAGCAGAAAGACAAGAAAGCAGACGGTCAGAGACGTCTGCGGGGTGAAAAACAGCATGGCCACGCTGCTCATAACCAGTATAAACCCGCCCATTACCGCGGCCTGTCTACTGCCGGTGCCGTCCACGAATCGACCGAGGACAAGAGAACCTGATGACCAGCCAAGGCTCAGGGAAAGCATGGTTATTCCCACTTGCATGGGAGTTTTGGCCAGTGCCCCTTCGAGAAAGAGGGGGACATAGGCAAAGAGCGAAAAAATCGCAAAACTGGCGCAGAAGGCAGCACCGTTGCCCAGGGCAAAAACCGGCCGGGCGAAAAAGCGCAGGTCGAGCACCGGATCAGCCGCCCGTTGCTCAACGATGATAAAAAGAGCGGCAAATATCGCCGACAGCAGGCCGAGTCCAAGAATTTCAACGGATAACCAGCCGTAATCCCGCCCGCCTGTTATGAAGATCGTCAAAAAACAAAGGATAAATCCGGAAAGACAGGCAATGCCTGCGATGTCCAATCGCACGGTTTTCAAAGTGCGGGCCTGGTGCTGCATGAAGCGGCCTATCGTTGCGAGGGAGGCGAACGCCAGCGGTACATTGAGGAAAAAAATCCATCTCCAGGATACATAGGTGACGATACCGCCGCCCAGGGTCGGACCGATAATCGATGAAATGCCCCAGACCGAACTGGCAAGCGACAGGGTCTTGCCGCGTTGACCAGGGGGAGAAATATCGGACAGCACAATATATACCAGGGCAAATATTCCTCCCGAGCCGATTCCCTGAAATACCCTGGCGACGATGAGAATGGACATGGACGGGGCGGCGCCGGCCCCAAGCGAGGCCAGCAGGAATACTGTAATGGAATAGAGGAACAGTCTTTTTGTGGAATACCTGTCCGCCAGTTTACCGAATACCGGCAGGGAAACCGCACGGGCAAGAAAATAGGCGGAATAGACCCAACTGTACAGCGTCAGGCCTCCGAGGTCGGTTACGATGGACGGCATAGCCGCACTGACGATCAGAGCATCCAGGGCCCCAAGGAAAAGAGCCAGAAGTGCGGCGAGAATGATCAAGGGCCTGTTTTGCGAAGTGGGTTCCTGCATATCGATACATTGTAATACTGAACGGTCTTCCAATCAAAAAAAACAAGAAATCAGCTTATTTCCATTCTAAAACCAGTTTTTTGTCCTGTTCCGTGGTTCAGTAAAATCCGCCTGCGGAATTGCCCTATCAGCCGTCGGTTCCTTTTTCTATCCTGGTGATGAAAAAGTGTATATCGATCTGAGTTTTTATACCAAGTTGAAAAATCGATTCAAAGCACCTGGCGATATTTGTTTGAGTGCATGGTTCATTGGGTAATCAGAACAAATACACCGTTTCCGGCTAAACGGAGTCCAGAGACTGGATTGCTGCAAATTTCTCCTGGCAAAAAACGCGGGCTTGGAGTAATCCATCAGATCTTGTTATTCAGTCTCCAGCAAATCGGCAGCTGTGATGTCCAAGAGATGGATAATTAAATAAAATGATATTTTCCCGGATACATACGTAAGATGCCCCTTGCCCACTTTTTAATGATTCTGCTGATCAACACGGCATGGGGTTTTAATTTCATTGCCGGGAAAATAGGCGCCGATAAATTTCAACCGCTCCTTTTTACAGCTTTGCGTTTTCTGTTTCTGCTCATCCTCATGCTCCCCTGGTTGAAACCCGCTCCTGGATATATGAAGCCGCTCCTCAGGGTCGCCTGCCTGCTCGGCATGCTTCATTTCAGCATGATTTTCATAGGCCTTCACGAAGGGGGAAATATCGGTTCCATCGCCATCACCACACAGCTCTACGTCCCCTTTTCAGCAATTCTCGCCTCCGTATTCTTAAAAGAGAAAATATCACCTCTCACCATTCTCGCCATAGCCATAGCCTTCGGCGGAGTCATGGTCATTGGCTTTGATCCCATTGTCTTTAATCACCTCGATGCCATCATGTGGGTCACCGGGGCAGCCTTTGTAATGGCTTGTGCAACTGTTCTGATGCGGCTATGCCCCAATCTCGGGGTATTCAGGCTGCAGGCATGGATCGCCCTGATTGCCCTGCCGTCTTTGCTGGCGTTATCAGCGATCTTTGAAACCGGCCAAATGCAGATTCTCTCGGATGTCGACATTCTCGACTATTGGACTCCTCTTTATTCCGCCGTCGGAGCCTCCGTCATAGGACATGGAATGGTATATTACCTCCTGGGACGGTATCCGGTTTCCAAGATAACACCCCTGCTTCTACCGACTCCCATTTTTGCCACATTCCTCGGAGTCGTTATCTTCGGAGATGTCCTGGGGTGGAAGCTGGTCGTGGGAGGTGCGCTGACGCTGCTGGGGGTGTTGATGCTGGTCAAGCAACCGGGAAGTAAGATTGAAAAAACGAGTTAATCCGACCGCGTCTCCATCGTTACCCGGCCAAATTTGGTGAGCACAGCCATGTTTTGATAAGCCCCCACGGGAAAATAAAGCAAGCTTTTTACACCAAGAGGATATAAGGTACTCTTATAAGTGTGCAGGATATGTTTGGAGCATAAAAATACTTTAAAGACACCGCACAGGCCTTGCAGAAAGGAAGTGCGGTTTTTTTTTGCTAAGCAACCTGCCAATCGACTGGTCGGTTCTCGACAAGTCGAACTATACATCAAGTGGTTTCTAAGTGAGGCCACGCTTTCAAGGAGCAGCAAAAATGGCAGAAGGTACAGTTAAATGGTTTAATGATGCAAAAGGCTTTGGTTTTATCGAACAGAATGAGGGCAAAGACCTTTTCGTCCATCACTCAGCAATCCTGTCTGAAGGATTCAAAAGTCTTACAGAAGGTGCCCGTGTAAAATTTGATATCGTCGACGGTCCAAAAGGCCCGGCAGCAGCAAATGTTGTACAGCTCTAAGCTTTGCTGGTAACCATTGCGATAAGGCAGCGTAGACGCTTGTTTTATCACCCTCACCTCAGTTCAGTCGTGTGTTGACCAACAGGTCAAGCAAATATATACATCAAGGCCACGTTGAAAAATTAGTTTTTTCGTCCGAAATCAAGGCGTGTGAGAAAATTTCACCTAAGGCATATGCGTTACTATTCCAAGGATGAAATTTCCTCACACAAGGTAGAGTCTGAGCGAAAGGCAATTTTTCAGGGTAGCCTCCAAGAAAAGGAGCCCCCTTGGCAAGAAGCAATTTCTCATTTAATAAGCGCTCAAAAGAGTTGGCAAAGAAGAAAAAGAAAGAAGAAAAGCAACAACGTAAGATGGACAAAAGCAAGGCTCGGTCAGAGGAGAATGAAGACAACGTGGCAGAGAATCAGGAGCGATAACGATGAAACAGCCAAAAGGCAAATGTCCCCGGTGCGGCAAAGAAATACCCAATAATGTGCTTTACAGGTGTGTCCGCAGCTTTACGGTGTATTGCACGGCGTGTGAAGGTTCCGAGTCCGGGAAAAACTGTCCCAAGTGCGGCATGACCGCTCGCATGGTTCTGGATCAGGGGAATTCCAACAAGAGGGCGGAACTCTGACATTGAATCCGATTCGATGAGCAAGACCGAAAAGAAACTGCTCACCGAACGTGATGCAATTTCCCGCATTGCCTGGAAAGCTTTTTTTACAATCTCATTTTCACACGAGGCTTTTGCAAGATGAGGATTTTCGTTCGAAATCAAGGCATGCGAAAAATTTTACCGCAGGCGTATACTGGATATTCCGAGGATAAAATTTTGAGCATAACGCAGAGCTTGAGCGAAAAAACCATTTTGCAAGAGGCTCACACGTTTAGGGATAAGACGACCTTCTGCCCTGCCTTCTCCGGCAGCAATTTCAAGGTGCGAATATGATCGGAGGATAATGTATCCGACAGTATTTCCGCACCGGCGCAGTCCCAGCCGCCGGGTTTTTCCTCGCGGATTTTCAAGAAAAAGGCACCGGTAAGGCTGGGGAGAGCCGGAATATTTCGAAGATCGATGACAACCGTCCTGCCCTCCGTCTGCATCCCGGCCAGATAACATGCCGCAGCCTGCCGCCAGCACGACGCCAGGTCTTGGGAGAGAATTCGGTCGAGACTGCTGGTTTTTTCAAGAATCATCTCAGCCCAGGCGTCGACTGTTTCGACACTCCTTTCAGGATCGGGATGGAGAAGGTTCCCCCAATGCAGGGCAACAATGGGCCCTGGATCGTTCCAGACCGGAGGCGATGCCGGGACATCCCATTCGACAGGCGAGAGTCCCCGCTCCATGATCGCCACCTCACATTCCCAGGTCAGGCACGGATGGATCGGCTCCGTATACTGCCGGGCCCGTAAGAAACGGGTCGTGACATACTCGATGCCGTACCCGTGCAGTAGAGCCTGGATGGAGTCTTCACCGTTCCCAAAGCTGTGATACAGGGCCGGAGGGATAAAGAGTCGGGGAAACCCGGTCAGACCGTTCTGATGAAGGAGTTCGGCGTACGCATCGAGATGACTGCGCACCAACGCCTTCGGCCGCATGACGTTTTCTCCGTCATGAAATTCGGAACGTTCCATGACGCCTCCCTGCCAGAATTCGTGGCAGATGGCGTGCAGGGCAATCTCGAGATGGGATTGCTCGTCCAGCAGATAGGCAGCCGCCTCATCCAGCCACGGTCCCTGGTTGATTCTGTTATCCCAGGAACCACCCATCCAGGTGGCGCCGGGAATATGCCGTAGAAAGTTGGTCCGGTCCCACTCCCCCAAAACCATTCCCAAAACGATGCGCATTGACAGCCGTTTGGCCATTCGCACCAGCGCCATATAATCGGCAAGGCAGTGCCGTCTTGGAAAATTATTGCGATACGGCTCATTGTCCGCCGAGCCGTCATACCCCTGCCACCAGCCGACATCTTCTATGACGAGGAAAAGGGGCATCGGCAGGGAAATCACATTCTGTTCGAGCAGCAACTGCTTCATATTCACCTCAGAGACTGATCCATCGTCTGACGCCCGGTCCCTGCTTGAGGGACAGCTGCAGATCCATCTTTTTCCAGTCCTCGTCGACCAGACTCTCCCGGCGAGGATCCCACTGGAAACCTGGACGGGAAACCACATGCCAGGTCAACGGCTCCATGACCGCTCCCCATTGCAACTTGAAGCGGCAAGTTGCGGCATCTGGTGAGGACCGGCCGAAATCGAAACGATCAAAGCCGTTTTCGACTCCGTAAGACAGCATTGTCCAGTAGAGCAGCATGTTCGGGCATCGGGGACGAAACCGTTTAAGCGACGACGCCCAGGGGTTGAACAGAGTGGATCCTTTGGTAAAGACAACGGCGCCGGCTGCTGGAAAGCCTTCGAGATATACCATGAAAATCCGGGCCGCAAGATCTTTCACCGTTTTTTCAAGCATGGAAAGAGAGTGGACCGGAGAGCCGAGGTCGCGCATATTCTCGGAAAAAACGGCATAAAAATCTTCGACCAATTCGATTCCTCCGGTTTGGGTTATACAGCCGCATTTCTTTGCCTTGCGGATCTGGTTGCGAACCTTGGGCCCAAGGCTTGACCAGAGCGTTTTGGAAGAAGGAGGGAGCAATCTAGCCAAGCCGGTTTTGAATCGATACGCACAAGGATTGCTCCAGTCCTTGTTCTCCGGCGGCAGCATGAGGGCAGCTCCGGATGCCTGGCGCAGCTCCAGATGCTGCACACCGAGATCGGCGGCAAGATCGAGTGCCGATTGCACCAGGAGCGCTGCTGTATCGTCATTGTCGGCAAGTATTCCCGCCGCATCCGTATACGGAAGGGAAATCAATCTTTTGTCCGTTCCAGGTGCTGAAAAGAGCGCCAGCGGCAAAAGACCTGCAAGACCGCCTCTGTCTTCAGCCGCCAGGCGGAAGATCCGGGTATCATACGCCGAAGCCATTGCCTCAGCCCAACCCCAGAAATGGGAAAACATAGCAGATTGACAGCCTGCCACATAGGCATCCCAATGGGACGGATCCGGGTCGTAATGTATTGTCGTCATATATCTCTTATAACACCGAAAACCTTCTCCGGCAAACCCGCCATTCCTCCCCATGGATCATCGGCTTTTACTATTACAACGAGTACTACAATCGGAACAATCAATTTGTATTATCGTTAATTCTTATTATATTGACAACGACTGGATCAAAAGAGAAAACGACTATGTATCTTTCAATCGAACAACGCATACGAACCCGGCCCTACGGGCACCCGCCGACTCATTTGGTTGAAACTCTCCTTGCAAAAGGAAGCGGCTCTTTAAACGAGGATGTCCTCCTTCAGGACGGCAACCTCTTCGGTGTCTTTGACGGAGCGACCAGCCTCTGCAACGACGATCTTCCAGAGGGTACTACCGGCGGTCTCATGGCAGCAAGGATCGCAGCCGAATCGTTTAGACAAGGTAACGACGATCTTTTACGGTGTGCCGAAGAAGCGAACAGGCAGTTGGGCAAAATCGCCTGCAACGCAAGCATGTTGGAGAGTGAGAGATTCCGCCTGTGGTCAACGAGCGCCGCTGTCGTCCGGCTTGGAGACCATCATTTCGACTACTGTCAGACCGGCGACAGTCTGATACTCACCATCCGCGAAGACGGTTCATTTACGATTTTGACACCTGAAATCGACCATGATAGAGATACCTTGAAATTGTGGAAAAATACGCGCGTTCCAGCCGGCGCCTCCATTCACGAGATCTTGTCCGAACAGATCCGCCAGGTGAGAAACGAGATGAACATCACCTACGGCGTTTTAAACGGTGAGCCGGAGGCCATGCATTTTCTTAATCACGGCAGGGAAAAAACAGACGGACTCGCAGCCATTCTTCTCTTTACAGACGGACTCTTTCTGTCGCGTAAAGACCCGTATAAAGCTAACGACTGGTCCAGTTTTGTAGAGCTTTTCCGGCAGGGAGGCTTAAAGGAAATCCACGAGCACGTCAGGTCGCTTGAAAGAAATGACCCGGAATGCCGAACCTACCCGCGCTTCAAGCAGCATGATGACATCGCGGCCGTCGCGATTTGTCTGTAAACGTTCATCGGCACCGCATCTAAACTCTGCAATTACCCCTGCACGATCAGATACTTGCCAACTCAAGTTGAGATAAAGATCGGAAGTTGGGCCTCTAGCCCATCGCCTTTCGATACGCTTCCTCCACCCTGGCGAAGACGGCATCCCAGCTATGTGTTGCAGTGAGTTTTTCGACCTCTTTTGACTGGGGAGCGGGCGACTGCATCGCCTGCTTGACCATTCGTTCAATGGCAAACGACAGATCGGCTTCGAGCCGCCCCCAGTCCTTAGACCGTGGCTGATCAACCTTTTCCAATTCCGGAAGCCGGATAAACTCCACCAGGTCGGAGCTACCTTTTTCAAGCAGCTCACGACATCCGGGAAGATCGGTCGTAACAATCCGGCACCCCGAAGCCAGAGCCTCGAGCAGGACGAGGGGAAGTCCTTCAAAAAAAGACGGCAGCACGAAGATATGGCAGATGCCCATCAATCGCGAAAGCTCCTGTTGGCTTATCCTGCCGTGCACTGTCACTGCTGCGCCAAGTTCTGCTGCAAGCTTAAGGCAGGTCTCTTCCTCGCTGCCCGTACCGGATCCGGCCAGATGAAGATGAAGCGGCAGATGTTTCAGCTGCAGACAGCAGCGCAGAAGCCAGTCCACCCCTTTGGCATAGCTCAACTTTCCGGCATAGAGCAGGTGAACAGGCGGGGGTGCGGTTTTGTTTCGCCAGGCAAAAAGATGGTCGTTGTAGCCGCCTCCCACAACTTCGATCCGGTCTTTTTCAATTCCGTACAGCTCGTTGATCGTTAAAGCCTGGGCGCGGCTTAGCGACAAAACCCTGTCGACGCCCCGACAGGATGCAAGCACTCTTTCCCGAAGATGGGTGCATTTTACGAATTGCCTAAGAGCCGTTGAATGGCAGGATGTCACCAGCGGTATTTCAGGCAGGGTCCTGCGGGTGACGGCGGTTACGATCCAGAGATGGTGGCTGTGAATGATGTCGGGTTGAAACCTTTTTGCAACTTCCCGGATTTTAGTTTCGAAAGCGCGTTCATAAGCATCGAGCTGATCCTCCGAGAGATCGGAATACATGGAACTGCTGTAAGGCATGACATCGCTCATCCCCGGTATGGTGAAGTCCAGATCGCCGCCGCCAAAGGTGACGAAATCATACGATCCGTTGTCGATAAAGTCGGGAACAGGTTTTTCACGTGCCGGGACACCGGCGATGAGGTGATTTTGGTGCCCAGCGCGTGCGGCAAGGCGGATCATGTTCTGGATATAGTAGCCGCTGCCCGTACTGTCGGGGCGCTGGCTGAGGATGTGAAGTATTTTCATGCGGTCAATCCATGGTCAGCCGCTCTTTCAGATTACTAAAACGCCGTATCTTGCGTGCCACGGCCTCACGCAGGATTGTATCTTTTGCGCTCATCACTACCTGCCTGCGGGCCCGGGTCACCGCAGTGTAGACAAGTTCCCGGCTCAAAATTCGATTGTCTTCCTCGGGAAGCACCACCAGGACGTCGTCGAACTCGGATCCCTGGCATTTATGGATGGTCATGGCATAGGCCGTCTCGCAGGGAGGCAGGCGAAACGGGAGGCAGGACTTGAACGAACCGTCGGGCCGTTGGAAAACGACCCTGAGACCTTCTGCTCCCTGATCGGGCAAGGCAATACCGATATCGCCGTTATACAGCTCCTGGGAATAGTCGTTCCTGGTTATTAAAACAGGCCTTCCCGGATACCAGGTTTTCGAAAGACAATCATACCCCTTCCGGCTCAGATACTGTTCCATCATGGCATTGATATCCTGCACTCCGGCTGTTCCCCGACGAAGTGCACACAGAATGCGAAAGCCGTTAAAGGCGGCGAACACTTTTTCCAACCCGACGTCACCGACCCTGGCCGCAAGTTGCATATAGTTCAGATAGCGGTTACCGGCAAAAGAGGAAAGCGGTTCACGCAAATACCGCACCTGGCCCGCTTCGGACTTTTCAAGCAGCTGACCGGCCAATTCCGCATCACCGGTATTCACCGCCCGGGACAGTTGGGCAATGGACGTGTCAAACCGATAGGTTTTTTGCAATTCGATTGTATTCTCCGGCAAGGCCTCGACCAGGTCCGCCAACACAGCCCCGGATTCCACCGAGACCAACTGGTCTTTGTCACCCAGCAGGATCAGTCGCGAGGCAGGTTTGAGGGCAGCTATCAACTTGCTCATCATGGCCAAATCCACCATGGACGCCTCATCAACCACGACGACGTCCCAAGGCAGCGGATTGTCTTTGTCGTGATGAAACCTCGGCGAATCCCCCCTGGCCCCGAGAAGACGGTGCAATGTCCTGGCCTCGCCGGGAATGGCCTCCTTGATATCGGCGGAAAAAGGAAGATCCTCCTTGCTTCCGGCCACCGACTGGCTCAAGCGCATGGCTGCCTTGCCTGTGGGAGCCGCCAAGGCCACCTGCAGATCGCAACCCAAAGTTTGCAGCAGCATGCCGATGATCTTCACCACGGTGGTCGTCTTTCCCGTACCTGGCCCCCCGGAGATGACGGCCAAGGATTTTTCCGCCGCCAGCCTGGATGCAAGCCTTTGACGATCAGGCTCTTTTGGCTCTGCCCCGAAGCAGGTAGCAAGAACCTTTTCGATGCCCGGCGTATCGAAACGTATTGCGGCCAGATCCTTAATGCCTGCCGCCAGATGCTCCTCATAGGTGTAATAACGATGCAAATAGAGGCAATCCCGAAAAAGAACGAGCGGGGTCAGATCACCCTTTGAGACAAGTGGGCTGCCGAGCAACAGCTCGTAATCACCAGGAGAAAGAGGCAGGCAGCTATGACCCTCGCGCAAGGCTCTGGACAACTCCCGCA